>JAFGFI010000303.1 GCA_016931185.1 Anaerolineae bacterium
AAATACTGTCTGAAGAAAGACTTACCCTGCCCGGTCTTGTTCTGGTTTCAACCTTCTCGCTGCGCTGTTAATGTACGGTAGAAAATAGGAAGTTATATTTTTACAAGCACTAAGGAATTACTCATTAACTCTGTGAGTTCACCAGCAGTTGGATGAAAATTGAATTCGTAATTCGCTATTTTCAAGGGAATTACGAATTAACGCGGTGCGTTCATCAGTAGTTGGATGAAAATTTAAGACGAAACTAAGTTTTCAAGGGTTTTCACAATTTGTCAATTTTAAATTTGCTAATTTACGATTTTCAAGGGAGGAATATGATGTTGAAGTCTACTGCGCCATTTCCGAACGGCGCGCCATTCAGAAATAGCGCGTTGTCGCGCTCATTGCGTGATAAAGCCGTGCAATGCCGTACTTGTGAACATTATTGCACACTGGCTCCAGGAGATTGGGGAAAATGTGGAGTTAGGGTCAACCGTGATGGGCAACTTGTTCTGACGGTTTACGGACAGGCAATTGCTGCACATGTGGATCCTATTGAGAAAAAACCCTTGTTTCATTTTTTGCCCGGAAGCAGCGCGCTTTCCATCGGAACGTATGGATGTAATATGCGCTGCCGGTGGTGTCAAAATGCGGATATTTCTCAAGTGCGGCAAGTGGAGGGAGAACGTTTTTCTGCCGGGCAGTTGTTGATGCCTGAGCAGTTAGTCGAAATTGCGCACACGCAGGGATGTGCCTCTATTGCCTATACCTACAATGAACCTACGGTTTTTTTCGAATATACCTATGATACGGCTAAATTAGCATCTGAGCAGGGTATTAAAAATGTTTACGTTTCTAATGGCTTTATGAGTACCGAAACCCTTGAAACTATCGCTCCCTATTTGGATGGTATTAACGTGGATTTGAAGGGGTTTACGGATGATCTGTATCGCACCTACTGTGACGCGCGTCTTGACCCAATCAAACGTAATATTGCTTATATTGCGCAGAAGACAGGGATCTGGATTGAGGTCACTACGCTTATTGTCCCCGGCCTGAATGATTCCGATGCAGAATTATCCGCGTTGGCGGCCTGGTTAGCAGAAGTTGATCCCGCTATGCCCTGGCATGTCAGCGCATTCCACCCAAGTTATAAGATGCAGGATCGCGGTCGCACGCCGGCAGCTACGCTGGAGCGCGCGTACCAAATTGGAAAGGATGCCGGGCTACAGTTTGTTTATGTAGGCAATCTTCCTGACACGCAACGTGAAAGTACATATTGTCCGGCCTGTGGCGAACTACTGATTCGACGTTATGGTTTTCACACGCAACCCGTGTGGAAAACGCCGGGAATTTGTCCCACTTGTGGCGTTTCCCTCGCCGGTGTCTGGTCTTAGTTGTTTTTTTTGCAAAGGAGTAAAATGAATCACAAAATTGTACGTCGTCCCGCAGTCGCCGGAATGTTCTATCCGGCAGACCCCTCGCTTTTACAGGAGGCAATTGAACAATATATGGACTCTGCTACGCCGGACGTATTGCCCGGTGTCCGTGCTATCATCGCTCCCCACGCGGGTTATGTTTATTCTGGTCCGGTTGCAGCTTTTGCCTACAAGTTATTAGCTGCACAATCCGCCCCCCCCCAACGTATCTACGTGTTAGGGCCTAGCCATCGTATGTGGTTTACCGGGGTAGCGTTGGGAGATTATGATGCTTTTCAAACGCCACTTGGGGATGTCCCTGTAGATCGAGAGCAAATAGCGCGATTGATGGCAGAAGGCGCATCAGAATCCCTACTTCAAATCACGCAATCTCCACACGCGCCAGAACACTGTCTGGAAGTGCAATTGCCCTTTTTGCAAATGGTCTATCCAGGAGTTCCCATAGTGCCTATGTTGTTTGGTGAAGTAGATCCCATTGCCATTGGGAAGTTGCTGACGCCCCTCCTGGAAGCCAATGATTTGATCGTTGTGAGTTCAGATTTAAGCCATTATCACAACGAGACGCGCGCGAACGAACTTGATCACCAGTTTTTGGATGCGGTTCTGGAGAGCAATAAGACAGCAGTCGCGCGTGGGGAAGCATGTGGACAGTCACCGGTGCTTACATTGATCACAATTGCCGAGGTATTAAACTGGCAACCCCATCTGCTGCATTATCAAACTTCCGGCGCTGTGAGTGGTGATTATCATCAAGTAGTAGGCTACGCGGCTGTAGCTTACGTGGAGGGAGCATAATCTTATGACCGCACAGTATTTGAGTATAGAAGAGGGGCAGTATCTTGTCCGTCTGGCGCGGGCCACAATTGCGGAAGCCTTGGGAGCGCAAATGGCGACACTACCGGCAATAACTTCTTCCAACTTACAGGCTCCTGGTGCTTCTTTTGTGACTTTGCATACACGAAGTGGAAATTTGCGTGGATGTATTGGCTCATTGACCGCCTCTCGCCCTCTTATTGAAGATGTACGCGAGAATGCTCTCAATGCCGCCTTTAAAGATCCGCGTTTTCCGCCGCTGACCCAAGCTGAATTGTCTGCAATTGTAGTAGAAGTTTCGGTGTTGACAGCTCCTACAGCTTTGGATTTTGATGGGCCGGAGGATTTATTGCGTAAATTGCGCCCCGGTATTGATGGTGTACTCATTGAACGGGGATGGAATCGGGCGACGTTTTTGCCCCAGGTTTGGGAATCGCTGCCGGTACCGGAAGAGTTTTTGTCCAGTCTGTGTTATAAGGCTCGATTACCATCTAATGCCTGGCGTTGGCCTGATATGAAGGTATCGATTTACCAGGTGGAGAAATTTGAGGAAGGTTCGAATTAAGTGTGTATATGGATGCAACTTTTAACGGGGTGGTTGCGTAATAAGGGGTAGATTAGTATAGAAAACTTACTTAGGAGGAAAACAATGAATGAAGAAGAAGTTCTAAATGTGTCTGAGTCTACATCAGAAGCTACCCCTAGCCGCGCACCATTGTCGAATGGCGCGTCTCATACGACATATCAACCACAACCGTTGTCGCCGTCAGATGAACGTACCTGGGCCATGCTCGCGCATCTGAGTGTATTGCTCAACCTGGTGACCGGGTTCTTAGGTGTGGCAGCAGCTTTGGTGATATATTTGGTCTATAAGGAACGCTCCCGCTACGTCGCTTACCAGTCTATGCAAGCCTTCTTAATGCAACTTATTCTATGGGCCGGTGGGGGCCTGCTGATTGGAGCAATCTGGGCAGTGACTGGGGCTTTAAGCGCCATCTTAATCGGTATTTTGCTTATCCCTATCGCCTTGATCCTCACTTTTATTTTGCTGCTTTTCCCCTTGATTGCCATTGTGTATGGAGTCGTGGGTGGGGTACAATGTTCGAGTGGGGAGGACTTCCGCTACTGGCTTATCGGGGATATGGCGCTTAACCTGTTCTAAATCGTATGAACGTGCCACGTGTTGCGCTTACGTTGATGGAAGTGCCGATCCATGATGTTACAATGGAGGAAGCCATAAGTTACACCCGTCAATGGATTGCTGAAAAAAGTGGTTTTTATCAAGTGGCTACCGTTAATCCTGAATTTCTGATGGCAGCGCGTAAACATGGAGCTTTCAGGGCGACCTTGCAAAAGGCCGCCCTTTGTGTTCCTGATGGAATTGGCGTGTTAGCTGCCGCGCGGTTGCGGGGGACGCATCTACGTGAACGCGTCGCCGGTTCAGATCTTGTCCCCCGTTTGGCGGCAGAAGCCGCCCGGTGTGGGTGGCGGGTGTTCTTTTTAGGTGCAGCGCCCGGTATTGCGGAGAGAGCCGCGGACATTCTTGCCACTCGTTATCCTGGTTTGCAAATAGCAGGATGTTATGCCGGTTCTCCTGCATTGGTGGAAGAGGATGCAATTGTAGCACGCGTACGCGCGACACAGACTGACTTGTTGCTTGTTGCCTACGGCGCGCCCAAACAGGACCTTTGGCTGGCACGCAATTTACACCGGACCGGGGCCACAGTAGGCATCGGTGTAGGGGGATCGTTTGATTTTATAGCAGGCCTGACGCGCCGCGCGCCCCGTTGGATACAGCGCGTCGGATTGGAGTGGTTATATCGTTTACTCCAGGAACCTCGACGTTGGCGACGACAACTGGCATTGCCGCATTTTGCGGTTTTGATCTTGCTGGGTCGAGATGCTCCCCTTTCATCTTGACGTTGGTTTATATGCGACCTAATAACTTTCTAAACCAGGCCGGAAATTCTTTCTTTGGCGGGGGGGGCGATGGCGACTGCGGCTTTTCCGGCTCTAAACGATCTATGGCCCGCTTCGCGGCGGTTGAGACATGTTCTATTTTGTCTTCTGACAATTGGGCCAACGCATGTTGTATTTCCGGACGCCCATCATTCAACCGGCTAAGTGTATCTGAGAGGGCCGCGCGCAAATAGGCATTAGCATCATCAACTAAGGGAAGTAACTCAGGCAATAACGCTGGGTCATCCATCTCTCCCAGTGCTTCAATAGCCGCGGGACGCACCAACGAACTAGGATCTTCATAGGCCATTTGTAAGAGCAAAGGCTTGGCGATTTCATCCTGCAACTGCCCGGCCGTCAATGCCGCTATGCGCCGTAGCCGCGGGTCTGGAGATTTAAAAAACCTTCTTACTTCAGGCGCCGCCTGTTGGTAGTGTAAATGTCCCAGGCTTTTTAGAGTCGCAAGCTGCAAATTTGTGCTTTTATCCGCCAGTACTGCCAACAATGCAGTGCCCGCGCGCGGGTCTCCAATTTCCCCTAACGCTTTTGCCGCTAATGAACGCGCACCGACATATCCCTGCACAATCTTCATCAATACCGGTACTGCCTCTTCCGCCCCTAAATCCCCCAGAGTGATGACTAAGCTCTTCACTATAGGGAGGTCACGTGGTGATGGATATTCCATGTACGCCTCTAACATGTGGACCATTTGCGGGACCCCTTCCTGAGTTTGTAACCGGCGCATGGCTGTGATCACAGTGCGTTGAATTCGAGGGTCTGATGTGTCTAGTAAGGGCAATAAGAGCGCACCCATATCAGAGATGCCGAGTTTGCCAATCGCATTGATCGCCGCGCGTCTCACATAAAAGTTAGGGTCTTCCAGGGCTTGAAGTAATACTCCCTGAGACTCCTTGGCTTGCAATTGTCCTAAAGCTATCGCAGCGGAACGCCTTACAAATGAGCAAGAATCATGCATGGCATCAATTAAGGGGAAAATTGCTTTGATGTCTCCAATGTGGCCCAGCGCTTCCGCGCATGCAGTGCGCACATAAGTGTTCACATCGTATTTTAAAGTTTCTATAAGTGCCGGCACCGCAGCAGTAACACCCAGTTTCCCTAATTCTTGTGCAGCCTGTGACCGCTGGCGCGGGTTTGGATTTCCTAGATTATCTATGCATTTCTTAGCCAGTAGAGACAATTTTTCTTGTTGATTATTCTGCTCCAATTTTGGTCACCTTTTTAATTATGATAGGCTTAACACTTAGTCAAGCCTACCAAGTATAACACAAGGAAAAAAGAAGGGCAATTCTTGCTTAAACTTATAAGTATGTTATAATCCTGTTATCATTAGGAATAAATGCGCGTAAGCGCACCAGAAAAGTGGGGATCCCCCCACTTTTCTGTTAAAATAAATAGGTTTAGAATTGGGAGGCAGATTTTTTAATGAAGAGTGAGTTCGCCCTGGCTTTTAACCAGATTTGTGCCGAATACAGCCTTCCCCGAGAGGTGGTATTAGATGCTGTGCGCGCGGCATTGGTGACGGCCTATCGGCGGGATTGGAAAGTTGCCCCTACGCAAAACGTGACGGCTGAAATTAACTTCGACACTGGTTTAGCTCGCATTTACGTTGAAAAATTGGTGGTTGATACTATTGAAGACGTAGATAGCCAGATAACTCTGCCATTGGCGCGTAGGATAAAGTCAACCGCCCAGGTTGGAGACTTGATTTTGATTGATGAAACCCCACATAATTTTGGTCGGATTGCGGCACAGACGGCGAAACAAGTCATTACCCAAAGATTACGTGAAGCTGAACGAGAGAGTCAATTTAATCGTTTCAGCCGTCAGGAAGGGGAAATCATCATTGGAACGATTCAATCCATTAAGCCTCATGGGATTACGTTACATTTGGAACGTCGTGAAGAAGCTCATATGCCTAAGCGCGAGCAAATTCCAGGAGAGCACTATACTCTTCACCAGAAAATTCGCGTGTATGTGCTCGAAGTGCGGCGCACCCCTCGTGGCCCCGAAATCATTGCCAGTCGTAGCCACCCACGTATGCTGCGACGTCTACTCGAATTAGAAGTTCCTGAGATTCGCGGCGGGCAGGTGGAGATTCAAGCAATTGCTCGCGAGGCTGGCTCGCGAGCTAAGGTTGCAGTATCCACGCGCCAGTCAGGACTTGACCCTGTGGGAGCTTGCGTCGGCATGCGTGGTATTCGTATTCAGACGATTTCTCGCGAGTTACATGGTGAGCGTATTGACGTCATTGAATGGTCTCAAGATCCCATCGCCTATATTGCTAATGCCTTAAGTATGCACCAGGTACTTAACGTGATCCTTGATGAAAATAATCCTGGTGGGCGGACTGCCTATGTTGTGGTTATGGATGATCAACTATCCCTGGCAATTGGTCGCGCGGGGCAAAATGCACGCCTGGCCGCTAAATTAACAAACTGGCGCATAGATATTGAAGGCGCCACTGCAGCAGCATTATGGGCATTGGAGCAGATCAATGAATCCCCCGAGCTTTTGGGAAACTTAAAGTCTGTGGCTTCTTTATTCCCCAAACTAGCTTCCATTATGCGCGTCCATGAAAGTGACCATTATCCCTATACAGATGAGGAACGCCGCATTATCCACACGGTGGTCAGCGCAGTCCGGCAAGTTCAAATCGATCTCCGCAATGCAGAACGTCCCGGAGCGCGCCAGGCGCGCGCGCGACGTACTGCACAACAGCATGCTGAAGAGGCGCGTCTCGAAGCTATGGTTAAGGCACGCTCGACTGTGCCCCAGGCAGCATACGCGATTTCTGTAGAACAACTCGAGCTTGCAGAAAAAGTATTACAACATCTTAAGAGTAATGAGTTGATCAATGTCGGGCAACTCATGGAACGTATAGCGTTAGGTGATGAAGCGGTCTTAATGCTTCAAGGAGTAGGTACCAAAGCATTACGCCAGATCAAGGATGCTGTTCAGGACCTTGGCCTGACTTTTGCCATTGATGAGGCGGACTTTGCTGTTGAACCCATGGTTCCTTCAGAAATGCCACCTGAGGTAACAACATTGGAAGCTACGCAGGCGGAAGAACTTCTTGAGGTTGATAGTGAAGCCATCATTGCCGAAGAAGAGGAAGTAGTTGTAGTCGCTGCCGACGAGGTTATACCTGAGTTAATTGAGATTGATACGTTACTTACACCTGAGGCCGAGCCGGAATTATCAGAGGCAGTAGGGGTGGCCAGTGTAGAAGAAGAAGTTGAAGTAAGTTCAGTAGAAGAGGAAATACTCGAAGTATCTGAACAAGAAATTGAAGTGAGTCCTGAATCCCAAGAGGATGCCGTGTTCCCCTTCGAGGTGACACCTATCTCGAGTCTTGGAGAATATGAATTTGAAGAGGATGAGGACTTTGATGATGATTTGTCATCGAAGAAGAAAGGAAAACGACGAAAAAAGGGGCGAACGCTCGTTTTTGATGAGGAAACGGGTCAAACGCGTATTATGCGCAAGCGTCGCCGGAGTGATCGTTGGGAAGGTTACGATGATTTCTAACTGTGCAGTCGTGCAACCGTGTAGCATCACACAGTTGTGTAGCCGCGTACAGTCGTACAGCCGCGATGCAAGTTATGGTAGTAATCCGAGAGATCTTTTGGTCAGTCCAGGTCAGTTGCAACCAATGATGAGTTGCGTATTCACGTCGAGTATGATACTGCGATGTTGATACGCTAACGTCAAACGTTTGTCAAGGCATTTATTTGCCCGGCATTTGTCTGCCCGCACATAGATGCCTCGTATGGTTAAAGGACGCCAAAAATTTCTTGGCGTCCTTTTTATGTGTATGTCAATTGTTCGCAACCATACAGATGTTTACATCCGTTATGTGTAGAGGGAAAAAGAACGTTTAGGAGAGATAAGGTTTGGGAGATGTGAAGAAAACAAAACGGCGTTCCAAGGGAGAACGTTCCAAGTCACGGCATATTCCTGAGCGCACATGTATAGTCTGTCGCAGTACGCGCCCTAAACGCGAGTTGATTCGCGTAGTACGGTTAACCGAGGGAGGCGTAGTCATAGACGAAACAGGAAAGCTTAATGGCCGTGGAGCTTATCTTTGCCGGCAACGGGTGTGTTGGGAACAAGCATTGAAACGCAACGCGCTTAATCACGCATTGCGAGTCATACTCTCGGCTGATGATTGCGCGACATTACAGACCTATGCAGCATCATTGCCTGAACGTCTAGAAGACCCGGGTATTGGCCGTTCACGTCTGCCTGGTACAGATAACCATGATGTCCGCAACTGCGTTGAAGAGCAAAATATTTGAGAAAGAGGAGGATGGTGTATGGAAAAAGAAATAATTATTCCAGAGATTATTACAGTGCGTGATTTGGCAGATTTGTTAGATGAAACGCCGATCGCGATTATTAAGGTTCTAATGAATAGTGGGGTTCTGGCGAGCATTAACCAACAAATCGATTTTGATACAGCCGCTATTGTGGCCAGTGAATTTGGGGTTGAGGCGATGCTTCCTTATCCGGACCTCATTGAGGAAGAGATGGAAACTGAATTGTCCCCATGGCAACTCCTCCTAATCAATGAATCTCCAGAAGACCTGCAACTTCGTCCTCCAGTCGTGACGGTTTTAGGACATGTCGATCACGGTAAAACTTCATTGCTAGATGCGATTCGTCATACAAATGTGGTTGGAAAAGAAAGTGGCGGGATTACACAGCATATTGGCGCGTATCAAATTAAACATGAGGGCCGGCGCATTACTTTTTTGGATACGCCAGGACACGAAGCATTTACCGCGATGCGCGCGCGCGGTGCACATACAACCGACATTGCTGTTCTCGTGGTCGCTGCTGATGACGGTGTACAACCGCAGACCCTTGAAGCTATCAATCACGCGCGCGCGGCTCATGTGCCAATTATTGTAGCCTTAAATAAAATTGACCGCCCTAACGCGCGCCCTGAAGTAGTGATGCAGGCTTTAAGCGAACAAGGGTTGATGCCGGATGAGTGGGGCGGCAATACGATGGTCATTCGAGTTTCTGCCAAACAAAAATTGGGGCTGGATGATCTGTTAGAAGCGATTGTTTTATTGGCCGACGAGGTAGGTGTGAAGGCTAACCCTAATCGTCCCGCCATTGGGACGGTATTGGAGGGACGTCTTGATAAGCGACGTGGCCCCTTGGCTACGGTGCTAATTCAAAATGGCACATTATACACCGGAGATGTGATTGTGGCCGGGAATACCTGGGGACGGATTCGGGCATTGGAGGATGAAAATGGGCGCCGTCACCGCACCACCCCGCCTGCAACTCCCTCTATCGTCATTGGGCTACATGATGTTCCTGATGCAGGGGATCGTATGGAGGTGGTTAAGGATGAGCGCACGGCGCGTGCGATTGCTGAAAGGCGGCAGGCAGAAACAAAACAGCGTGATTTGAATCAGGATCGTAGACCACTTTCGCTAGATGATTTCTCCGCTCGTATTCGTGAGGGAGAGATTAAGGAGCTGGCTATTGTCTTGAAGACGGATGTACAAGGTTCGATTGAGCCTATTGTCAATTCATTGAAACGTTTGAGCAATGAAAATGTCAAAGTTAATGTCGTCCATGCTGCTCCAGGCAATATTAGCGAGTCGGATATTAACCTGGCAATGGCCTCCGAGGCGATTTTAATCGGATTCCGGGTAGGTCCGGATGCATCTGCACGGCGCATGGCCGATCGAGAAGAATTAGAAATCAAGAGCTACGATGTGATTTATGAGATTTTTGATGATGTCGAAAAAGCCATGAAGGGTATGTTGGAACCGACCTACGTGGAACAGGTGATTGGCGAAGCCGAGGTGCGGGCGACTTTTAATATTCCCAAATTAGGACGTATTGCCGGATGTTATGTAACACGCGGTGTGATTCGCCGTAATGCAAAAGTGCGCGTGTTCCGCAAGGGAGAGATGCTCCATGAAGGTTCAGTTGAAACGCTCAAACGCTTTGAGCAAGATGTGCGTGAGGTCCGAGAAGGCTTCGAGTGCGGTGTGCGCGTGGATAATTTCGATGAAATAGATATCCAAGATCGTCTGCAATTTTATATTATGCAACGCGAGACAGTTATATAAGCGCCGATGAGTATGGATGTCTGCGCAGATCGTGTTTGACTGCATAATTTTTAGGGGGTGTGTGATGAGTAAAAAATATCTAGGTCGAATCAATGAGTTAATCCGCCGCAAGTTAACGATATTATTATTGGAAGAGTCTAATGATCCACGGTTTTCAGAATTGACAATTACGGCGGTCAAAGTAAATCGCGATACCACACGTGCTGAAATTTATTACAGTTTGATCGGTTCGCCGGAAGAGCGTGTTGCGGTGCAGAGTGCGCTAGACGGAGCGGCCGGATGGTTCCGCACACAACTTGCGCCGACATTGCGCGTGCGCAATATTCCTCAATTGATCTTTATCTATGATCCTTCTTTGGAATATGGTGCTCATATGGATACTATCCTGGAAAAGCTGCACGAGGAGAACGCGGATGCGGACATCCGAGGCGATGATGAATCCAATAGTGTTGAATAAGGCCGTTCATTTACTGAAACAGAGTAAACGACCTCTTATAATCTCACACCCTCGTCCTGATGGCGATACGATCGGCAGTACATTAGCGTTGCGATTAGCGTTAGTTTATCTGGGCAAATCACCGGTTGTGGCGTGTGTACATCCTATCCCGGAAATGCTATCTTATCTACCAGGAGTAAAGACATTTGTCTCAAGTATCCCTGAAGATATAGATCCGGTCACTCCGGCGACACAACATACTTCGGGGGTGGATTTAGTGGTGGCGGTGGATATGAGCGATCTTGAGCGCACCGGCGGGATTTATCAAGAAACCCGTCACGGCCAACTGTCGCTGTTGGTGATCGATCATCATGAGACCAATGATGAATTCGGAGATGTGAACCTGGTGGATCCAACCGCCGCTGCGACGGCATTACTTATGGCGGAACTTATAGAAGCTTTGGGGATAACGATAGATACGGATATCGCGACCTGTTTGCTTACCGGTATCATAACTGATACGCGCGGACTGCGTACCACAAATACGACACCCGCTGTCCTATCCTTCGTTGCGCGTATGATCGAGGCCGGGGGTGATTATCTGAGCGTGGTACAAAAAACGTTGGATTCTGTGACTTACTGGCAAATGCGGGCCTGGGGAATTGCTCTCAACCGGCTGCAACTGCATAACGGTGTCGCTTGGACCACGCTGCCGATAGCAGAGAAGCAGCAACTTGGCATCGAAGATCACGCTGATTTGGGGTTTAGCAATTTTCTCAGTCGCATTGCGGAAGCTAATATTTCAGTTTCCTTTTTGGAAATGAATGACGGTACTGTTAAAGTCAGTATGCGCGCGCGACCGGGGTACAATGTAGCCTGGATCGCCAAAGAATTAGGAGGCGGGGGACATCGCCAGGCCGCCGGTTGCTCAATTCCGGGGCCCTTATCAGTCGCTTCGGAGCGGGTGTTGCCCTATGTATTTCAGGAAGCGCAAGAAAAATCTTGAAAAGATATGGGGCTTTGTAGCGCTCAACAAACATGTTAGACAATCGAGCAGCGTGCGGCATCAGGACCTCAGCAAGATTTTTAGGTATTTTCGGTTCCGGGCTTTGCCCGGAACCGAAAAACACCTGCTTTCCCGCGCCTTTAGTTGTCAAGGATTTCTAAAGATTTTATGCACGGATTGTTGGTAATTAACAAGCCTGCTGGGATGACATCTCACGATGTAGTTAATGCAGTGCGGCACATTGCACAGACCCGGCGCGTGGGGCACACAGGTACACTCGATCCAATGGCGACGGGGGTCTTGCTGCTGCTGGTTGGCTCAGCAACACGGCTGGCGCAATTTATGGCAGACCATACGAAGGTGTACCGGGCAGTGGTGCGTCTCGGTGCTGTAACCACGACGTATGATCGCGAAGGGGATGTGCTAGAACAGCATCCTGTACAAGTTACACGCGCGGCGTGTGAGGAGACCCTCGCACATTTTCGGGGAACTATTCAGCAAATTCCCCCCATGTATTCCGCGATTAAAGTGGCAGGGAAAAAACTTTATGAACTGGCACGTCAAGGAAAGATGTTAGATCGTGCGCCACGTACGGTTACTCTGTATCGCTTAGATCTGGTGGATTGGAATCCCCCCGATTTAATTCTTGAAGTTGTTTGTTCGGCAGGCACGTATGTGCGTAGCCTGGCCCATGACCTGGGGCAAGTTTTGGGGTGCGGTGCATATTTGCACGCGTTGACGCGCGTGGCGGTGGGTGACTTTAATCTGGAAATGAGTCGTACATTGGAAGCACTGCGCGATCTGGCATCGAAAAATGCACTGTCTGCGGCACTGCTCCCCCCTGCTGCTGCTTTAGTAGCGATGCCCGAAGTTCGACTTACTGCGCATCAAGTACAGGCTGTACGCTATGGGCAGAGTATCGGGGATTTATCAACTCCCCCAGAGTGCATAATATTAAAAGCACTCGATCAAGATGGGCACTTGGTCGCGGTGTTGATTCCTGCCGATAGCGAGCGATGGCGGCCTAAAGTGGTTATATAACATAATCCCGGTTTTTCCGGAAAAACCGGGATTATGTTTACCTGCAAAAGCCGACCCCTTGAGGCACAGGGATCATTCTGCCCTTACGTGTGTGCCCTGTCCCTCTACCAACCAGCGATAAGTTTTCTCAATGCGGTCCCAATTTTCTTCTCGATCAAGACTCCAAAACCGTCCGATAACTGAAGCCACAACGCCCACACCTAGCTTTTCGGTCTCTTTTTCGACTAATTCTATATAGTGTGCCCCACTTCCAAGTCGTTCCCCACGCCGCCCCAACATGCCGTGATGGTAGACTTCGGGGATTCCTTCACGGCGAGCCATTTCTAATAATGGCAATAAGTGATCTACGGAGCCGTGAGAACTGTAGAAGGAGACGATGCCGAGCAAGTGCAGGCGCGTGCCATCGCGTTTGGCCCCGCGCATGGCCCAGAGAAAGGCTTCGTTTTCAAAAAAAGAACCATCGGCCAGGGACTCATTGATGCATACCCGGTCGGCGAGGATACGTCGCCCCGCCCCAATGTGTGTGTGGCCTGATTCAGAATTTCCTACAGTTCCCTCTGGCATCCCCACCGCCGGGCCGGCAGCTTGGAGGCGTGTGTGAGGCCACTCAGTTTGCAGTGTATCCATATTAGGGGTATTGGCTTCCATAATCATATTGCCCCAGGCTTCATCTCGTATTCCCCAGCCATCGGCAATGATCAACAAAATCCGCCGCCGCTCTTTGTTTACGGCCCAAGCTGTGATAGCTTCTTCGGGAAGCAGACTGTTGCCTGTCATTTCATTCGGCTTGGGTAGACCCATCAAGTGTAAAATTGTGGGCGCCACATCGGTAAGAGAATTTCCCGGGTAAAGCGTAACATTTTTAAGCCCCGGCTCTGCAATGACAAAGGGTACCAGGTTATCGGTGTGTCCGGTATCCACTGTGCCATCTGGATAAAGCCAACGCTCGACGGTACCATGATCTGCAACAATGACAGGGGTGATGCCCTGGGTTTGCGCCGCCGCTACCACTTTGCCGACGCATTGATCGACAGTTTCTACTGCTTGCAGAACGGCATCGTGGTTTTCTATGTGGCCTACCACATCCACATTCACAAAGTTGACCACCACCAGGTCCGGTTCAGGGTCTTGCAGTACCGCGACCACCGCATCAGCCACAGCCGGCGCGCTCATGTGTGGGATTTCGGCGTAGTTATCCACTTCCGGAGAAGATATAAAGATATGGCGTTCTCCTGGAAAGGGTTGTTCACGCTTCCCGTTGAGAAAATAACTGACATGAATAGACTTTTCAGATTCTGTGACCTTTACTTGCTTGAGGCCATGTGTACTAACGACTTCGCTCAATGTGTTGTGAATTGCGCCAAGTGGGGGAAAGGCTACTTTGACCGGTAAGTCTTTAGCGTACTCAATCATCGTAGCAAAGTGTACCTGCATGGATTTGCGTGAAAAATGGGGAAAATCAGATGCCACAAATGCACTGGTCAGTTCAATCTCGCGTTCTCCACGAATATCATAAAAAATAACATAATCACCGTCTTGAATGCGCCCTACCAGTTCTCCATCACTATTGACGCGCACAATCGGTTCCAGGGCTTCGTCTTCCTCTCCATTGGCGTAAGCCGCGCGCACAGCTTCAGCCATAGGATAATATTTTGTCTCCGTCATAAACGCTCCTAAACTTTCGGTTTTTTCAAAAAACTGGGATTTCGGCAAGATTCAGGAACCTTGCCTTTTACCTTTACACTTTTACGCTTGATAGAGCATAAAGTGTTAAGGTAACTTGAACCATCCCGGGATTTCGTTAGGCATTATACGTAAACCCGAGAGGCCGTCAAATCATGGCATGATATACCAAGTATAATAAAACTCCCTTGAAAATTGGCAAATTTCAAATTGGCAAATTGTGAAAACCCTTGAAAACTTGGTTTCGTCTTAAATTTTCATCCTACTGCTGGTGAACCAACGGTTAATGATGAATTCCTCTATTTTGGCGGCATCCTATACTAAGGAGATGATAAGAGGTATTATAACGCGAGTTGCTACCTCGTGGTAGCGGAAGAGAAAAGGGTGTTTTTTTCCCTTCTCTTTTTCGCCCCTACGGGGCGAAAAAGAGAAATTCAC
>JAFGFI010000304.1 GCA_016931185.1 Anaerolineae bacterium
AGCCCTGATCGGCCAGGTCCAACGCCGACTGCATACCGGCAATGCCGCCACCCACCACCAGCACATCAACATTCACATTTTCGATTGTCATAGCTGGCTTATCCCTTCCCGCTGGTTGAAGGCTGGACCGGGGCAGCCGCGATCAGCTCATTCTGAACGGGGCCAATCTCGGCTAACGTCTGGTTCATTTGCGTGATTTCGCGCATGAAGGCGCTGGTACAGACCGTGCAGATCGCAACCAACCGCAGCCGCCGGGTACTGAGGCCACGCTCGGTCATCAACGGATACACTTTGTTGATGAGCTGCGCAGTACGTTCAGCCCCGCCTTTGTAAGGGCAATCCGTGCCGCTGTACATCACCAGGATGGCATCAATCCCGCGCTCAAAGGCACGCAGGTAAAAGTCTTCGGGGAACATGGCCGGACAGACCACTGGTAGAATGTACGTATTGGGTGCATATGAGGCGTGCAATTGCCCAACTGAATCGGCCCCGGCATACCCCCCCGACAGAGTCGCCAGAATGAGAATCTTCATTTCTTCCGACGAAATAGACATGAGGGCTGCCTCACTTTGATCGTTTGATGAAAATCCGGTCGTAACCATCCGCTTCAAGACTTCCCAGGTACTCGTGGCCGACTTTTTGAGACCACTTGGGAATATCGTTCTTGGTGTTCGCGTCGCCGGACCAGATTTCAAGCACTTCACCGACGGCCACCGTACCTATACCCTTCTTGGCTTCCAACAACGGGCCTGGACAGGCACTGCCTCGCGCATCAACAACTTTGGCGGCTTCAAGAGTGGTGAGATCGATATCAGTCATTGGTAAATCCTCCTAAAATGTCTGCTGAAGAATTCGACAGCCTTCCATCAACTTATTGCCTGCAATTCGGTAGTAGATCGTTTGTCCTTTCCGCCGGGATGTGAGGATGCCCCTATCTTTCATCAAGCGCAGATGCTGAGACGCATTCTGTAGCGAGGTATCGATCGCTTCAGCAATATCTCCTACGGACATTTCCTGGTTACCCAGGACCCACAGGATCATGATACGGTTGACATTGCCAAAGACTTTGCAGATCTCCGCCTGCTGCCTTGCTAATTCAAGCATCTGGTCATTCATGAAACTCCCAGGGGAAAGTTCATAACTTAACCGAATATTTGACTATCGATCCCACTATAAGTGGCCCTGGTGGGGATAATAAGTGGGGAACGTCACACACGGTATCAGACTTTTCTATAACGGTGTATAGATTTTAGAGAAGTAGTGCGTCTTGACGCCGTAGGGGCGCGGACTTGCCCCGCCCGGTAGGAGCGACTCATTCACATCTAAATCAAACCGCAAAGAACGCAGAGAGAAAGCAAGTATCAAGCGAGTTTTTTTCTCACTCTCAATCTGACTCTGCGATCTCAGCGTACTCGGCGGTAAATTTCTCGTTAGAAAGAGTCAACCCTACCCCGCCCGGTAGGAGCGTATTGCAATATGCCCCTACGGCTCTGGTCGAACGTCTGTCAGGTCAGGGGATGGCAGCCGTGTGGGATACGTCATGTAAGGCATGTTGCTAACCGCTACAATGGGATCGCCCAAGCGATACAGGAGGGAAACTTATGACACGTCTGGCGATTTTATCTGACATTCACGGCAATCTGCCTGCCCTGGAAGCGGTCCTGGCTGATATGGCGCAGTATCAGGTCGATCACGTGGTGGTGGCCGGGGATGTGATTAACGTGGGGCCACATTCGGCGGCAGTGGCCGCACGTGTGACGGCCTCTGGTTGGGCGGTGATACGCGGCAACAACGAGTATTACCTGTTGGACTATGGTACCGACCGCGCGCCGGATCAGTGGCAGCATTATACCTTGATCCCCTGGCTGCACCGGCAAATGGGCGGGTATTGGCAAACAATCATTGCCGGGTGGCCGGATACGCTTTGCCTGCGCTATCCGGATGCACCGCCGGTGCGCGTGGCGCATGGAACACCGCGCAGTCCCTGGGAGTCAATCTTCCCGACTGCGCCGGAGGACGAGATCGCGGCCATGCTGGATGGCGTAGAAGAAACCACCCTCATTGTCGGGCACACCCATCTGCCTTTTGAGCGGGAGGTTGGCTCCTGGCACATCATCAATCCCGGCTCAGTCGGTATTCCTTTAGACGGTATGCCGGGCGCAAGTTATGCGGTGCTGGATGGATCACCCGCCGGGTGGGCGGTCACATTCCGGCGCGTGGATTTCGATTATGCGACATTGTTTGAAGACCTGGAACGCTCGCACATTGATGATCTGCCGGGTGTAATCGGGGAACTGGTCCGGCGTGAATTCCAGACGGCGCGCCTGCACCTGTACCCCTTCAATCGCTGGCGTGAAACACACCATCCAGGCATTCCGCAAAGTGCCGACTTGCTGGCACAGTTTACCGAGGAAGCGCGCTGGGCCTATACACCTGCGCCCTACCATCTCCACCTGGAACCGGCCTGATTTCCTTCGCTGTTTTTTATGGAGAAAACAATTCAAAATCGCACAGTGTAGGGGCTGCGGAATCTATTGTTTTCTCCATCAGATATCAGGCAGGATCGAACACCCC
>JAFGFI010000305.1 GCA_016931185.1 Anaerolineae bacterium
CGCGCGCGTCCACACAGCCCATTGTCCAAGCAGACCGCCCACAATGCGTATAGGTTCTCCATTACCAACGGCAAACTCAGTCAGTAAATCGGGCACGATGTTGTCATCATTGCCGGTATACAGTGCGACCTCACTCCCACGCCCACCGTGAGCCACCGCCCGCACCACATCAAGCGTTTGGTAACGGTTGAAAGGCGCAATCTTGATAGCAATGACATTGGGGATTTCAACGAACGCCCGCCAGAAAGCGTAACTCAGGACTCGCCCGCCTACGGCCGGTTGCAAATAGAACCCTATAACAGGGATGGCCTCGGCCACACGGTGACAATGGGCTAACAGGTCAGTCTCACGCGCTTCGTTGAAAGCCGACAAACTTAACAACCCGGCGTGATAACCAAGCGACCGGGCCAGATCGGCCTCTTGCAAAGCTTGTCGCGTATCCCCACATAGACCCGCGATCTTGAGAAACGGGCGGGGAGTAATCTGCAGTGCCGCGTCCGCAACTTCCGAGGCTAACGTCAACACCGGCTTAAGCAATCCATAGCGGGGATCACGGATTTCGAACTGCGTCGTATGGACGCCCACCGCAATTCCCCCAGCTCCGGCAGCACAATAATAGCGCGTGAGTGCGGCCTGATGCCGCTCATCCAATTTACGTTCCGCCGTCAACGCCAGCGGATGCGCCGGGATCACTGTTCCACGTCGCAAATGAGCTAATAATGTTGGAGATAAACCAGTCATGCACACTCCCCTGTACCACATCATATTTCACATCAATATTTCCCGTCCCGTGCTTCAAAATGGGTAGGTTTGTCCAGGAAAGAACCACCTTGCTGGACCCAGGAAGCAGTCCACGCTATCATTTGGGGCAGGGTGATGCCAGGATAGCCAAATAGATATTGGGACTTTGCTGCGTTACTGAGGAGCGCGGTGGGGGTTTCAATCCCGGTGAAGGTCACAGGGATATTGAACAATTCCCCAAAGCGTTCTGCCACCCGGCGCACCGATATTGTCTCCGGGCCGGTAACGTTAAGTACAAATGGTGGGACTGCGCAATGCGATAAAAGAGCCAGAGCCTGTGCATTGGCATCCCCCTGCCAGATCGCATTGAAAGCCCCCATTGTGACATCCACCGGTTCGCGCACCCACACGCGGCGGGCGATGTCCACCAGGACGCCATAGCGCAGCGCAATTGCATAGTTGAGGCGCATAAGGGCACAGCGCAGTCCGGTGCGTTGAGAAAAGTACGTGAAGACACGTTCACGCCCAACGCATGAATGAGCATAATCGCCCTGTGGTCCCAAATCGTCACCCTCTTGCGATCCCCCCGCGACAACGGGCGTGAGAGGATAGACATTACCGGTGGAGAACACAACGACGCGCGCCGAGGAGTATCGCTCGGCTACCAAAGCCGGGACATAGGTGTTAATGGCCCAAGTCAACGCGGGGTCAGCGCCGGTGCCAAATTTTTGACCAACCATATAGATGAGGTTCAGGCTATCGGGCAACGCGGCCACCGCCCGGCGATCCAGTAAATCGCAGGCCACAGTCTGCACGCCCCACGCTTCTAACTGCTCACGCTGCACGGGCTGGCTGAAACGCGATATCCCATAAACCGTATAGGGCGATCCAATGTCACGCAACGCCCGCGCCGCCATCCGCGCCAACGTCGGCCCCATCTTGCCCCCCACCCCCAGGATCAGCAAATCACTATCCAATCCCCGTAATGCCGCTAACACTCCAGGTGTTGGCTCCGAAAGCCGTAAATCCAAATCTTCTTCAGATGTGATTAACATATCCATAATTCATTCATCATTCGTGAAACGTGAAATATAATTCATCATCCGTCATCGTGTCACCTCATCACTTTGTCGCCCCTTCATCCTTCATCTCCAACGGCATTATATAATGAATCTGCTGCGCCACTTCCTCAAAGCCGGCGCCGGGGTAAAAATGCTGCCCAATGACATTGTGAGCCAGGGTTTCAATGCGCGCGTAGAGCATCCCTTCGGTAACAAAATAGGCCAGGGCAGTATCCATCAATTGCCGCCCCACACCCTGCTGCCGGTGAGCAGGCAATACACCCAGGTTGGGAATCCAGCCAATTTTGGAATCGGCGTCCACACGGGTGGTAATGTAGCCTATCACCGTATTTGCCTCCTCGGCGACAAAAATGCCGGTAGGATTTGCGGCAATATCGGCCTCAATGTGACGGAGCTTGCACCACTGCCAGTCTTTCTCGGCAATCAGGCCATAACGAGCTTCAATATTATAGTCAATAGAAACCCCTTCAAAGCAGACCGCCGTGATCGCATACAATAGCTCACGATCTGATTCTTGATAGCGACGGATAATCATAAGCCTCCTTGAAAAGCGATGCGTGAAACGTAAAACGTGAAACAGTAAGTTACGAATTACGAGCTACAGATGGCGAATGATATAGCACGCATCACATTTCACGTCCTCGCGGCAACGTTATCGTAAACATTGTCCCCTGCCCCACTTCGCTCTCAACGTGGATGTGACCGCCATGCGCGTGGATGAGTTGGCGGGCAATAGCTAATCCCAGGCCACTGCCGGCGCCGGCGGCGCGGGTGCGCGCGCGGTCGCCACGCCAGAAACGGTCAAAGATGTAGGGAAGATCTTCGGCGGGGATACCCTCGCCCGTATCTTGTACACGGATACGGATGCCCTCCGCCATAGAGGTCGCGCCGAGGGTTATGTCACCACCGGACTGGGTATAGCGCAATGCGTTGGCGACCAGATTCCCCAAAACCTGCATCAGCCGTCCAATATCGACAGTCATCATCCATGCTGCGCGATCCGTCTCTGCCGGGGTACCTTGCGTTATGTCAGGTTCAATGTGCAGAATAATACCGGCAGCCTCGGCTTGTCCACTAAAGCTGGTGTATACATCGGACAACACTTCGCGGACATCTACTGTCTCCATCGTAAGGGGCAATTGTCCGCTCTCTGCCAATGAAAGCGTGCGCAGGTCATCCACCAGGCGAGCCAAGAGATGCGTCTCTTCCAGCGTGGCAGTAAGATGTTCCTCGGTAGGTTCATAAACACCGTCCAGCACGCCCTCGAGATTGCCCTGGATGATTTGCAAAGGCGTGCGGAGTTCGTGTGCCACATCCGCCGTCAGGTTACGTCGCTGTTGGTCAGCGCGTTCCAGTTCTACCGTCATACGGTTAAAGGATTCGGCCATCCGGCGAAATTCCCGCGACCCCCGGACGGGCACGCGCGCGCTGAGATCACCTTCAGCAACCGCGTCGGCAGCGGCCATCATGTCAGCTAACGGATTCGCAATATAGCTAAAGACACGGGCCACCACACCGATTAACAAGATAGGAATCAGGACTAACGCGAAAAACACACGCCCCAGATGCGCCGGTGGAGGCACGGGTTCCAGCCCGGCCCAACGGTTTAACATCCAGACAATCGCGCCTAGCATCAGTATAACGAAGAAAACAGACGGCACACCAAATCGCAAGAAGAGAAAGCGGCGTTTACGGTGCATGGCCCGCGCGAAGTGTGAGTGTGCAGAGGATAAGGTCTCAAATTCGTCACCTTCCCCACCCCACAGCAGCCCATGCCGGAATGGTGGTCGGTAACGGGCTTTGTGATGAAATCTGCGATTGAATCTATCAGAGTGCATAGTTATTCTTAGTGCGAAACGTGGAACGCAATTCGTAATTCTTGACGACCCATAGCCAAGCTTTCCACCTACTCGTCGGCGAACTTATACCCGATGCCGTAGACGGTGAGAACATAGCGCGGGTTGCTGAGGTCAGGTTCTAACTTGCGACGTAGATTTTTAATATGCGCATCCACACTACGGTCGTAGCCATCATAGGCTGCAATGTTATGAAGCCGGGTAAGTAATTGCTCGCGGGTGAAGGTTTGTCCCGGATGTTGAGCCAGCGTCGCCAACAAATCAAACTCGGTGCGGGTAAAGTGCAAGGCCTCGCCAGCGCGGGTAACACTGTGACCCTGCAAATCAATTTCGAGATCCCCGGCCCGGATGCGTCCCGGTTGGCGGATGCCTCCATGTACCCGGCGCAGGACGGCCCGCGCACGCGCCACCAACTCACGAGGAGAGAAGGGTTTTACGATATAATCATCGGCCCCCAGTTCCAGGCCGATCAAGCGATCACTTTCCTCCACACGCGCGGTAAGCATAATAATGGGCACATCAGAAGTCCGGCGCAGCGCGCGGCATACATCTAACCCATCCATCCCCGGTAGATTCAGGTCCAGCACGATAAGGTCGGGGCGTTCCTGGGCCGCCAGTGCCAACGCGCGTTGCCCATCACCAGACGCCAGCACGCGGAATCCCCCGCGTTCCAGGTAATCCCGCGCTTGTTTGACGATTTTGGGTTCATCGTCCACAATCAGAATTGTTTCATTCATGGCAATTGAATCTCCTTGCCGGAGTAGCTAATCAAAAGCTTTTTCCCTATCAGGCCTATCATGGTTTTAACATAGGTTCAGGAAATAAGCAACCCGGTAGGAGAAAGCTAGAGAATATTTTTAGCGCGCGGCATGGCCGCGCGCTAAAAATATATTTATTATTAAGGCTTAGTTTTCTTCCTTTTCCTCTACCGGGCCGGTAGTATCCTCCACTTCTTCCTCCCCCCACCAGGGCGGGCAATGACCATGTTTGCGCCAGTGAGCGGCCATCTTGCCGTCCTTCATCCGATAGTGGAAGCGATGACCTACGCCGAAGAAGAAAAGCACCCCCAAGCCAATGAGCAACAGCGGGAACCCCCCAGAGTGTCGTGGCATATAGCCAAATCCATAGCCCATCATAGGACCAAGGGCATACGGCATAACGGCCCCCTCCTCAGACTGCGAAGCGGCAAGCTGGCCCATCATATACCCCTGCGACCAAGCCGCGCGGCTGGCGAGCATCCAGACCGCTCCTAAGATCAAAACCCCGACAATGGCGATGACGCCTACCTTCCTGAAATCAAACCGTTCATGTGACATTACACTGTACCTCCTAAAAGTTTGGATAATGGGTATTGTGTACCCTTTTCATCCTTACTATGCCAAAAACTTGTGTAGAAATTATGAAGAGGTTTGGAAAAAGTAGTGTAGATTTCAGGAGAAAAGTATCTTGCTTTTTGGAAACCACTCTATAGGCCACTCAGAACTGCCAATCTCAAGAGAGCGATCATTTAGTGCTGCAAGGGTCAGAAGCAACTCCTCACGGAGTTTAGGGTTAGCATAGAAAATATCATTTGAGTCTCTTGGACCATTAGCGCGTAGACGGTATGGCTCGATCTTGATGACATCATCCCGGAACAGGGCATCAAGTGGGCTTTTGCCCACGCATCCTGGACCGACAACTATTACGGTTCTCTCTATCATTCCGTTTCTCCCTAAACAGTCACAAAGTGGACACGAAGCTCGTACTATTAGCCATCGTAATCCGCTAGAATCTGCTGAATTTGCGGTTTGATGGATGGGATGCCCTTTAATGTTCTAACTCGATCAAGCCTATTAAACTGATACGCGGGGGGCTTTTTAACTCAATGAGAATATCAACATCGCTATCCACGCGTTGTTCATTACGCACATAAGAGCCAAACACACCAATCTCCACAACCCCATACTTTTCAGCTAAGTAGGGACGGTGCGTGCGTAAAATTTGCTTAATTTCGCTCAGAGTCATTGTCTGTGCCATGTATATACCTTATCCGGCTCAAAAATCGCTGTCAGCTCCGGCAAGTGTTAGCGCGCCTTCCCTTAAGGCAACACCCCCAAGAAACGGTCATATATTTCTGGCAGACGTTGTATGTTGCCCTGCAAATCTATGATAAACTTGGAATCATCACTACATAGAATGTGTCCTTCATCAACCCAGGCCCAGATGTATGTGACCGTCCCCGTGAATAAGGGCAGGGCCGTCTTCTTGTAGGGCGACTCTGCGTAGCTGATGTATCCTTGTTTGATAGAACCGTCATCTTTGACATCTGCCGACATAAACACAAGGTCTCCAGAGAAGTTGAAGTTGGGATGACCTACATACTCCTGGCCTGGCCCTGGATACCTAGCAGTCAGCGAGCCTGCCAAAGTGTAAACTATAACCTCTCCAGCGTTCCGGTCTGTGACGGCGAAATAGGCGTTGTCCGCTGAAATATCACCGATGCAATCCCCGCGATTATCAGTTGAACATTCATAAAGCAATGCGATGTTGCTGCCGTCTACCGGCACACTGTAGAGGTTGCTGTATCGACCAGTGTAGGCGTCCCAACGACCACCTTTACCGGCGGGCTGGATGGTGAAGAGCAGATTGCCATCGTTTGTGAAACGCAGGGGATGAATTGTCCACATTCCAGTTCTGTTGCTACTATCCTTGGTGTATAACAGGTGTATCTCGCTACCGTCTGCATCGGCCGAATACAAATCGCTGGTATAGGCTTGATCGCCTTCACCTGTTTCCGTTATCTCTGTTTGACTCCAAGCTACACGCGAACCATCCGATGAGGCAAAGAAGCCAAATAGGGCAGTTACGTCAATATAGGGAAGCGATGTGATAGTGCCGTCATTGGCATAGTGAATAACTTGCTCAGTGATGGTGTTTCCGCTTGTGATGACTGTTGTATAGTACACACCGCTAGATGTCGGCATTAGCATTTGAGAGACAGGTGGATCGAACTGCAGAACACATTCAGTGCCGTTGGCAGGATTGTGCAAGACGTACCTGGTGTCATCACTATCAAGCTGGAAAAGCATTGCAGGTCGCGGCAAGTCTGGGCAAATAGGTAAACCGGATGTCGGGAAAGGCGAAGTTGGTGAAGGCAAAGGAGCGTAAGATGGCCCGATGCTGGTGCTACAACCGGGTGATACTAACCAAACTAATAAGATTATTAGAAATAGAATCCTGTATCGCATTTTACCTTTTGGTGAGTAATTTCCAAGTTCAAACTCTGACGCGCTAAAATTGGCTTCAGCCGCCGCCGGATTTGCCCCAGGCGTACCTTTCCCCCGAACCATCTCTCCACCAGACGCCCCACTGACCCGCGCCGACGGTCATCATAGCAACCTGTCAGTTGAAGCAAAGCCAACATCTGCGGAACACGACAACGGATCTCCCGGAACATTGTCAAGACCCCCGTCGCCGTAAATACATCAACCGTTTGCGCGAATGTGCTTGGCGCGTAGGAAAGCATTCCTTTTATCGCGAGTCGATGTACCATCGCCCCTGTAAGGTTTCATATTGTCGCAGGTTTCGAATTCGTCGCAAGTCGCGCAGAAATCCTTGCCTCTCGCCTTCGCACACAAACGGATTGCGCACGCGGCGCAATCCGTGGCGATAAGGCTCACATCGTAATACTTACAACCCAGGCAGACAAAGTCGGTCGCATCCGTTTTGTCATTGCCAAACTCTTCATTCATTTTTGCGAGCAGCGACTCATCACCTGTTATCGTCCCCTTGTAGGAAGGACATTCGTCACAATTAATGCCACAATACGCTATCATGGTGCCTCCTTCAGCAGTGTGCTCGAACCCCATCTGAAAACAGATTGATAGGAACTGATTATTTGCCGGAATTCCGGGACATCCCCACCAGCCGGCGCAAAACTACCTCCTGGCCGCCCAACACTAGAGTTCAGCGTCGCGGCGACTGCGGCGTTGTCCCTTCGAGAGCAACCCCCTTCGTGCGCGTGGCTCCTGCGCTGACAGGCGGCGTAAGCCGCGTCCGCTGCAACCGATGTTGGATGGCTTCCCGATTTTTCCAAAATCTGCTCTTGTAAATCTCCTCAAAAGCAAATGCCCTATCATTCAGACTTAGGGCTGCACAGAGTGTCCGGCACGTTTGAAAAACACGCTCAATAATATACCCGTAACAATCAATATGATCCAATCGGTCGTAAGCGAGAGAACCTCATACCTGTATTCGAGATCGCTTCCGTAGAGCAGAGCTAAAAGAATAAGGCCGCCAACTGCCAGTATTGAACCTATGATGAGAATGAACCTTATAGCCCGTTCAAGTTTGTCACGGCCAACGAATACAAGGGCGATAAACAAGAAGGCAATCCCCATTAACAAATAGCCGAGATCTTCCAGCGCAATAAAGATACCGTGTGGGTTGTATTGTGAGAACAGAGAAAGTCCTTCGAGTTCGCCCTTTAGAAGGCTCGGTTGAATGACTGTAAGCTGAATGAAATAGTTTATCGCGTGTACAGTGGCAGAAATCGATGCAAAGGACAATGCAATTTGGCTGGCTACCTTTGTATCAACAGGTGCCGTGTAGTGAATGCAAATCACCAGCACGACAAACAGGAGTGCCAGCAGAAATGCTGGATACATCCAGATGTACTCAATCGGCACATAGGCTGCAACGTCGGTATAGGGATAAGTGACACATGATTGCAAGACACCCATATCTACCAAAGGGGGACAATTTGGCCCTGACCGTGCGGGGGCGGTTGTGATTGCGATACCCAATGCCGCTACAGCAGCGACAGATGTGAGGATTGAAACCCAGAATCCGAGCCGATACACGTTCTGTCTGATAGAGTCTGAGACTTCGACAAAAATAGCTTGTTTCATTGTTATGCATTGATCCTTTCTGTTTTTTATGATTGATTGGCGTCTCTGCCCAACGGCCAGGGTTCAGCGGCGCGGCGAGTGCAGCGCAGAATCTTCGAGAACAGACCCGTTTGTGCGCGTGGCCCCTCCGATTGCCGGCGGCGAAGCCGCGTCGCATGCAACCGATGTTGGGCAGCTAATTCTGCACCGTTTGTACTACTTTGATATTGCTGCGTAACCACTCATTGACCAATACTTGCAAGTCAATCTGCTTTTCCTCAGCAATATGGCTCATATA
>JAFGFI010000306.1 GCA_016931185.1 Anaerolineae bacterium
ACAATTAGTGGCACTTGGACTGCATTAAGATTCCTTGATGATTATTAGCACTTTTTTTCATTTATCAATAGTGGCACTCAACAGTTACTTGTTACTTTATACTGCGATGCTTCACAATAAGATCGAGGTGCAGTTACTTTACCAGGACGAGGATCGTGCCGTAGTTTACCCGTACACCATCACTATGATATGGGCGTGTTTCATTTCGGTTGAGTAAAACCGGTGCGATGCACTTTCTGAAGTGCGTTGCACCTGTTCCCCGACTCATTTGAAATACACCCCTATAATATATGGCTTATATGAATACTATAGAACAACTTTGGGAAAAAAGCAAATTCATCTCTGTGGCTCACTTTTAATTGAAAATTGTGCTATAATTTGAAAAATATGTCCTCGCAGGCAGAAGGAGAGGATTATGCAAAGAAGTCAATGATGTGCTGGATGCCGACCATACATATTTGCATCGCACCTACTTTCACGGGTCAGCCGCTAAACGCACCGTTGCTTACGGCTACGCCATCGCTCCGGCAGTCATTAAGTCCGAAGTAATTGGATGAAAATTTTTAGGAAGAAATCGGAATCCTGGGCTTTTGAATATGCTTACTCGTATCCGCTTGTGATCCACAATGGCGAGGTGATCGTTGATTAAGAATGACCACTCTTTACTTTTTCCTGCCGGCCGGTCTTGATGCTTTCTTGATACTTTCTAAGCTTTTCTTGACACTCTCTTGATGCCAGCTATGTTATACTGTTGAGACTTTGTAATCTTGTTTTCATTGTGATGGCCCTGCGAAAATAGTAGAGGTAAATATGTTTCCGGTCCGGCGTCAGCGTCCTCAACGACTGTTGGTTTGTGTGAGTGCCAGCCCGTTCGCGCGGGAGTTGGTACGTACGACTCACCAGTTGGCCGAACAGTTAGAAACATGCTGGTATGCCGTGTACGTAGCCTCATCTGAATACAATCATTTATCTCCTGCGCTTCAAGAACGTGTGTGGCAGACATTAAAGCTTGCTGAGGCGTTGGGAGCGGAAACCGCCACTTTAGCATCCTCCTCTATCGTGGAGGCAATTTTAGAATATGCACATGATCACGATGTGACGCAAATCATCGTGGGCCGTTCCCTGCGATCCTTCTGGCAACGCTTCTTCGGTAATACCCTCGTCGATCGTCTCGTCCGCGAAAGTGGCACCATTGACATCCACGTTGTCAGCCAAAAATTCACTCCTCTTCACACCGCTCGCAGCCCATCGGGTGCCATGCTGAGAAAATGGCGTTGGATCATTGCTCTCGGGTTGGTTGGGATGGCTATCTTGCTTGGCTATCCCCTACGCCCCTGGATCGCACCTTATAACCTGGTATCCTTTTTTATGTTAGCAGTTGTCATCTCCGCAGTGTTTTTAGGGCTTGGGCCAACGCTCCTCAGCGCACTGCTGGGTACGCTTGCGCTAGATTACATTTTTGTCTTCCCCTATTATCGTTTTGCTCTTTCCGATCTGGATGATATTCTGGTATTAGTTGGATTGCTGGTTGTGGGCGGCGTCATTCACGCTTCTGTCGCTCGATCCCGGCACCAGACGCGGACTGCACAGGCACGCGAAGAGGAAGCCGCAGCTTTGTATGCCTTCAACCGTGATCTGACGACCGCTACCGAACTCAACGTGCTTTTGGACGTTATCATACGCCACATTTGGAAAACTTTTAAATGCCATGCAGCGGTTTGGCTTTTCTCATCTTCCGGAGATGTGGCCCTGTGCCGCGCGTCCAAGGACCAAGTGTGTGAAGATGATGTCAAGATGGAAAAAGCCTGCCGGACCTTTCAGCAAGGTGAAATAACAGGACGGGGTACCTCCTTTTTTTCTGAGGATTCATTTCAGTACCTTCCCCTTGAGACCGCGCAGGAAGTGCAGGGTGTGCTGGGGATCGAACGATTGGAGAATACGGTACGTATGCTCCCGGAGCAAAGACGCTTGCTCGAGGCATTTGTTGGACAGGTATCCCTTGCTCTTGAACGGACGCGGTATGCTGAGGAGGCGCGCCAGGCGCATCTACTTGAAGCTTCGGAACGCTTACAGTCCGCGCTGCTCAATTCAATTTCCCATGACCTACGCACTCCATTGGCTTCGATCACCGGGGTATTGAGTACGCTTATCGATGACGGTAGTATGATTTCTGAGAAAATACAACGTGAGCTTCTGGATACAGCTTTCAAGGAAACCGAACGTCTCAATCGTTTTGTGGGTAACCTGTTGGACATCAGCCGTTTGGAAGCCAATGCCCTGGCAGTCTCTATGGATCTGTGCGATATCCAGGATTTGATTGGCGCGGCCTTACGTCAAACAGAACCACGCTTTCAAGATCACCCAATCCATGTCAATCTGCCAGATGGACTCCCTTTGATCCCACTGGACTTTGTGCTCATTGAACAGGTATTGATTAACTTGTTGGACAATGCAAACAAGTATGCTCCCCCTAATACCCCATTAGAGATTGAAGTCGTGTGCCATCAAGGGTGGCTTGACGTTTCGGTCGCAGATTATGGCGAGGGAGTATTGGAGGAGGAACAGGAACGAATCTTTGAGAAGTTCTATCGTGGACGGAGCAAGGGTCGCGGGGGTGGGATGGGCCTGGGGTTAGCTATTAGCAGGGGAATTGTCGAGGCGCATGGAGGAAAAATCTGGGTGAAGAATCGCCCTGAGGGTGGAGCATGTTTTACCTTCAGCCTTCCTATGCCGGCGTTGGCAGATCATAAGACGGAGGAAAGCGTGTGAACGAAAGTAGGCCGCGCGTTTTAATTGTGGATGATGAGTATGCTATTCGTCGCTTCTTGCGTACCACGCTCGATGCCCATGCCTATACCGTCTTCGAGGCAGAAACGGGAGAACAGGCGCTTAATGCTGTTTTGGATCGACGTCCCGACATCATCATCCTCGATTTGGGATTGCCGGATATGGATGGGATTGACGTGATCCGGCAATTGCGGGAATGGAGTCAAATCCCCATTATTGTTCTTTCCGTGCGTGGATACGAAAAGGACAAAATCGCCGCGCTTGATTCGGGTGCCGATGATTATTTGACGAAGCCCTTCAGTACTGGGGAGCTCCTGGCTCGTCTGCGGGTGACGCTGCGCCGCCTGGCACAGACGAAAAATCAACCGATTTATGATATAGGGCAACTGCAAGTTGATCTGGCCCATCGTCGCGTTACTATCAGGGGCGAGGAGATAGGGCTTACTCCCACAGAGTATGATTTGCTACGGGCATTGGTGACAAATGCAGGGCACGTACTTACCCACCGTTATCTTCTGCAACAGGTATGGGGACCGGGATATGAAGGTGAGACGCACCTCTTGCGCGTGAATGTGAGTAACCTCCGTCGCAAGATTGAACCCGATCCCACTCGACCCCAGTATATACTGACGGAACCAGGAGTGGGGTATCGGTTGTATACCGATGATTCATCAGTCGTGTGAAATAGATCAGGCTTTGTACAACTCAAGTCCATATAGTGTACTTATTCACCTTGCACCTGAGAAATGACTCAACTATGATTTGATGAACTGCGCTACATCCAAGACGAAAATAACCGCGCCGCCAACTTCTACTTCTTGACTGTCTTCCAGAATGTAGAGTTCACCTGATGCCATTAAGGAAGGGATCCCTCCCATTTTTTGTACGCGCGTATGGCAGTTCTCCTGGATGAGCTGCACTGTCTCTGCCACCTCCTCATCCCCAACGCCGGTGAAGAGTGTTACATTTTCTTTGTGCAGGAAACCGCCGGTAGTCTTGGCGGTGGTCACGCGGTATCCCTGGGAGACCAATGCCTCCTGGGCGAGAACGGCATCGTCTTTATTCACGATTCCTACGATCAACTTCATGCTATTTCTCCTTGATGTTGCAGTCTCAGATCAAGTGCGATAGCCCTGAGCGGCTACCTCTGCCCTGTAAATTGCTCTGAACTTCTAAAACCTCCTGGGTGATGCGCTCCTGACGGATAGCATGATAGCGCAATTCCAGATCGGTCACCCGTTCGTCGATGTTGCTGATGGCCGCATCCATCGTTTGTAGGCGCGCGCTGTGCTCGCTGACCAACGATTCGATCAAGGCCAGATAAAGCCGGGTAGCCAGGTGTTCCCAGAGCAAGAATACTTGGAGTTCTGCGCGCGCACTGCCGAGAATCAAATCTTCGGGCATTACACGCGGCCGGGTGACGATTCGTGTCAGATCGGGCGGTAACAAGCGGGTCAACACGCTCTCGTAGCGACCAAAGGAAAGAAATTGATTATAGAGCAGATATAACTCGCTGATAGCCCCAGATTCGTAGAAATCCTTGACACGCGTGATGACATCCCGTGCTGCTACGAAGGAGATGACGTGCGTTAGCGGGAAACGCTCGGTATGCAGAACTTCGTGTCCTGCCTTGCGGAATAATCGCTCACCGTACCCACCCAGGGAGATGATTTTCACCATGTGACCCTGGCGTTGCCACCTTTGGATGAGATGCAGGGCCTGACTGACCAACCCGGCATTGAAAGTGCCACATAAACCACGATCAGATGTCAGGGTGATCAGGCCGATGGCTCCAGTCGCAGCAGGCGCACTTAAGCCTGCTACAATATGACGTCCTGGGGACGCTTCTAGCGCCAGCATCAGTCCCAACTGTGCATCGACGGACGCCGCGTAAATCTTGGCAGTATGCAAGTGCATCCGCGCGCGCCGCCAACGGATGGCCGACATCGCGCGGAGGGAGCGTAGTAAATGCCGGATATCTTCCAAACCGGCAAGGTGGTTTTGTACTTCGGTAAGGGATTGCATTGTCGATCATACCTCCCCGCGGTTAGCTTTCCCCGACCAACGTGCCCGGAACCGCTGCAGCGCGTGTTTCAGATCATCTTCTAATTCCTTATGCCAGTGCCCGGCCGCGAACTCCGCCAATAAGCCGGCATAATGTTGTCTGAGATACTGTACAAAATGAGTCTCGAATTCGGGCACTTGTTCGGTGGATACGTCATCCAGGTATCCCTGAACAGCCGCATAAATGATCGCCACCTGGTGCGCTACGGGCAGCGGCTCAAACTGTGGCTGGGTCAACATGGCGCGCACGCGTTCCCCCCGGGTTAGTTGGCGCTGTGTTTCTGGGTCAAGCTCGGTCCCAAAGCGCGAGAAGACCTGCAATTCCAGGTATTGCGCGACATCCAGGGCGAGATTCTGCGAGACGGCCCGCATAGCATCATTTTGAGCTTCCCCTCCCACTCGGGAGACGGATAATCCGGTGTCAATGGCCGGTTGGATGCCCTCATCGAAGAGTCTCGCGCTCAGATAAATCTGGCCGTCGGTGATAGAGATAAGATTGGTTGGGATATAGGCGGCAATGTTACCGGCCTGAGTCTCAACAATGGGAAGCGCCGTCATACTGCCTCCGCCGTGATCCGGATTCAGCCGCGCCGAGCGTTCCAACAAACGGGAATGTAGATAAAAGATGTCGCCGGGATAAGCTTCTCTGCCGGCGGGTCGCTCCAATAAGAGAGAAAGCTGCCGGTAAGCAATGGCATGCTTCGTCAGATCGTCGTAGATGATCAGCGCATCTTGCCCGGCATACATGAAAGCTTCGGCCATGGCGCAACCGGCATACGGTGCCAGGTAACTCATTGAAGGTGAAGATTCAGCACTGGCAACGACCACAACGGTATAGTCAAGCGCGTGATGTTCCCGGAAGGTCTCCACAATTTGCACGACGGTGGACATCTTCTGACCAACGCAGACGTAGACGCACGGCACGCCTTGCCCTCGCTGGTTAATAACAGTATCAACCGCAATGGCCGATTTGCCGGTCTGCCGGTTGCCGATAATCAGCTCCCGCTGACCGCGTCCTAGCGGGATGATCGAATCGATTGCCTTGATGCCGGTCTGCAGAGGCCGGTCCACCGGCGAGCGCTGCACAAATCCCGGCGCCGGATATTCAATGGGCCGGCGTATGTCGGCCTCCAGCAGTCCCAAATCGTCGATAGGTTGCCCCAGCACATTAACCACCCGTCCCAGCAGCGCGCTTCCTACCGGCACATCAACGACCCGTCCCGTCTCATAGACAGCGTCGCCCGCCTGAATACCCTCATCGGATCCTAAGAGTACACATCCAACATAATGCTCATCCAGATCCATAGCCAGGCCATAGGTACCATCTTCAAAGATGACAAGCTCGTTGGACATCACCCCGCGCAGACCCGATACAAGGGCGACACCGTCGCCTACCTGTTTGACCATACCCACACTCTGGGCCACCAAGCGGTAGCCAAAGTGATCGGCGAGCTTGTTCAAGTTCTGTAGATGCTGATCGGTATCCAGATACCTGGTTGCGTTGAGGTTGCGGAGCCATAGCTGTTCTTTCCGAATTAATCGATCGATGTTCGCAAGGACGCCGGTGGTATGTAAAGATGTACCATTCTCGAGTGGCACACTGTTCCCGGTAGCACGTGCTTCACCTATCTGCAGGCCCATGTCCATATTCTGGGCTGCCAGTTGGTAATCAAAGTGATCGGCGAGTTTACTTAAGTCTTGGAGATGCTGATCGGTGGCTAGATACCCGGACTTGTTCAGATCGCGGAGCCATTGCTGCTCTTTCCGAATGAATTGCTCGACGTTCCCAGGGATGTTGGTGGTTCGCAACGATGCGCCATCTGGAAGTGGCGCACCATTCCCGGTAGCATATACATCATCCCCCCGCTCGTTCTCGGACTTTTTCATGTTAGTTGATCCTGGTAACGTTTCTGCAGTTGTTGAATCTGACCGTGCACACTGCCGTCAATGCGGATGTCTTCCAGGCGTAATACAACGCCGGCAATTAATACCGGATCCATACGATACGTGAGGGTAATAGGGCGAGATGTTGCTGCATCCAAAGTTGCGGCAAGACGCGCCCGGTATGCATCAGGCAATTCCGTTGCCGTCGTGACTTCGGCTACCATCTCAGATTCATGGTCGGTGGTATCTATATGCGTTGCCAACCCGATACTGCGGAGTTGTTCCAGGAACTTTTCTTGATAGGCCGTCTGGATCTCCGGTGTGATAATATCAGAGATCGTCTGTTCTACCAACCGGGCGGCCAACGCACCGATTTCCTCACGGTGCTGTTGGCGGGCTTCGCGGCGCAGATGTTCGAGGGCTTTCTCGGTCTGCGTTTGCAAGGTTTCGAGTTGAATTTGTACTTCCTGGAGCATCTGCTGGCGCGTCTGTTCTGCCACAATACGCACTTCATTTTTGCGCGCTGCTATTTCCGCATCGAGATTCTCCTGTTTCTGTTCGTAGTCTTGCCGTAGCGACTCTGCTTGCCGTAGTGTCGTCTCAGCTTCACTTAACTGCCGGGTGGTTTCCTGTGCGCGTCTCTCAAGCATAGCTTGCAATGGCTTGAAGAGAAAACGCGCGAGGATGTAGACCAGGACAAGGAAGTTGGCCATCTGCAACAAAATTGTACTCAGATTTAACTCAAGCATAAGCGCCTCACATTCCTATCGTACTTACCAGGGAACCCGTCAATATCCGCATAAACTTACTCGCCAAGAATAAAGTTCTGCATTGGATTTGCAAAGACCAGGATGAGGATGACGGCCAAAATATAGATAGCCAGCGACTCCAGCATGGCCAGGGAAAGCAGTACAATGCTGTTAATTTTATCGCCGGCCTCGGGTTGACGGCTGATGGCCCGCAATCCACTGAGCGCGACGATGGTCTGCCCAATGGCCGGCATCGTGATTCCTATAATAATGCCTGGCCCGGCCACCAATACGGTTATAATAATGAAGATTTTGTCCCAGGGCAACATATTCCAATCCATAGCAAAGCTCCTTTTGTATTGATGTGGCTCACCCGTGGGCTTTGACAGCCCCACCGATGTAAACGCAGGTGAGTAGTGTAAAAATATAGGCTTGCAGTAACCCGGTGAAGATGCTAAACAACATCATAGGCACCGGGACAATAAATGGCGCGATGATGAAAAGAATAACGATGATGATCTCCTCACCCAAAATATTACCAAATAACCGGAAAGTAAGAGAGAATGTCCGGGCGACCTCGCTGGCGATCTCAATGGGCAACATCAAAAAGATCGGTTCCACGTAGTGTTTCAGATACCCCCAGAGACCCCGCGTGCGAATACCAAAGTAGGGCACGCTGACGAAGACTATCAACGCCATCGCCAGTGGCGTGTTGATATCAGGCGTCGGTGAGTGCAATCCGGGGATCAGTCCCATCAGGTTCGCACTGCCGACGAAGACGGCCAGCGAGGCTACCACCGGCAGGAAGAGTGACGTGTCGCGTATTCCCACGTTGTTGCGGATCAATTCGTTGATCGCTTGTACGAACCATTCAATTGCATTCTGCACTAGCCCAGGCCGCACACGAAACGAGCGTCCGATGAAAAACGAGGCCATACCAATGATGGTCATCATTACCCATGTATTGACCACCGTGGACGTCACTTCAAGAGATCCCACGCTGAAGATCAGGCGCGGCGCGATCTCTTTCGTTACGGTAGCTTCCTCGGTCGCGTGTGGATCCTGCAGCAGTGAACTGACCACGGCCATGGCTACTACCAACACGATCAGCAACAGTAGCGTACCCGGTTTATGGATTATATTTATCACATCTTTCCTTTCTGTTTTGGTTCTCTTTTCCGCGATTCTTTACCCGGGCCGTGCTCGACGTACAACGTATATAAGTTGCTGAAGGCGACCAATACGCCCAGCACGAGCAGGCTCAGCGTCCAGGTATAATCCTGGCCCAGACGATCATCAAGATAGCGACCTAACAAGACCCCCCCCACAATGGGAAAGGCCAGGTTCCACGCCAGCGTCGTCGCCTCAGCTAATAGCCGGGGGAAAGTGGATACCGGTGGTTCCTCTACTGTATCGTCATGACTTGGTGTATCTGTCTCGTGGAAAGTTTTCATTTTCTTCTGGTTGTGGCTGCCTCGGCTGTGGCTGCCTCTCGCAGCGCGTGCTCCAGCGCAGCACGCGCTTGTGTGAACTCCAGCTTGGTTTCCTGGGCTAAACGAACCAGATCGGATGCTTGTCGTTCCAGGGCCTGCTGCACAGCAGATGCCTCCGTACCCTCCTCAGCGGCTGCTGTCAATACTAAGACACGGTCTGGTCTGCCAGGACGTTTCTGAACTTCAACGGTCCCCTGATAGAGCGCCACATAGTATGTTTGCCCCGCGCGTTGATAGCGGAGCATGCCGGCCAGGATGTGGGCTATGAAGGGAGCGTGGCCCGGCAGAATCCCCCACCAGCCGTCAGATAACTGTATCCGCAAGGATTCGGCTTCCGTTGTCACCACCGTCCGGTCGGGAGTGATAACTTCCAGGCGCATTGTTGTGGTCACGACATAGTCTCCGTCATTGTTTTTCGTTGTCACCGTGCGCGAGATGGACATCCCATACCCGATCAATATTGCCGGTCATGTAGAAACAGCGTTCCGGCACTTTGTCCAGTTCCCCATCGAGGATCGTGCGAAACCCACGCACAGTTTCCTCTAAGGACACAAAAACTCCTGTTCTTCCGGTGAATGCTTCGGCGACGAAGAAGGGTTGTGTCAGGAAGCGTTGAATTTTGCGGGCACGCTGCACGAGCAAACGATCCTCCTCTGCCAATTCTTCCATACCCAGGATAGCGATTACATCGCGCAATTCCTTGTAGCGGGCCAGCGTCTCCCGCACCTGGGTCGCCACCCGATAATGTTCTTCTCCCACAATCCGGGGTGTTAACAACCGCGATCCCGACTCCAACGGGTCAACAGCCGGATAGAAGCCCTGACTCGCCAACTGCCGTGAAAGTACCACAGTAGCATCCAGATGAGAAAAAGTTGCTGCCGGGGCCGGGTCGGTGAGATCATCGGCCGGCACATAAATGGCCTGGATAGACGTGATGGCGCCGTCAAGCGTGGAGACGATGCGCTCTTCTAATTCCCCCACCTCAGTGGCTAGCGTCGGCTGATAGCCCACAGCGCTGGTCATCCGTCCCAGCAGCGCGGAGACCTCACCGCCAGCCTGGATGTAGCGAAAGACATTGTCGATAAAGAGCAGCACATCTTGCTTTTCCTCGTCGCGAAAGTACTCGGCCATGGTGAGTGCAGTGAAGGGGGCGCGGAATCGGGCGCCTGGCGGCTCATTCATTTCGCCGAAGACAAGGACGGCGTCCTTTAATACCCCCGCAGCCTTCATCTGGAGATAGAGATCGTTCCCCTCGCGGGTACGTTCTCCGACACCAGCAAAGACTGAAATGCCCTTATGTTCAGCCGAGGTATGCCGGATCATTTCCATAATCAAGAGCGTTTTCCCAACCCCCGCACCTCCCAACAGCCCGACTTTGCCACCCCGGACGAAGGGCGCCAACAGATCGATGACTTTCATACCGGTGACGAAAAGCTCGCTCGATGGTCGCTGTTGCACAAAAGCGGGTGGCGGTTGGTGAATACCCTGTTGCCTTACATCTGCAAGGGGGTCGCCCTCATCAATGGGCTGCCCCAAGACATTGAAAACCCGTCCTAGTGTTTCTTTACCTACCGGCACTTGAATTTGACAACCGGTGTCGTGAACCTTCATGTGGCGCCGCAACCCGGCGGCCGATTCCATCGCTACACCGCGCACCGTGCGCCCGTCAAGGTGTTCCAGAACCTCAATCGTGATAGTATCTTCACCGACCGGCACGACCAGGGCGTTATGAAGAGCCGGCAAAGCGCGATCCACGAAGCGCACATCGATAACAGGCCCGATGATCCGCACGATAGCACCAGCATGATCAGGGTGTATTTGGGGAGTATCAGGCATCATTGACCTGGCTTTCATCCGCTAATATCATTTTTCAGGGGAATATGAACGCTCTGCGCAGTGCAGTGACTGCTGGCCCGAGATCGCCGGCTTCGATCATACAGGTTATTGTCGAGACTGACGTACTGATACCGCGGATGTTGATACTGTGGTCTCCCAGGGTCTTGAACATATGACCGGCGATCTTCTGACTTTCTTCAAAATCGGGACTAAAGATGCTGACCAGGGCAATATCTGGATCATGGATTAAAGCTTCGCCTCCTACTTCCTTCTGGAGATTGCCGGCAATCTCCAATACTGATTCCAGTGTCTCTCGTTTGATACACAGTATGACATAATCGTAACTTTTCCAATCATACACATTGACGATCAACTCGACGTGGATGCCAGCCTCGGCCACCGCCGAGAAGAGCCGCCCCCCCACGCCAGGCTGAGAGGGTATGCCCATTAGGCCAACCATAGCCAGGTGATTTTTGTAGAGCAGCCCTCCCGCTTCCAATTTACTCTCAGTTTGTCTCTCATTCATAGATTATTCTTTTCTTAGTATTTTTTAACTCATTTGAAATGCACTCAAGTTATTTAACGAAGTCTCCCATATCTACAGTAGATTTTATCATAGAATCATTTTAATGTAGGTTTGTAGCATAACTTTAGTCGTCCCTCTCGGGGTCTGAAAGATGACTAAAATTGTTGCTAAGAATCAGGTTCGCCAATGTCCAACTTGAGCACTAGACGATGGCTACCAGTGGATTACGATGATAGAACTATCAACAGCGTCGGCTAATTGCTCCGGTATGTGGCCCAGGCTGGAGGTAAATCGCAGGCGGGATCCGGCGGTAGGCACAATAATAAGATCAGAAACAGTTGCCAGACTTTGCACTTGTTCACTCACAATTCCACTGACAGTAGATATCGAGAATGAGACCTCGGTTTCTGATGTTTGCAGGAACTCACGAATGACTCCCTCATAAATCATCGCCGTCAAAATATAGAGCGGCACATTGAGAGCCTGGGTAATATTCAAGATAACCATCAAAGTTTCGTCAATCTGATATGACTGTAAACTGCCATTGGGGGTGACAAAAAGAATACGTTTCATCGAGTTAATGGGGGTTTTGATACGGGCGACAAACACCGGAATTTTGGCTCCCCAGAAAACATGATCCAAAACTGTGCCAAAAATTCTTCCCTGGATCGAAGTTTCTCCTTGCCATCCCATAACAATCAGTGAGGAATCTGTTTCTATAGATGCTCGCAAAATTGCACTTCCGATAGAGCGTCCTATACGATATATGGGTTCTATCCGGGTATCAGGATCTTCAAGGATATCTGTTACTCTCCCGAGCAGTTGCTTTTGCTCGGCAAGTCCCCTGACTTCCCCGTTAACCTCTTGAGCCACATTGAGAGGAAGCAAAGTGCCTCCGCCGTAACTATTGCACAGGAGACTGGCGAGTGTGATCAGGTATTCCTGCGTCTCAGGGTTTGCCAACGGTATTAGAATACGGTCAAAGACCGGTTTTTGTTCAATTGCCGGCGGTGGCATCTTAATCTGACGTCCAAAACGCTCAACCAGGATGGGGGACGTGATGGAGGTAAAGAGAACCGACAAGATCGCTCCATTGAAGATTGTCATATCGAAGAGCTTCAGCTCGACGCCGACCAGAATTGTGGCGATTGTAGCTGCGGCCTGTGCCTGTGAAAGTCCCCAGAATACCAGCAGTTCATTGCGTCCAAAATTGTAAATACGGGAAGTAATCCAGGCAGCGACGAACTTAGTGACGTAGACGGTCGTGGTCATGGTAAGTCCGATGGAGAGGGTGCGCTGGGTCTCAATGAAAGCTGCCGGATTAATAATCATACCCACATAAATCATAAACATGGGAATGAAGAAGGAATTGCCCAAGAAGAGTACCTGACCTTTAACTGCACTATGTTCTGGCAGGGTAGCGTTAATGGCTAGGCCTGCCAGGAAGGCTCCCACGATGGCGTGCATACCGATCACTTCTGCAGTTACGGCTGCTACAAACAGCGCGACCAGCACAAATTGAAATTCAATGTCGCGCCCGTTGAACCTGTGGAAGAAAAGCTTCCCCAGGCGGGGCAAGCCCTGCAAAATCACTCCGGCATAGATAATGGTAAAAATGACCAACTTTATCAGGGCAAGCGGGGTCAAACTGCCGGTTGTTGCCATATTGGCAATCACTGCAAGCACCAGCAGAGCCGCTACATCCGTAAAGACAGTAGCCCCTACGACAACCGCGATGGCTTCGTTGCGCACTACCCCCAGGCGGCTGAGAATAGGATAGGCAATCAGTGTATGGGAAGCAAAGGTCGCCCCCAGAAGAATGGAGCTCATCCAATTTAGGCCAAAGGCATGGCCGATAAGGGTGGTCACAACCTGGGGGATCAGAAATGTCAGTACACCAAAACTCATTGCCTTGTTGCGTACTCGGACAAACTGCTTTAGATTGATCTCAAGGCCTGCGCTGAACATCAGGTAAACCAATCCTACTGTGCCAAGTAATTCAATAGTAGGGGTCATATTAAGAATACCCAACATGTGCGGCCCGACTAAAAGCCCCCCCAAAATCAGCCCAACAATGCCGGGAAGATGCACGCGCTTAGAAAGTAAGGGGGCGATCAAAATAACGGACATAATTGTTAAGAAAATTGCGACGGGTTCGTTTAATGCATTTAGCACAGTTATTCTCACTTATTGATATAGTTGAGTGAATAGAGAAGAACTACTTCAGGACTACAGTATGTGTCGCTAGCGCGGACAACGTGAATCACTGTTTTGCCTTTGGTTTTGGCGGGGAAAAAACTCCATATAAATAGCTAGACCTTAGCTTTGCGACAGTAATTTCTGGAAGGTAAGGTGTGTAGCTCAACATAACCACATTCCGAGCACACCCACACATCAAGACTCTGATATTCCTCTTCCTCACACGATCTATCCTCAACGAAAACCTGACTATCCAGTTGCCCGGCAATCCGCAGTGAACCGTGATGCATCTCCCCACCACAGTTCGGACAAGGGGTAAGACGTACCCTGGGCAATACGTTGTCAGGTTCTGGTTCGAATTTTCGTTTATCCATTTATAACGCTCCTGCTGTCTATCTGCTGTGTTATCCTGATGAATGACACGGTTTTATTGTATCCTATCTTGTGTCAAGAAAGCATCAAGAAAACGTCCTGGAGTGTCAAGAAAATATCAAGAATCTATCTCTGGTTTGGCCTCTCGTACAACTTTGTGTTAATTGCATTGTTGCCAAATACGTGTATCTTCTCATTAAGTCCATTTTTTAAAGGAGCAGGAAAACTATGACACAAGATACATATAAAACACCTTTTCGCGTTGGTATGATTGGCTGTGGCCGTCCATGGAAGTCGGCGGGGGCGTCGGGCTTCGGAATGGCACACGCGCACGCGCGCGGCTACGAGGCGTCGCCTGACGCGGAGATTGTTGCAGCGGCAGACATTAGCCAGGAGAACCTGGATGCCTTCTGCGCGGAGCACGCCGTCCCTAACGGTTACCTCAGCGTGGATGAGATGTTTGCCACCGAGGCATCGGGCAATGGGCAGTTAGACATCGTGAGCATCTGTCTCTGGCCGCACCTGCACACCCCCATGACGATCAAGGCGGCGGAAGCGGGGGTGAAGGCCATTCACTGTGAGAAGCCGATGGCCCTGACCTATGGCGACGCCAGGGAGATGGTCGCAGCCTGCAAGGCCAACGGCGTTCAGCTTACGTTTAATCATCAGCGTCGTTTCGGAAAGCCATTCCGTAAGGCGAAGGCGTTACTGCAAAGCGGTGCGATTGGCAAATTGGAACGCCTGGAAGCCTTCACGTCCAATCTCTACGATTGGGGCACGCACTGGTTCGATATGCTTTTCATGTACAACGACGAGACGCCCGTCGAGTGGGTTATCGGCCAGATTGACGCGCGCGGCGGGTCTCCCATTTTCGGCGCGATGTTGGAAGGGCAGGGCCTGAGTATGTTCAGGTTCCAGAACGGCGTGATGGGCCTGATGGTCACAGGGGAAAAATCACAAGGGATGTGCAGCACCGGCTGTGCCAACCGTCTCACCGGATCGGAGGGTGTAATTGAGGTGGGTGTGAGCAATGATGTACAACTGCGCTTGCGCAGCACGCAGACCGGCGGCGCGTGGCAGACGGTGGACGTAGGTGGCGGGATGCACGGAGATGATCATCACGTGCTGGCCATCCTCGATCTGATTGATGCCCTCAAGACCGGGCGTGAGCCGGAGCTGGCGGGGCGTAGAGCACTCCAGGCCACTGAACTCATCTTCGCCACCTGGGAATCCAGCCGCCGCCGCGCCCGCGTGGATTTGCCGCTGGATATCGAGGATTCTCCCCTGCTGGCGATGCTCAATAACGGCGATATAACTACCTGGCCGGAAGCGACCGTTAAAGCCAACGACCTTACCTTCCACTATTGGCGCACAGGAAAGGGGGATAAACCCGCCCTGGTGTTGTGTCATGGCTTTAGTGACAATGGCTTGTGCTGGACGCCTGTCGCCCGCGCGCTGGAAAACGATTATGATGTGCTGATGGTGGACGCGCGTGGCCACGGTCTGAGCGACGCTCCGGAGACCGGTTATACCACCGAGGATCGCGTCGATGACCTGGCTGCCTTCATCAAGGCCCTTGCCCTTGATAAGCCTGCTGTACTTGGGCACTCGATGGGCGGGGCCACGGCATCGTTTGCTGCTGCTAAGTATCCTGATCTCATCGGCAAGGTACTATTGGAAGACCCCGGCTGGTGGGATGAGGATAACCCGCACCAGACGATGAATGAGGAAGAACGGATGGCGTTCCTTGAGGAGCAGAAGGCTAACTTGATCGCACAGAAAGCAAAATCGCGGGCAGCTCTCATTGCCGGATGCCGCGCCAATAGCCCTACCTGGAGTGATGCGGAGCTAGGGCCATGGGCTATTTCCAAGCAGCAACTCAGTCCCAACGTCCTCAGCGTTTACGGGCAGGCGCGCCCGCCGTGGCGTGAGATCGCGCGAAAGATTCAGTGCTCCGCGCTGCTCATCACGGCGGATGTTGACAAAGGCGGCATCGTTACGCCTAAGATGGCGCAGGAAGCGCCCGAGATTAACCCCAAGATTCACGTCGTGCATATCGAAGGTGCGGGGCACAACGTGCGCCGGGAAGCATTCCAGGCATATATGGCGGCGGTGAAGGAGTTTTTGAGCGCATAGCGAATGACGAATAGCGAATGACGAATAGCGAATGACGAATAGCGAATGACGAATAGCGAATGACGAATAGCGAATGACGAATA
>JAFGFI010000307.1 GCA_016931185.1 Anaerolineae bacterium
CGAATAGCGAATTACGGATTCAATTTTCATCCTACTGCTGGTGAACGCACCGCGTTAATGGGTAATTCCCTTGAAAATCGAAAATTGACAAATTACCCTCCCGGTAATGGTGCATTGCACTTTCTGAAGCGCTTTATAAAAAATGTATATCGTATCAACTGAATATTACGTTTTACTTTATCGCTCTTTGCAGCAGTGCCTGCGCCGCATCCATATCGGATGCACCGAAAACCGCACCTAAAAGCATATCTTGAGCGGCGGCTGTGCTTACATCCTCTACTTGCCCACTGTTAAGAACCGCCAAACCGGCCGCTGCCGCGTCCGCGTCTGGATACTGCACTAACAACAAATATACCCGGGATTCGTCCTGCGTATAGGGAGCCAACACACCTTCCGTTTCCGCGCTCAAACCGAGCAAGTTTTCCCCTCCAAGCCACACTTCATTTTGGATGGAAATTTCCTGCCGGAAGAAAATGGCCCGGCGTGATTCCAAATCTTCCTCTGGCAACCGTGCCACCAATGCAGGCCGCTCTCCTCCGGACGGCAATGCTTCCGCCACACCCGCTGCAAAGGCACGCAGTTCATCATCGGCAATGGGCTGCCGCGCCCGCACCTGGACATAATAGCGATCTTGCCAAAACACCAGCCGCCGTCCTGGGTCGGTATCGCCTTCATTGCCAATGCCATCTACCGGTACGCCGGCCACGCTCGTCGTAAACAGTCCATAAGCATCCGCGGGCGTTGCTAACTGCCAAACCTCGATCCCCAGTCCGGCCCCCTCTTCATTCTCATAGGTCTGTACCACGACTTGCTCAAATCCATAGGCAAAAAACGCATCTGCCTGCCCATCGACCAGGTTAAAAATGGTTTCGCTATTGTAAAGCGCGACGTCCCCGGCAGTTTCCCATCCAGGCATAACAGGAAATACACCGGTCAAAGCAGGTAAGGATGTTGTCTGACATCCAACGAATAAAAGCAACAATAAAACAAATAAACTCCCTTTCTGGCTGGCAAGCCGGAAAGCTTGCCCTACATTTGACGCGTAGTTCCTTTGAACCTTTTTGCAGGTTCCTGAAATCTTATACTGTGTTATATACGACATCTTCCTATTTTAATAAACCGTTTTTTTGTATCACAGTAGCAGAAACAGACTAGAAAGTCTGTCTTACGAGTGGCGCGACGCCATCTGCGCGGCTTCGAGAATGGCCGCCGTCATGCTTTCGTCGTTCGCAATCCCCCGCCCGGCAATGTCGAACGCCGTTCCGTGATCGGCGGAGGTACGGATGATGGGCAATCCCAGTGTAATAGTAATAGACTTCTCAAAGCCATGCGTCTTGACTGCAATATGGCCCTGATCGTGATATTGGCACACTACCACATTATAATCCCCTCGGATAGCCTGGAAGAACACCGAATCGGCAGGAATGGGACCGCGCACATCAATACCCTGGGCTTGAGCAGCAGCCACAGCCGGCGCGATGATGTCGAGTTCCTCCCGACCCATCAAGCCATTATCGCCATTGTGAGGATTCAAGCCTGCAACAGCCAAGCGCGGAGCCTCAAATCCCAACTTGCGCATCCCTTCGTGCGTAATCACGATAGTGTCCAATACCTGCGCGACGGATAGATGATCGGCGATGCTGCGGAATGGGATATGGCGCGTGACATGGGTAACCCGCAATCCCGGTGTCGCCAACATCGTCGTGCAGCGCGGCGTGTGTGTGATATCCGCCAGGATTTCCGTATGACCGATATAATCAAAGCCTGCCAGGTGCATCGCTTCTTTATTCAGCGGTGCGGTAGCGACAGCCGCTACCTGTCCAGCCAGCGCTAACTCTGTGGCCTTCAACACATATTCTACCGCCGCGCGTCCGGAGACTGTACAAATTTGCCCTAATATGACCTCCGTAGGATTGAGATTGTGCAAGTCAAGCATCGTTATTACATCAGGCATAAACACAGCATCCTCAATGCACGTTACCGTCTGCACCTGCGTCATCTGCACGCCAAATTTAGGATGGGTAAACACACGCGCATCCCCGATAACAAGTGGGAGGCAGGCTTCGCGCACTTCGCGCCTTTGTAATGCTTTGGCGACAACCTCGGGACCAATGCCCGCCGCATCGCCAATCGTAATACCAATAACAGGTAATACTTTAGTCATCATTTACATCTCCGTTAGTTATTTAAGTAAGGTGTGCTTCACCTAAGTATCTCCATTGTAGCACGCATTAAAAATATCGTCGAGTCGCAATTGTTCTTTAACGCGATCTTTACCCTTATGGCGGATAACGCAAGCTATACTGTATATAAACTCAAACGTAAGGCAAGTAAAGACAAATATGTCAACCGGTTTACTTACAAGAATAAATCAGCAGCGACGGCAAACTGCAACGCTGGGGAGTCCCCATATTCCACTCCCGGCCTTAATGTTGCGCCATTACGGAGAACACCTTGCTAGCATAGAACGCGCCATACTCACTCTCTTGAGCGCATTTCACACCCCCATCAAACTCAAAACGCTGCAAAAAGTTTTTGAAATGATCAAAACCAATACGGCCATTCCCGATTCACTACTAGAAGAAGGTGCATTCGAGAATCTACTGGCCCGTTTACTCGCCACCCATATCTTAAGCCGTGATGTGCGCGTCGATACTTACGTTTTACATCCGTTGGTGAGCGCGCACTACCGGTCGCAACTTGAAGCCAGCAGTCGCCCTGAGCGCACATTGCCTCCCGCTTACTCACTGGATTACGATCCCACGTGGAGTGAACTCCCTCCACCTCCACCTACAGATGATTTAGGGACACTTATTGAAGCTGTGCGACTTGCCTGCCGTACAGGGGCGTATGATGCTGCATGTAGTATCTATCTGGGGCGCATCCGGCAAGTTCAGCATGGTGTATTAACCTATCAAATGGGAACCTATGAAGTGAATTTGATGTTGTTGGCCGAATTCTTCCCCGGCGGAGATATAGCAACATTGTCCCCGCAAGCTCCAGAAGTTACCACGCCCGGTACACAAGCCTGGGTATTAAACGAAGTCGGGTTGTGTTTGACCAAATTAGGACGGCTGCGAGAAGCAGAATCTTTTTATCAGCGTGCATTGGAATTATTACGACAAACACAAGATTGGCTCAATGCCAGTATTGGCTATCAGAACCTGGCTCACCTCTACATCCATCTAGGGTGTTTGGAAGCGGGGACGATTGCCGCCAGCGAATCCCTTAGACTTGCCCGCATCGTTAACCACCGGGCAGTAGAACGTGACGCATTGGTTTATAGTGCGCGGGCTGCTTACCTTTACGGAGACTTAAAAATTGCACAAGCTGCTTTCATTCGAGCTAACGCTCTCAACCTGGCATTGATCCCACCTCAGCATACATTGCGGGGATTACAAGATCTCTGGTATGTAGAATATCTACTTCGCGCAGGGGAAATAGATACCGCGCGCGAAGTCATTGAAAATAATCTGCCTGAGGAAGTATTTACCCGCCGCATACAGCTTGACCAAAGTCGCTATTACCGTCTCCTGGGAGATTTGAAAACCGCCCCAGGAGAACGTCCATCTACCGGTATTTACAATAAGACATTGGCTTTTTATAACAAGGCATTATGGTTGGCACAGGATGCAGGACACTTACCTGTACTTATCGAAGCACTGTTAGCACGCGGGCGATGGGAGGCATATCCCGGTCCTGCTATGCCCGCACTTAAAGACAATACAGAAATGACTCCCCCAGAAATACGGCTCAAAATCGCATTTAATGATTTGGAAGAAGCCTTGAGTTATGCGATACGAAGCGAATATCATCGCTATGAAGTTGACGCGCGCGTTGCCCTGGCATGGGCACATCTGGCACAGAGCCAGGAATGTAAACCGGACAATGCAGCATTTCAGATGACCCACCGTAAGGCCGCGTGGCAGGAAGCGACACAGGCCCAAACGCTAAGCACGAAAATGGGCTATTACTGGGGCAAACTTGATGCAGACACAATCCTAAAAAAGATAAAAGGCGCGTAATAACTCGACCAAGATGGGACATACCCCACTTGCAATAATCTTATGATCCCTGCTCCCCTGCTTCTCTGAAAATAGCGAATAGCGAATTACGAGTAACGAATTACGGATTCAATTTTCATCCTACTGCTGGTGAACGCACCGCGTTAATGGGTAATTCCCTTGCTTTCTTATTCTCCTGCACCTATCGTATCCAATACCACCGCTGCCAACAACTTGACCCCCAAGGACAGGGCACGCTCATCAAAGTCGAATTCAGCAGTATGATGTCCCCAACCACCGAGGTCGGCCCCCAATCCGAGGTTTGTCGCCTGTCCACCACGCTGTTGAACGTGACGCATCATATAGGTATAATCCTCACTCCCACCACCACCTTCTGGCGGGCGAATGGAAAAGCCCCCTATTTTTTGCGCGATATGTTCCACCCGTGCCGCTAGGATGGGATCGCTATTCGCACTCTGCGCGCTGCCCATCGCCTTGATCTCCAGGGTGCAACCATACATCTGCGCCGCGGCCTTTAAAACGCGCACTGCCGCTTCATACATATAATCATTCAATTCCGTAGTTGCCCCTCGCGTTTCAATCGCCAGGCGAGCCTCTGGACAAATGACATTGCGCCCCGTGCCGGCGATGAGCCGTCCAACATTGATGCGGGTAGCTCCCTGGCGATGGCGGGGAATTGCATAGAGATTCAGAACAGCAGTCGCCGCGGCGAGCAGTGCATTTTTCCCTGCCTGGGGCGCGCCTGCTGCGTGCGCCGGCAGACCGGTAAATGTGGCATCAAACTTTTGCGTCGCCAGATAACCCCCACTGCCACCTGTAAGATCGCCAACAGGCCATCCGCTGTAGAGGTGTAGCCCTACCATCGTATCTATATCATCGACGACACCTGCCTCCACCATAGATTTAGCGCCACGAACCCCTTCTTCTGCCGGCTGAAAGATGAGTTTAACGGTACCGTTGAGTTGCTCGCGCAACGCTATCAAAACTTCGGCTACTCCTAGGCCAATGGCCGTGTGCCCATCATGCCCGCAGCTATGGGATACACCCTCATGGATAGAGACAAAACCCTCTTGCACCGGGCGATGGTCATCGGCGTGGCTCTCTTGTAGATCTAACGCATCCATATCAAAGCGTAACCCAATCGTCGGGCCATTCCCCTGGTTTAGAATTCCTACGACTCCCGTAAACCCACCTTTCATAACATCAAGGTAGCCGGGATCGCCCCCCTCCTGTTTTGCGCGCTGCCAGTGTCGCTCCAACACTTCCGGGGAGGGAACCCCCATCTGCGCCGAGGCAGCGATAACGTCACATCCCGCGTATACCTCATAGCCCAAATTTGCCAGCCGTCGCGCAACCAACGAAGCGGTACGGAATTCTGTCCAACCGGATTCAGCATACCGGTGAAATTCCCGGCGATAGGCGACAAGTTTACCGGTGATCACTTCGACAAGTTGGTAAATACGCTCATAAGACATGGCAGTTCACCTCCTTAATACCGGCCGTCGTCCGGCCTGTTTGAGCGATAACGCGCGGGCAGCGCCCTGGAAACGCACCGGATCCTGAATTTGTCGCCTGGAGGGGCACTCTAATTCAGGACGAATCAAACGCAACAACTTAGCTAATGCGGCTTGTGTGACCGGTGCTGACCTGATCGCAAGTCCTATCGCGTAATTCGCCGCCGCCTGCACCCAATCCCATTCCCGGCGCAATTCATCAGCGCGCACGTGATACGCGCGCTTATCCCAAGCATCGGCTGACTTCTCCACATCTTCGTAGATAGTTTGTAACGCCAGGCCCGCCACAGCTAACAGGTCATGGGTTAATACCTGATCCTTGTCTAGCATTACCGGCAAATGCTGCAACAAAATCTCCGATACGATACGTAACTGCTGGTTTCGTTCTGTTGTCGTCATTATTATTGCCCTCGCTATGGCATGGTTTGAGTTAGATTGACACTTTTCCCATCTTTAGCTAGAAGTATCAATCCGAAAAACAAGGATTTCTGAACCTTGCCTCTCACTATAGAACAAAGTTTCTATCATTACCAAATTTATCATAACCGGGGTGAAAGTCAAGCGTAAATAAAGCTATAACAATCCAGCGATCCTCTCATCTTCGCACACCTCCGCCAATGTCCCTTGTGCCACCACGCGGCCGGCATCCAAAACAATAATGTGATCGGCACGACGCAAAACTGCCTTGCGGTGCGAGATAACCAGGCACGTAGCCTCTCCTGCGGTGTCAAAGACACGATCCCACAAAGCACGCTCGGTCTCTACATCCAGCGCGCTGGAGAGGTCGTCGAAGACCAGGAGTTCTGGCTGGCGGACGAACATACGGGCAGCAGCCACCCGCTGAATTTGCCCCCCGGAGAGTTTAACCCCTTTAGGTCCGACTTGGGTTTCCAGACCCGCTTCAAGTTCCGCCAGATCATGATCCAACACCGCTAAACGCAACGCCTGCGCCAATGTCGTGGCACGCGCGTCCAGGCCTAGCAAGATATTGTCACGCAGGGTATTGCTGAACAGGCGCGGTACCTGGGCAGTGTAAGCGCAGCGCGGTGGCACGAAAAAGGTATCCGGCGCATCTATAAGTTCACCGTTCCAACGAATCTCCCCCGCCGTCTTGGGTAACAATCCTAAGAGTACCCGCAACAGTGTTGTCTTGCCTGATCCCACGCGCCCGGTAATGACGGTCAATGTGCCACGCTTCAAATGCAAGTCAATGTCGGAGATGCCGTTTTCAGAGTCGGGATACTGATAACTCAGTCCGGTCACATCCAGGGTATACAGATGGTCGGTAGCGGCCTTAGCCGGATATACTACATCAGGAAGCGTGCCATCCATATAAACCGGCCCAGGTTCCGTCAGCGCATCCGGTGATGCCCCCGTCATCAACCGCCACATCCGGCCCAACGAAACATCAAGCTGCTTGTAACGCGCCACCAACATCCCGGTGAACGTGGTCAACAAACTGATGCTTTCGAGATAAGAGACGAAAAGGGAGAAGTCGCCGATAGTAAATGTCCCGGCCTGCATCTGCTGCCCGGCGAGGAGCAAGATAACACCGGTACCCAGACTGGCAGTGTTTTGGTAAAGAGAATCCAAGACAGCGGTGAACAATTGGTTGCGGATGGCGGCCTTGCGCCGTTCCGTGCTGAGCTGCTCAAAATGCGCGCTGATGCCAACCTCAGCCCGTGCCACTTTAACAGCCTGTACTGCACCAAAGGTTTCGCCGATGAACCCGGTAACTTTTCCCGTCGCCTTACGGCTCTCGCTCTGATAATACTCAATGCGGTGGGTGGCCCGGCTGGAGATGAAACCAACGATGATGAAGGGAATCAGAGCCAGGAGCGTAATCGGCACACTGATACTCAACAATGTACCTACAGCAACAACGACGATCAGTAGCCCAATCAAAATATCGTTGATCCAGATGGCAAATAGGGGAATTTCGGGGACATCTCCTCGGAAGCGGCTGACAGCTTCTCCGGGTGAATCAGGCAGCGCGGACGCGCCTGGACGTTTGAGGATATTCCGCAGCAGATTGCGCCGCAACCATGTTGTGCTGTAAGCAAACAAAGGAACATCAGCAAGCACAAACCCATAGCGTCCCACTTGCCGCCCCAGTTCTCCCGCGACCAGCCAAGCAACGATAGTCCAGATGCCAAAACTCACCGCCGCGTCCCCCGTGATCAAGTTGAAGAAGTGGCGCGTGATCAAGCCCGGTATGAGTTGCCAGCAGACCCGGAAAAAGAAGACTGCGCTCAAATCTATCATCCACAACCAGGGAAGAAATTGCACATTGTGCAAAATCACGCGCCAAGCGGGTAAATGTTTTTCAGTGTTAGACGGGGATATGGACTTCATACCAGCACCTCTTCCAGCCCCGTTTGCAACAAATGATAGAAATGCGAGGCAGGATCGCGCGCGAGTGTTGCCCGCGCGCCAAATTCAATGATGCGGCCATCTGCAAGGATTAACACCTTGTCTGCACGTTCCACAGTAGCAAGACGGTGAGCAATGATAATGGCGGTGCGATCTTTTAGCAATGTGTTCACTGCGCGTTCGATGTGCTGTTCCGTCGCCGGGTCGAGGCGCGAGGAAGCTTCGTCCAGGATCACCAAACCGGGATTCTGTAGAAAGACGCGTGTAAAGGCCAACAGTTGCGCCTCGCCCGCCGAAAGGCTGCGTCCTCCCGCCTCGATCTGGGTATCCAGACCTGCCGGCAGGGCCTCGTACCAATCCGATAGTGACAGCGTCTCAATAGCCTCCAAAACACGTGTGTCGGGGATAGTCGCATCGAAAAAGGTTAAATTGTCGCGGACACTAGCCTGAAATAACTGCACGTCCTGAGTCACCATTGCCACGCGCCGGCGCAGTACATCCAGGGTTGGTGTGCGCAAGTCCACATTCTCCAGACAAATATGGCCTATTGTGGGATCATAGAGGCGAAAAAGTAGCCGGGCCAGCGTGGTCTTGCCACTGCCGGTGCGTCCCAGAAGACCTAGTACCTTACCCGGTTCCAAATAAAAGCTTATGTCTTGCAGAACGGGAACATTTGGAGAATGGGACAGGTCTGGAGAAAAATCGATATCCTGTGAGTCCGGTTGGTCGCCCCGATTCCTATCGGCCCGATTCCTATCGCCCCGATTCCTATCGGCTCGATAAGAATCAGCCTGATAAGCAAATGAGACTGCCTCAAACTGCACACTCAGAGGGCCTGCAGGGATAGCTGCACCGGGACCATCGTGTAGATGCGGTGTAACCGCCTTCAACTCGGTCAGGCGTTCCACACTGGCGCCTACGGTCTGTAAACTCTCGACTTGCCATGTCAATTCACGGATAGGACGGGCGAGCATATTAAAGTAATGGATAATCAAGTAAACCGTGCCAACGGTGATTGTTCCCTTATGGTGGAGCCAGTAGGCTGCCACAAATGCTATCGCGTTGCCGAGCATAAGAAATAGCCCGGAAATGGAGGCGATCAACCAATTCATCTGCGAAGAATTACGTTCATGTTGGAAAAGCGCATACTGTAAACGATACAGCCCACGCAGTACAAAATCCACGGCGCCGCTGGATCTGACATCTTCCGTACCCGCGAGTTGTTCCTCTAAAAAACCAAACAACTCCGCGCTGGCCTGGCGGCGGGCCTTTTGATAAGGCACAGAGATACTGCGTACCTGGTTCAGGACAAACAACGTGAGCGCAGCAAAAGACGTGAATGCCAGACTCATCCGCCAATCCTCACGCGCAAGCGCGATCAAAATCCCCACCAACAGCAATAAATTTCCCACCACCCGGATGGTGAGTTGGGAGAAGAAAGTGGAAAGTTGCGTCACGTCCCCGTCAATGCGCTCAATGAGTTCACCGGGACTGGTCTCGTTGTGAAAACTCATATCCAAGCGGAGGCAATGACGCACCAGCTCGGACCGCAGGGCATTGGTCGCCGTCCAGGCGACGTTTTCGCCCATATAGGTTGCACCTACAGCGATGCCTTGTTGTACCAGGGCGATACCTATAAAAGCCAGTGCCGCATATAATAAGGGCATCACCTCTGTGTCAGATTCAACATCTCCAGAGGCTGTATCAATGAATCCCCGGACGATCTGCGGATTGATAATTTGTAGGCCGATACTGCCCAATAACAAACACGTTAGCACCGCAAACTGCACGCGCTGCGATTTGATGTGGGTGGCTAAGAGATCCCAATACTGTTTTAAGGGTATGTTCATTTTAGAATCGGTGAACCGGTAAATTATAATCCCAAGCGCGATCTGGACACCAAAACCTTATCCGCCTTCGCTGCATCTCCCTGCAAGCCGGGTGTCTGGATCACAAAATGAAAATGGTCGGGCGAACTGGCAAGAAAGGTATGTGCCTCTCCCGGCGCGATGATAATGACGTCATCCTGCACCAACGTAACCGTTTCCTGCTCCACGCGCATTTGGACAGACCCACGCGCCATAAAGTAGATCTCTGTCATCTGCCGGTGCAAATGTGGCTCATCCACGCCTTCGTTAGCAAATCCGAGGGAGATACTCAGATCGGAATTCCACGGACCTACATACCAGCCCTTGGCAATGTCAGGATCGGCTTTTTCGATACGCATGATGTCTTCCCCCCAGTGTGTTGTTTGTTACAGAGTATAATCCAGAATGAGTTTTTGGAATAATGCCACATATTTGCTGAAAGTCATTCTATGCCAGGATGTAATGTTTTTGTTTTTCTTGCATAATATGTCACAGCTTATTAGGGTTGTTGACAAAGAGATAGTGTATTCTATAATGAAAAATGGCAATGCCGTCCAGACGATGAACAAAGAACTGAGTACTATTTTCTATTGATGTTTGTCAGACTATAATGAGCCTATTACTAAAATCGGCAACATTCTACGCTAAGGGATAAATAATGCCATTTACCTTTTCTCATCCGGCTGCTGCTGTACCTTTTGCGCGACTCAAATTACCACTGTCTGCTCTTGTTATAGGCAGCATGGTGCCTGACTCCATCTATTTCTTTCGTTTTCTGCCAGGAGGTCAATTCAGCCACACGGTTTCGGGATTGTTTCTTTTCGATATTCCCATAGGCTTGATTGCCCTTGGAGTGTTTCACATCATCTTGAAATATCCTATTCTTTCATTGATGCCGGCAAATCATCAGGAACGATTAATCATTCTTGAAAAAAGCAATTCTCTTGGGGTGTTACAGCAATTTATGCGGACTATCCTATCCTTGGTATTGGGATCGCTGACACATATCGTATGGGATTCTTTTACTCACTCCAACGGGTGGAGCGTACAGCGGATCTCAATGTTGAATTGGTTAATTCTGGAAGTTCCCATAGGATCATTGCGAATGTTTAAAGTACTACAGCATGGAAGCACGTTTATGGGAGCAGCGTTACTGATCTACTGGTATGTTAAATGGTATCGTAAAGCCCCAAAACAGTCAGTATCTTTTGGTGTAGGTTTCACTTCCAAAGAAAAAATAATTATAATCACTTCAATCAGTTTAGGAGCAGTTGTTTGGGCAGTAATCCGAGGGATCATTAGAATGCCTTCGGTGATTGATTTTAGTTCTTTGAGACAATTTGTTGGATATGTTACTGTGACTAGTATTTCAGCTTTATTCATTGAAGTTGTTATTTTTAGTATTATTTGGCATCTTGTGAGATTGAACAGGAAAGTTCAATTATTTACTTACTGAGTTAAGGATTTCATTTTTTGCGATATGCTCCCGCCGAAATGTTAACAGGTAGATAGGTTTGCCGGAATTTTTTCATAAATGGTAACATAATGCAAAAACAACTACTCACACGATGGGAAGCAACTTCTCTTATGGTAGGCGCGGGCGTCGGGGCTGGAATTATGGCGGTACCCTTCCTCGCCGAGCGCGTGGGGCTGGTCGGACTAGCAGTCATTCTGCCTATCGCGTGGGCCGCCAGTTCCCTGATCCATCTCATGCTCGCCGAGGTGTTATTTCACACCGGGCGCGATCTTCAGATAGTGGAACTGATGCAACTCTATGTACTACGCGGGCGCGTCGGACGCTGGCTGCTATGGCCGGTATTTGCCTTTCTCAGCATTGCCTTCCTGGCCAACCTTGCGGCTTATATCTCCGGTGCGGGCGAAATTGTGGCGGATCTCACAGAAATTAACCGGCGCCTCGCCGAGTTCATCGTTTACGCGATTGCCGCCGGTGTGGTCTTCTTTGGTCTCCGTGCAGTTGGCGTCGCCGAACGGTTTGGGGTCTTCGTACTCGTCGGCCTTGTTGCTGCCATAGGGGTCGGCGCACTCCCCCTGCCATTTCATGCACCCCTCGGCCCGTCAGGATCTGCGACGCAGTGGCTTGCACTCTACGGAATGGTTATGTACGCTTTATGGACATTCTACAGTGTGCCCCAGGTTGTGCAAGGGCTTGGCTCTGATCAACACGGCGCGGTCCGCGCGATCCTGAATGGGCTTGGCATCAACGGCATCCTCACTGCCGCTGTTGCCCTGATTGCACTGGGTATATCAGATGAGGTAACAGAGGTTGCCATCATCGGCATCGCGGATCGTATCGGGCCTTGGGCGGGTCTAATAGGTTCATTGCTGCTTGTGTTGGCTTTGATAACGAGTTACTGGTCGGTATCCCTGGCGCTCGCTGATATCCTCCGAGAAAGAACTGGCATCCCGGTTAAAGTATCATGGCTGCTGGCTACACTCCCATCGCTTCTCATCCTGTGGGTTAATGCGTGGCAGTTTCTCGAATGGTTGCGTCTTGCCGCCGGCGCTACAGCTATCGTCGTAGCGCTGATCACAATCCCTATGTATCTAAAAGCGCGTCAGACTGGATGGGTTGGCGAGCCAGGTTGGACGCTGGGACGTTGGGGAAGTCCATCCGTACTCGCTCTTGTGTTGCTCTCCCTTGTCTTAATGGCTGCCGGGTCCTTAGTGTCGCTGGGATGACGCGAAACAACCGGGTAGTCAATATTGTGGCTACGAAAGATGATGGGTATCATTGAGCGCGTAAATCACAGGGCCTAGTTCACGGTATTGCACGATAGAGAGCGCGGTATTTCCCATCTGGAATTGCCAGAACTCCCTGGGGGATTTTTGGAGAAGCAAACAAAGCAACATTTTCAGCGATCCACCATGTGCCACCAGGAGTACCGTCTGCCCTGGATGCTTGCGCAACACATCATCCAGCACGCCTTGCACCCGTGTCGCGAGTTGAGTCAACGTCTCCCCACCCGGCGCAGCACGGTGCAGACGATCGGCGTTCCACGCGGCCACCCAATCTGGGGCCTGTTCGACCATCTCGAAATAAGTTAACCCCTGCCATTCGCCGAAGCTCAACTCACGCAAGCGTGGGTCGGAGTGTACCGGCAACTTATGTGGCATAGCAATGATTTGGGCGGTCTCCCACGCGCGACTGAGGTCACTGGCATAGATAATATCTATAGATTCTGATGCTAAACGTGACGCTAACGCTACCGCCTGTTGGCGCCCAAGGGCGTTCAAGGGCACATCAGCCTGGCCTTGATACTGCCGGGTCGTATTCCAGTCTGTTTCACCGTGGCGGACGAGAAGTAAACGCAGTCCCTGATTTGGTTTTGGGTGATCGTTCATGGGCTGACCTATAACAAGGTGGATGCAGTCATCGCGGATGCAGTCATCGCGGATGTAATCATCCGTATCCTTTTTTTATCTTTGGAAGTATGAGAAGCACAACAAAACATAAAAACGACATCGTGAGTACCAAATCTCGACGCCATATCATACGGGTATAAGAACTACGAGCCGCACACAGATTGAGAATCCACACATTGACCTGGTATACGAATGCAACAGGAAACGACCATTGTCGCGCGCGTTGGCACCATAACAATACCGCCAATACCAGAAAACCGCCCCCCCATACACCATATAACCCACCCAAAAATGGCAGAGGAACCGATAATTCCCAGGACTGTAGAGCCGGTGCAATATAACCAACAGTACTTGCCCGGATCAAATTAAAGAATCCTACTATACCGAAAAATACGGCTAGAATACGCAGTCGAATCATCTGTAAGGGTCCTGTATTATGCTTGTAATAACGCGCGCCGCACATCCTCTATGCAACGTACATCTTGCTCGCGCAACTGCCTGAGAAAATCGGCATATACTCGCTCCTCTGCAGGCGCGACGCGCGCGCTAGGAGCGTGGCGGGTAAAAGTGCCGGTACTATCACCGGTCCAGAGCAGGCGATCTTCCGTGTCATCAGGTGTAGCTTCGTAGACATAGCTCAGGTGGCGATGAGCATTCCAACCGTAACCCGCGACGCGCAGATAAAGCTTGAGCGTGACCCGTGCTAAATGTGCAGGATCTGCGCCATTAAGCGTGCAAAGCTGCGCGTAGGTCTCATCCAACGTATCGGCGTGCAGATTTGAGGCAATGCTGTGTCCTTGTCCTGCTAGCCCGATGAAATCCCGTACCTGTTCACCCCAGATGTAGGCGTAATAATAGCCATTGCCGATTTCGTGAGCCAGGTAACAGGTCGCGCCGTAATCCGTATCGCGCCGGCCTTCCACCAGCACTGCACGCCCCTCCACTGGGCGAATTGCGGTGTGATCGGGTAGAAAATTGAGTAGCGCGCACATCACGGCGGTCTTGCCTGCCCCACCCGGCTTTGCGCCCACCAGGAAGGATGAGGCTTCGTTATTGCGCATCACGGTAGCCAGGTATGCGGCTAACGGTAAATCCACCGTTCCCGCATCCAGTAAATCTACCAGTGACAACATCCGCCCGCCACGTTGATTACAGTCATTGATAGCCTGGCTATGGGCGTGTATCGACATTTCAGTTTTATGCATCAAGGTATACTCCTATCAAGAGTTCCCGGACAGTTTCATTAAAACTCCACTTCCATCTCACACGCAGCGCAATCGAAATGGAGTGGGTAGCGGTGGCCGTCTTCGTCCACGAGGTAAAGTGGCTCTTTAAGATGAGAAGGTCGCCGGGTTCCGTCACATAGCCCAAGTTGATGCTTGAGGCAATAGCGCGTGCGCATCACGGGCTGGCCACGCATGTTCAGGCCAGATTCGGCCGCCGGTTCAATCTCCGTCACTCCGTGCCTCCGGTAGAAGGCGGCGGCTTTTTCGTTAAGCACATTGCCTTTAAATGTAAGTCTCGTTTCGGGATACGGGATACTCTCTGAAGCCGTTTTCCTTTTCGGCTGATACCGCCGTTGCAGACGATAACTGACTTCGCGAACCTGCCCCAGTTTTTCCAACACGCGGCGGCGCAGGTCGTTAAGTTCCGCCACAGGCAAAAAATACATCACCTGCCAATGGATATACAGGTCTGTACATTCAAAAACAGTATCCCCGGTCTTTTGCAATTGTTTGACAACAGTAGCCTGGGCCATCTCTGGTTTACGAGCCAGGATTTTGTCGGCGACTAATGCCTCGGTTGCCGTGTTGCCATCCTCATCTTCAACAGTTAAAATAAACCCTTCATCCGTTTCATCTAAAGTAAAGACAACGGCAACGGAACGTTTTACTTTCGCCTTAACAAGGTGCGTGAGGAAAGCGTGATCGTGGTTGCGATAGAGGGATGTGCCGGGACAAATACCGGTCAAGTCGTTGAGCGCGATCTGGCGTCCCTCCACCCCGTTGACCACAGTACCCTGTAATTCTCCTGACGCATCAAAAAAGGCCACGCCATCGCCGTTTTGTAGAGTGACATCTCGATCTAAGGAAAGGTGAAAAGGTGGAGAAGGGGAGAGATGCGTTACTATTCCTATGAACTCTCCTATCATTTTAGGAGTATCAATCGCACCGGGTGAGTCGGTGCGCCCGTGCAGGAAATACGTAGTGTAGCCACGATTGAAGGTTTTGTGGATATCGGGTGTGAAGTCAGGGACACTGTAACCTGAAGACGTTCTAAGCCATCCCCGTGCCACTAAGACAGCGTCTAATTGCTGGCGGTAAAAGCTGACGACATTTTTAATATAGGCTACATCCTTGAGCCGGCCCTCAATTTTGAAGGACGTGATGCCCGCGTCTAGCAGGTCATCCAGATGCGCGGAAAGATTGAGATCGCGCAAGGAAAGCCAATGCCGGCCAGGATTCTGCCCCTCCCTCTCCCCTTCCGACAGGCGGGAAGTACTTCCACTCCTGCCGGGTACAGATACACCTTGAGTGCTAACTATTACGGGTTTATTGTCCCGATCCACCAGCGTATACCGGCGGCGGCAAGGCTGTGCGCACTCTCCCCGGTTGCCGCTACGTCCTCCAATCGCATAACTCATATAACACTGCCCGCTGAAGCTGACACACAACGCACCATGAACAAAGAACTCCAACTCTACGTTGGGTGCAGCCTGGTGTATAGCACGGATTTGGGTCAGGCTGAGTTCACGAGCTAAGATAACGCGCCGGAAACCCACTGCCTCCAGGAACGCCACTTTCTCCGGCGTGGTATTGTGCATCTGCGTGCTGGCAATCAGGGGGATGGGAGGGAGATCGCTCTCTAACAGGCCCATATCCTGGACGATGATGGCGTCCACATCCCTCTCGTAAAGCTGGTGAATAAGATGCACTGCTTCCGGCAATTCGTGATTGTAAAGTAGCGTGTTCACGGTCACATAGACCCGCGCCCAATACTGATGCGCGTAGCGTGCCAGTTGCGCTATATCGTCCAGGTCATTTCCCGCCTTTGCCCGCGCGCCAAAGCGCGGCGCGCCGATATAGACGGCATCCGCGCCGCTATCAATTGCTGCTATACCACATTCTAGGTCTTTGGCAGGGGCTAGTAATTCTGTTGCTTTTATCATAACGCCTCGGTATTAAGCAATGTAAGGATAAACGTATCATAAAGATCGCGCATTGGTAATTCCAACGCATCCGGGCATCTCATTCATTAAATTTCATAGGGTTTCACCATTAAGTAGGATTCCATATAATACCATATTCTTGAAAAAAACAGGCTCATGATATAATATAATTCAAGTTGTTACTAATGTATTTCAATTACACTTTTAAAGAATGTTAGTCACTCTATAACGAAAGGATATATACGATGGTCACATTTGATGTACAAACCAAAGAGCTTCTTCGTATCGTCAAAATTGAGTTAAATAATGATGCCGTTCGTACCGAAGCCGGAGCCATGTACTACATGATCGGCAATATCACTATGGAAGCGAAAGCGCCTTCCGTGGGCGGGTTTCTCAAATCTATGGTTTCCTCCGAAGCGGTCGTTCGTCCCGTCTATCGTGGAACAGGACAGTTATTTCTTGAACCCTCGTATGGCGATTTCACCATCCTGGAATTGAACAACGAGGAATGGATTCTCGACCGGGGTGCCTATTATGCTTCCGAAATGAGTGTTGATGTAGGGGTTTTCACCAACAAGGCATGGTCCGGTATGTTTTCGGGTGAAGGCTTTTTCCAGACCAAGGTATCCGGCAGGGGGAAAGTCGTTATTACGTCGCAGGGACCACTGGAGACTATTGAGCTAAACAACTCAAAGTTAGTTGTAGATGGAGCATTCGCGGTTGCCAGAACCGGAAATCTGGAATTCAAGATTGAAAAAGCCACCAAGGGCTTGTTTAGCACGGCTATTTCTGGAGAAGGATTGGTGAACACGTTCACCGGAACCGGCAAAGTCTTGATCGCACCTGCAGGCCGCCGCGATGCATTCTTTGCCAATCAGATGAAAGATTTGCGATCTCTGGTGAGCGCATCCAAAAGCAGCTAAATGACATTAAGTGTACCTGGATGAACTGGCGGGGTTATTATCTTCGCCAGTTTTTGTTTGTGTGGATTGTGGGAAACTTCTGAAGCAGTTGTCCAGTTGTCAGCGGCTTGCTTCTTTAATCAAGCATGGTATCCTTGGGAGTCGCAAGCTATTAGAAAATAAAGGAGCAATAGTGTGCAGGTTGCAGTAACACAAGAAAAAGTACGCGTTTTCCATAAGATGGAGAACGCAGCAATACAAAGTACAGTCCTGGTGGTCGCGGCGTATATTGCGGCGCAAATTCTGGCCGATATTGGCAGTCTTAAGATCGCACGGCTGGAGGGAATACGTTTATTGGCGAACCTCAGCATTGATGGGGGCACATTTATCTATCCGCTGACGTTTACGTTGCGGGATATGGTGCATAAGGTGTTGGGCCGCAAGGCAGCGCGTACCTTAATTATCGGGGCAGCAGTCATCAATCTACTCATGGCGGTTTATTTTACTTTCCTGGCAAACCTACCTCCCGATCCTACCTGGGCTTTGCAGGAGGCTTTTGCGAGTGTACTTACACCGGTGTGGCGCATTGTCTTCGCCAGCATCGCGGCTGAAGTGGTGAGCGAGTTACTGGATACCGAGCTGTATCATCTCTGGGTCACCCGGGTGACGCGGCGCGCGCAGTGGACACGGGTGTTGGTGAGCAACAGTATCAGTGTTCCCGTGGATAGCCTGGTGTTCTGTTGGGGTGCGTTTGGCGGCGCACTGCCCGGGCCTGTCGTGTGGTCTATCTTTTGGGCCAATGTGTTGGTCAAAGGTATCACAACCTTGATCAGTCTGCCGGGCATCTACCTGGTAAAATCACAGACGACACCGGATGCACAATAAAAAGGCTATTCTGGTTACCGGACATTTTTCACACAAGGTATTTAACCGCAGTCGGGTCAGATTTTGCGACTCGCGTTTTACAAATGAAGGATCGATTTAATCTATGCAAGATGAAAAAACACAAGCGCTGATTGAGGAATTTTTAGCAGAAACCGAGGGGGCAGTTAGCTCAGGTACCGGGGCAACCGCGGACTGGCGCGAGGCGCCTTTGCCGGAGGGTCATAAATCCGGCTTTGTCGCCATTATTGGCCGGCCCAACGTGGGAAAATCCACATTGCTCAATGCCTTCTTAGGTGAAAAAATTGCCATTGTCTCCCCAAAACCACAGACGACGCGCACACGCCTGTCAGGTATTCTTACCCGACCTGAATCGCAATTGATCTTTATTGACACTCCGGGGATTCACGAAAATCCCGCCCATAAGCTCAATAAAGTGATGATCGAGCAGGCCGTTTCAGCTATCCCTGACGCGGATGTCATTTTGTTTGTCGTGGATGTTTCGGTCAAACCCCACGCAGAGGATTTGGCTATCGCAGAGTTGCTGGCTAAAAAGAGCGTGACCCAACCCATCATTTTTGTGTTAAATAAGATGGATAAACTGCCCCTCCCTAAAGCGCAACAGCGCGTGGAAAGCTATTGGGAATTGTTGCCCAACTACGTGGACTCCATTCCCACCAGCGCGTTGAATGGAACCAACATTGAGCTGTTGTTAGAGCATTTGATGGTGCATATTCCTGAGGGGCCGCGTTATTATCCCGGTAATCAGATTACCGATCAGACCGAATATCAAATCGCGGCGGAACTCATCCGTGAGGCAGTCTTGCATTATACGCACCAGGAAGTTCCCCATTCCACCGCGATTCTTGTGGAGGACATCGAAGCCCGTGAGAATGGCATGACCTATATCGCCGCGCGAATTTGGGTAGAGCGTCCTTCCCAAAAACCCATTCTCATCGGCAAACAGGGACAACACCTAAAGCGCATCGGTACAGAGGCGCGCCAGGAACTTGAACGTTTTATAGGGGGGCAGGTGTATCTCGACCTTTGGGTAAAGGTGAAGCCCAAATGGCGCGACCATGACGCGCGCTTGCGCGAACTTGGGTTGACGTAAATATGGGCCCCCGGTTTTTTCTTAAAAAAACCGGGGGCCCACAGGATGTCCTATTCCGTCAGAATTTCAACCCCGTTGTTCGTTACCCGCACGGTGTGTTCCCATTGTGCAGAAAGAGAATTATCTGCAGTGAGAGATGTCCATCCATCATCCAAAATTTTGACGTTGTACGTGCCAATATTGATCATCGGTTCGATGGTGAAGACCATATTGGGGACCAATTCGATACCTGTACCCGGCGCACCATAGTGAGGAATGTTGGGAGGTTCGTGGAATTGGATACCCGTTCCGTGCCCTACAAAAGCGCGTACCACTGAATATCCATATCCTTCTGCGTAGCTCTGGATCGCGTATCCGATGTCACCAACGTGATTCCCTGCTTTTACTTGTTGAATCCCCAGGTACATACACTCACGGGTAACCGCTACCAGTTGACGCGCCTCCTCGGAAACTTCGCCAATGAGGTACATTCGACTGGAATCGCCGTAATAACCGTCGAGAATACAGGTAACATCTACGTTAAGGATATCCCCTTCTATCAATACTCGCTCTGGACTAGGGATACCGTGACAGATAACCTCGTTGATAGAGGTACAGGTACTTTTAGGAAATCCACGATAATTCAAGGGGGCAGGTATGGCGCCATTTGCCACCGTCATCTCGTGAACCCAGGTATTGATTTGTTCCGTGGTGAGGCCCGGTTCGATTCGTGTTTCCAACATATCCAAAATTTTGCGCGTCAGTTGGCTGCTTTTACGGATACCCGCGATCTGCGCTTCGGTTTTGATTATAACCCCACGGGGTACACGGCGCGCTACACGCTGACTAGCACGGTCAGTTTTAAGGTGACAATGTTTATATTTTTTCCCACTTCCACACCAACAAGGGTCATTTCGTGATAATCTATGTTCCATTTCATTCATCCTATATTAACCTTGGAAACAGTGGCGATATTCCGCAAAGGTGCCCGCAAGAATTGCGGCGCGACACTCGCGGATAATAGTGAGCATCGTATGTAAATTATGGATTGACAACAACGTTGCAGCCAACATTTCTTTTGCTATAATTAGATGCCGGATGTATGCCCGGCTGAAATTTTGGCAGGTATAACAGGTACATGTTTCATCAATAGGGGCAGGATCATCAGAGAAACGGGCATTGCGCATATTAAATTTCCCCGCGCGAAGGAGCGCTTGTCCATTACGGGCAACACGTGTGGGCAGCACACAATCAAAGATGTCAATGCCCCGAGCGATGCCCTCGACCAAATCCTCCGGCGTCCCTACTCCCATCAAATAGCGGGGCTTATACTGGGGTAACAGGGGAACCGTACATTCCAACGTCGCGTGCATCTGTGTCTTGGTTTCTCCTACTGACAATCCTCCAATGGCGTAACCGGGAAAATCCAAGCCGGTGAGAAAACGCACACTCTGTTCCCGCAAGTCAGGAAAAATTCCGCCCTGCACAATTCCAAAAAGAGCCTGATCGGGCCGGGTGTGCGCGACCTTGCACCGTTCAGCCCATGCATGGGTGCGGGCCAGTGCGCGAACATTGTACGCATAATCATCAGGAGGCGCACACTCGTCCAGCACCATCGCAATGTCTGCGCCGAGATTCTGCTCAATTTCTACCACACGTTCTGGAGTAAAGCGGTGTTCGCGTCCATCAATGTGTGAACGAAAAGTGACGCCGTCATCATCAATCTTGCGCAGGGATTTCTGCCCTCGCTGACCGGCCAGACTAAAAACCTGGAATCCTCCCGAATCAGTGAGCATTGGCCCAGACCATCCCATAAAGGTGTGCAAACCCCCAAGTTGCGCAATCAGGGTGTCACCAGGACGCAAATAGAGATGATACGTATTTGCCAACACCAGCGTCGCCCCCACATCCTGTAAATGTTGTGGGGTCATAGCTTTCACCGTCGCCTGTGTCCCCACGGGTGCATAGATCGGTGTTTGCAATGCTCCATGGGCTGTATGAAAGATGCCTGCGCGTGCTTCTCCTTCTGTCGCTAATAATTCAAAGTCAAATAACATGCCCGCCATCATACCACACACACCGTCTCTGCCAAATGAAAAGGGGCGCGTATTCGCGCCCCCTAAAACTTCCAGGTCCTATACGTCTCTATCCTATGGACTTGCCACACGGGTAGGTGTGGGAATGGGAGATGCAGGAAGTGTGGTTTCCGGTTCTGGTGTTGCTTCCTCCAATGTCCCCAGACTGGCACTCAGAACCATATCCATCACATCTGCCCAAAGCGCGTCCAATTCCGGACTGACACGGAAGGAACGTTGGGTAATCAGTGTATTGAGAGCCAGCACCCGCTCAGAGATCGCAGCAAGCTTTTCCGCTTCTTCCGGCATTAAAGCCGCCGCCTTTTCAATGTGTGAAGCGGTCAACTGCACAGTATCCCGCGCCCCGCCTGTATCCTCTTCAATGAGCAACAGCCGTACCTTCAATAAATCTTGTGCCGTTTGCAGCAGTGCTAACCGGCCTTCCAGTTCGTTGGTACGGCTTATCAGGCTAGTAGCATTTTCATCATAGAGTACTGTACTCTCCTCAAGTATAACAAGGCGGGCATCTAGAGCAGATATTTGCTTTTCAATATCACTGCCCAAGTCCTTTACCGCGGTGTTCCAGGGATTTGCTGCTAGTTGGTTATCCAGCGTTTCAATATCGCTGGCCAGTGAAGTTGTTGACTCAGATTGTGAGGTTTCTAACTCGGACAAGCGCGTCCCTAAATCTTGTCCTAATTCTGTGAGGCGCTCCTCCAACGGCGGCAGGATCGCATCTGTTTTCTGGACGTCGGCCCGCAATCCTGCATCTGCATTTTGTAATTGCGGCACTGCCGCCTCTAACGTGGTCAAGCGTTCCAACAGATCCAGATAATCCGATTGCCACCGCTTACGTTCTAATTCCCAGGTTTGTTCCAGGATGGAAAGATTGCGCGTATTTTGTTGTACCGGCAAGATAAAGCTGCGATAGAGCCAGGGAATCCCATAATATAATCCCCCGCCGATCAAACTTCCAATCACCAGGATAACAAGAACACGCAGCAAGAATCCAAAGACTTTACCAACGCCTCGCCAGAATGAACTGCCTGAAGTTGTATTTCGTTCTACCATAGTGTGACTCCTTTTCCGGGGATGTGAAGCCGCTGTTTAACCTTCATCAAGGATCCCCCGATCTGCATAACAGGCTATTTCTGACTCGGTTTTGAGCCTTCGCCAAATAGTTCAGCCATTAAATCCTGCAACCGGGTGAAGAAGGTTTGCACTTGCTCCGATCGCGTTTGTACCGTCACCATATCTGCTTGAACTGTTTCTAAACCGGACTCCACCGCATCCAATTCATTGCTCAGTGCAGCGATCTCTTGTTTCAAAGCGGATGTGGTTTCGTTGAGTATATTTACCGTAGCTTCAGTCTCATCTATCCGCGCAGCTAAGGCGTCCAGTGCATCCAGCCGGTTGCGTAACCCATCCACCTCAGTTTCCAGGGTTGCAAGTTGTGAATCCGACGTTTTCAACTGCCTCTGTAATGCACGCACAGCATAATGACGGTTGATATCCAGCGTGCCGTTAATCCCTATAAACACCAACACCATAAAAATCATCCCCAACAAGCTACTGAAGAACACAGTTCCTAACCAGGCCCACCAGCTCATACCTCGTCGTGGAGCTTTTGCTTCTTTCGGCGCCGGTTGCGGTGCTTCTTTTAATGGCATTTCCTCTTCGGGTTCTGACGGTTCCTCTACAACGTCTTTTTCTTCCTCTTCCAATTCCTGCGACTCATCCATCATCTCCTCTGATTCTAAATCTGGCAAAGGAGGAGGCTCCAGCAACGCTTCTCCCGGCAGTTCCATAATTACAGTCGGCGCTTCGTGTGAATCCACAGTTTCTATTTCTGCTTCTATCTCTTTACGGGGAGAAACTAATGTTTCTGAGGTCTCTAGCGCGATGGATGTCTCATCCACTTGTTCTTCATCCACACTCACAAACTCTGTTTCGGCGTTCATCAATTAACTCCTTTCGTTAAAATGAGAGGGAAATCCTATACTTATCTATCATTATAGACCCATTTTGAGCGGTTGTCGATTGCTATATGTCAGTTAGTATGAGAAAATCATACTATATAACCTAAGTTTCCCACCTACATATCAAAATCGTTATGAAACACGGATGAACAAGGGTAACTTATACTATCCCCATAGTTTCATGTTATACGCAACATCGCCCATGAAAGTTTCATCTCAGAGCAAGGTTCAGAAACCTTGCTTTTTATCTTTACACTTTTACACTTGATATGTAAAGGTAACTTGAACTATCCCCATCTCAGAAGCCCTTATTGGAGTGCATACATACCTCAATCTGCTGTCCTCCTTATTCCCTACCTGTTGAGTGCCACTAATCGCGATAGGGGCAGGCTTAATGCTCACAAGTGCCACTAATCGCGCAGGATTCTTGTACATTAAC
>JAFGFI010000308.1 GCA_016931185.1 Anaerolineae bacterium
CCAATTGCCAGGTTGGGTAAATCCTGACGTAATTCGAGTAGCGCCCTCAAGGTGCGCTCGAATTTCGCGAAATTGCCCGGCACGCCACGGATCTGGTCATGTTTCTCACCCAGACCGTCCAGAGAAAGGTTGATAATAATCTGCGCCTTGGGGCAACTTTCGGCAATACGCGCCACCTGCTCGGGAATAGTACCAATAATGGCATTGGTAGGAATATTGATGATGCCGGGCCGGCAGAGTTGATAAGCGATCTGCGCCAACTCGACTGTCAAACTATTCAAAAATGGTTCACCACCGCTGATCGTGAACCAATAAGGCGCTTTGCCTAACGATCGAAGCACTTTCTCCCACTCGTCCAGTGTCAGCTCGTTTTCGCGCTTCTTCCAGATATTGCAGGTAAGGCAACGTGAGTTACAGCGCGGTGATGGCGTAAGTGTAATATTCACCGGCAACATTCTGGGCCAGCTAAACCGGCGATACAGCTTAAAAAATGGAATGCGGACAAGTACACCTATCATCGAATTCATAGCTTCTCCGCCAGAACGCCAAAGTGATGACCAAACAAATGAGAGTGTCTTCACCCATACCTGAGCCAGTCTTTCTTATCCGCGCTCCGCCCTTCCGACAAGCAATGCTGGCCAGAAAACGTCATAGAAATTCAATTTCGGGATGTCCTCAAGTCACATAAGACGGCCAAAAATAACCCTGAACAGCGTGAAGACCTATCCCCTCAACATTCCCTGGCGATGGATCATCTGTGAAACACATAAACGCACATCATTCACTCGCCACAGAATTACACCTATTATAACCAATATAGTTAGAGTTTGCAAAGGGTATAAATTTCCAACGAACATACTAACCAGAGTCGTAATTCCGTTCTAGGGGCTAAGCCCACTATGCCTCTCATGAAAACTGTGCTACAATGGAAACCATTACTGATTCAACAAGGTTTGAATATGAAACAGCAAATTTATCTACCAGAGGTACGATTATGACCCCTGCTTCACGTTCACAGCACAACCCACTTTATCTGCTTCCCCTCCTGCTCCTGCTGATAATCGCGGCTTGTAACAGCCCCTCTGCGTCACCGTCGCCCATACCCACACCCACAACGGCACCTTTTACGGACGACTTCACGCCACCTGATTCTGCCTGGGCGCGTTTTGAGACAGTGGAAAGCGCCATCTACGCGCAAGCCGGTGAACTTTATCTGGAGGATCGCGGCAAGGGCATTGCCGTGTATGCGCCACTCGCGGGGAAAACCTACACCAACACCGTAATAACGGTGCAGGTACGGCACGTTCAAGGCACGGTCAACAACTGGATAGGAGTGATCTGCCGTCAACAAGACGAGGACAACTATTACCTGTCGGCCATCAGCGCGGACGGCTTCTACCTGCTCCTGCTGGTCGAAGATAACACGCCAACGCCGTTGATCGGCCCCGAAACCAGCGAAAGCATCCGCACCGGCAAAGCCCGGAACGACCTGGAAGTCCGCTGCGTGGGTGACGCGCTCTCGCTGCGGGTGAATGGGAGCCCACTGTTCTGGCATATGGACAGTTCCTTACGTACGGACGGTGGGGTGGCGCTCTTTGCGGATGCAGTCGAACGCGGTGAAACGTCGGTGACAGCATTTGACAACTTTATGCTCACAAAACCGTAGAAGGATTGGAAGATTCAGGTTCAGAGATTGGAGATTGAGGCAATGACGGCAGGTTGGAAGCGGTATACTCAGGCAGGGTTACTCGCGGCATGGGGAATCACCCTGGCTGGCTACTTCGGGCCGTGGGTAGGTCGGCGTGCAGCAGCACTCGCCTGGAATGCCTATGATCTCTTCGACCTGCTGCGACTGTTGCCGGAGATCGAAACCGGTGCGCTGTCGGTGAACCTGCAAGCCCTGCGGTTACCGCTGGTGGGACTGGCGGTACTGCTGCCCGCGCTGTTGGCCGATGCGCGTCCTGGTTGGCGTATTGGAGGAACGTTCATAGGGGTGGGATTAGCCATGGCGACATTCCCTCCCTACCCCGAAATCGTGAACGCGTGGCATACACCGGGCTGGTGCATGCCCTTTTGGTGGGCCGTCGGCGCGATACTGGCAACGGGCGTTGCTATATGGATCGCGCCACGCCTGGAGCATTACCGATCGTGGACACTGCTGGTATGGCTCGCGGTTACTGGATTGCCCGCTGCAGCAACGTTCGCCCGCCTGCTACCCGCGCTCCACACGCTCCACGCCGCGCCAATTGCTCCCGGATGGGGCTTCTGGGCCTGTATGGGCGGTCTGAGCTGTAGCGCTATACTCCTCTGGACGCAAGCCCTCAGTGCGCCACACAAACTGCCCAACTAAGGATCTGGAAAAACAGGTTCCCATGCAAGCATCCCAGGACAGGGTCTAAAGCGTAAAATGGGACTCCAGACTAAGGACTATGACGCGGTTCGCGCAACTATCTTGAAAGAAGGTGTGATTATGCAACGGAAAGCAAGTGAAGACACCCTGATAGCACACATCCAGGCCGTCAAAGCGCTCCATGAAGCCGACTTGCTGAAGAAGGCCAATGTCGTCGGCGTAGGTATTGGACTACGAATGCGGCATGGCCGTCCAGTCGGTGGCCCTGCATTGATCGTCAACGTCACTCGCAAAATCCCCCTCGAACAACTACACCCCGAAGACCGCATCCCTGAAATGCTCGATGGCGTGCGTATATGGGTGGAGGCCATCGGCGAAGTCAAGGCACAACAATCAGAAAGAGAGTAAGGAGTACCGGGTATAAGGTAGAACGCGGCTACAATTCAACTTGTAGCCTGTAACCTGAAACTTATAACTATTTTCGAGAGGAGGCGCAATGAGTAATCACATTATCGCGCAAGCGCGCGAAATTTACCAGCAGGTGCTGCCCGACCTTTTCCGGCGGCAGAACGTGGTGGCATGCGGATTGGGCTACAAAGTCAGTGAGGGGCAGACCTCCAGCGAACTCAGCCTCATTGTCTCCGTGACCCAAAAAGTTCCTCAGGAACAACTCATGCCACAAGATGTCATCCCCAAATCCTTGGAAGGCATGTTGACCGATGTAGTAGAAACGGGACGCATCCGCGCGCAGATGCCGGAGAATCCCAGGGAGCGCTTTCGTCCGGCGCAGCCCGGCATCTCCATCGGCCACCGCGA
>JAFGFI010000027.1 GCA_016931185.1 Anaerolineae bacterium
CGCCCATGCACCTGGTGAGGGCTAACGACCCGCTCTGGCGCCAACCCAAACGCAGCCAGCAGCCGGCGCATATTCTCACGTACCGCATCCGGCGAATCGCCTACCGTGCTTCCCAAATTCAGAGCAGCATAAGGCGCCGGACTGACACCCCCCAAACGCGTCACACACGCGGTTTGTAAACGCGAACCTGGTCCGGCAAAAATATACCAGACCAGATTATCGGACGATATGGGGGATTCGCTCGCGTCGCTTTGTTGAATCCGCAGCATTACCTCTTCCTAAAAATAGCGCGCAATACCAGACCGAGCCAACCGAAGAGCCAGAACGACAGGGCAATACCGGCCAACGCAATCTTTTGTTCATCCACGATGGATTGCACTTTCACACCCTCAGGTCCGACTTCAATATAAGCCAGGGGGCGGGTACGGCCGCCGGCTCCACCGCCGCCGCCCATCGCGGGTGTCTTTGGACACTCACACTCGGTGCCAGCAACCTCTTCCGGGGATTCCGGCGTCTCGCAGCACACCTCATCATCAGACGGCGCCGGGGATTCCCCCGCAGATGCAGAGCCCATCCCTGCCCCCAGACCATATACTACCTCGGCAACGGGAATCAACACCCGCTCTCCAATCTGCTCCGGTTTGCCAAACACAGCGTCTACATTCGCCTGTTGAATTACAGTGTCGAGTTTATCCAGTAACGTTTTAAATTCTTCCATAACTGACCTCCTTAAAACGACTTACTCACGCAGCAACCACGCGAGCAACATTATCAAAATACTTACTACCGCCACACCAGCGCCAACAGCCAACATCACACTGATAACATCCGCTGTTTCATTAGGAATTGCGTGCCAGCGCGCACCGTCTGGTCCTTCTTCAACGATGGAAACTGGTCGCATCTTTAGCGCGCCAAATATCGCAGCCCCTCCCGGCTGCCCCTCAAGGGATGTTACCAAAACAGAGGGCAGTAAACGCCGGTCGCCGATCACAATCGGCGTCCCAGCCACCACACGTATCCGTTGTTTAGGTATCGTCATAGTCACCTCCTCCTTTCCATTATAGCCCGGCCTGGCAAGAGAAGCAAGAAACGAATCACAATCACAACGCATTTGTCACACATGCCGCTTGTCATCCCCGTAACCTTGGAGTATTATTGAAGCTAATTGAGGTTAAACAAATGCAATACTGTTATAATATCTATATACAAGCTACATCAGAGCCTAAGAAGCACATTGGAAATCCATGCAATCTCTAAGTCGAAGACAAAAGACCGTTCTCATCATCATGGCAATAGCCGACATTATCGTCGTCGGGGCAATGGCAGGGGTTATTATCACGTCGCTCCAAGCGTTAAACCAACCGCTCCCCACACCAACGGTAACGCCGCTTGCTACCATGAATGTCGGACCTACGTGGACACCTACGATCACCACCACCCCACGGCCCACGATTCCCCCTCGCGCGACAAAAACTCCCCCCCAAACCCCAACCCCCTATCCCACACCCACATATACTCCTATTCCTCCAACTCCCACCCCCGGCCCTATCGTCATCATTAACCCAGATTTTGATCTCCTGATGCCGAATCGTATACCCGGATGGTCGTGGGATGCATTTGTTAATTATCAACAAGGGGATGCTGACTATAGCCCGGAAAACTCATACGCGGAACCATTGTTTACGGCTGCCGATGATCCGGTGCGACAAATACATGGCACCACATTAAAAATTGAAACTATCCGGTGGCTCAAGTTCCGCGCCTGGGTACACCAAACGGTCAGTGTAACCGCCGGCAGCACGATCTACTTTGAGGCAAAGGCGAATGCTTATTCTTCCCTGGATCGAGTTAAATTCCAGGTAGGCATCGATCCCACAGGAGCTGAAAACTGCTATGATGCACAATGGGGAAGTGAGCAGGCTATCAGACAAGAAGATGGGATTATCACCCTGAAATCTCCACGGGTTGTGGTCGGAGAAGAGGGGAAAGTGACTATCTGTCTTTTTGCAGAGCCTACCTATGCCCATGTCAACAATGCGGCCTTCTTCGATCAGGCCGAAATCATCCGGGTCGCGGGGCCACCACTGCCGCCGTGAGAAAGGAGAACTATGTCAACTACAGCGAACACTAATAATATCCGCGATGTCTACATCCACGATGTTGTCGTGGTTGGTGCGGGATTAGTTGGTGCGCTCATTGCGCGCGAACTGGCCGATGCGGATTATGGTGTTGCCGTCCTCGAAGCCAGGGAACAGCCGGGAGGGCTGGCAAAACACAGTGTAGGCCTTGCCTTACAGGGAACACCAGAACCCTATATGTTCCTGGCCAGACGGGCAGGAGATGAAATAGCGCGGCAAGTCTGGCGCCTGACACAAGAGAATCTGGATTTATTGGCACAAACTTTGGAACACTTTCAACAGTCTACAAAGCGCGTCGGAAGTTTACGTCTCACAGGGGAGAGTACACACGCGCATCTCTACCAGGATTCTGTTGATGCCCTCAACCGGGAAAACTACGCCGTAACCTTAGAAGATGCCAGCGATTATGGTTATCTGATCGGTATCAATACACAGGACGATCTCAGTTTCTCGCCACAAGCTCTAACCGAAGCTTTGCTGGACCATCCCAACATAGATCTGCAAACGCAAGCAGAAGTCCAGGAAATACGACTTCTTGACGCCCAACCCGGTACTCCCCCTCAACTTGCAATATGGGCACACAAGCATTACCTGCGCGCCCGGCAAGTGGTTTTAACCGGCGGCGCACACGTAACCCGTCTCAGTCGCAGCTTGGGCAGTGTTATTCATCCACAGCTCATCCAAAGTATAGACATCCACACGTCCGAGAATTTACCTTTGCCCCTACTGCTAAACGATGGACACATTGTTATCCATCCTGACTCAGAATACTGGCGTCTGGCAGGATGGCGTCCCAACAACGAAGTCGTCTGGTCGCAATTGGTAGAGATCGCCCAACAATTCTGCCCCAGGGCCACAGTCACAGCCCGGCACTCGGCTTGGGTCGCACAAAGCAACGACGGTTTTCCAGTTGTAGGCGCAATTCCGGAAATTCCCAAGGTCTATGCTATCAGTGGATTAGGCCCATGGGGGTTAAGTTGGGTCTGTATCACGGTAAAGCATCTGCTCAGGTTAATGTTGCACGAAGAGGATGCCGGTTTTTTCAACCTTAACCGGCTTTTCAGAAAAGAATAGATAGGTATAATTAGAAAAGGATCAGTGTATGTCACTATCAGATATAACTTGCGATTCCCCTATTCGCGTTGCCATTGTAGACGACCATCCCTTCTTCCGCCAAGGTGTACGGGACGTCCTCAAAGTGGAACCCGACATTGAAATCGTGGCGGAAAGTGGTGATGGGTTGGAAGCTCTGGAAATGCTCAAAAAGGTACAGCCGGATGTTGTCCTGATGGACGTCAATATGCCGGGCCTCAATGGACTCCAGGTGACACAAAAGCTAAAGCTGGTATGTCCCCAAGTCAATGTTATCATTCTGACGGCCTATGACGATGAAGAACAGATCTATCACGCGGTACGGATTGGAGCGTCATCTTACTTTGCCAAAGATGTAGCCCCTACCATTCTGTTAGACACGATCCGTACCGTAGCGCAGGGATATTATGTCATCGCCAACAAACGACTGACGCCCGAACAGGCCGAGCAGTGGCTCCTGGAACTGTACAAACGTTATGGTGTAGAACCCGATGCGGATACTTTCTCACCGCTCACCAAGCGGGAAATGGAAATCCTGGAAGTCATCATTGAGGGGTTAAGCAACAAGGAAATCGCCTATCGCTTGGGCATCAGTCAGCAGACCGTGAAAAACCACGTGACCTCCATACTCTCCAAATTGAATGTCTCTGATCGTACCCAAGCAGCTATTTTCGCACTGCGCCACGGCTGGGTACATTTACCGGCAGGCCGAGAACTGTAAAAAGATTACGGTAAAAAGATTACGGTAAAAAGATTACTTGAGAAGAAACCAGGTTTTCAAACGTTTTTGCAATTTATAATTTACCAATTTGCGATTTATCAATTTGCGATTTTCAAGAGAATTTCTCATTAACGCGGTGCGTTCACCAGCGGTTGGATGAAAATTTACGGCCTAAAGGCCGGGGAATAAAGTGGTATTTTTGCGAGCGGAGTACCGCTCGCAAAAATACCTTCTTTAAACTGCCGCTTCAGCGGCCTATTTTCAGAGGAATAACTCATTAACGCGATGTATTCACCAACAGTAGGATGAAAATTCAAGACGAAACCAAGTTTTCAAGGGGTTTTCACAATTTGTCGATTTTAAATTTGCCAATTTGCGATTTTCAAGGGAGGGAGGATACCTATGACAGACAATACCTGGGAACAATTCATAGACTCTTGTCGCCGAGGATATGAACAAATCCAACAGGAACTCAAAGAAGTTGATATGCTTATTCAGCAGACTTCATCTGAAGTCGATCGCTTTATGCAGTCCAATTCCCGCGCAGTAGCCCGGGCGCGCCAAATCGAAGGTTCATTTGACACGGCCCCACGAGACGATATCAAAGTAGCGTACACCACCTTGATCGAGAATCAACAGCGGCTTTTCACCATGCGGGGACAATTGGAAAAACTCCAAAGCGATCAGAAACACCTCACACGGATTTTTGACCTTTATCAAACGATTTTAGAATATGCCGCGCCCCAGGATATTCTCATGCCAAAAGAGGCAACTGCGGAACCCGAGAACACACCGGAAGCACTGATCATTAATGTCATCGAAGCCCAAGAGCAAGAACGGCTACGGCTGTCACGCCAAATGCACGACGGGCCGGCGCAGGCACTGACGAATCTGGTCTTACAAGCTGAAATCTGTGAGCGGCTTTTTACCCGCGATCCCGAACGCGCCAGGACCGAATTGGCCGAACTAAAAAAGAGTGTGGTCAATACCTTCCAAAAGGTCAAGAACTTTATCTTCGATCTACGTCCCATGATGTTGGACGATCTGGGATTGGTACCGACCATCAAGCGCTACGTCCAGGGGTTATCAGAGACCCTCACCGATGCCGAGATCACCCTCAATGTAACCGGGAGAGACCGCCGTATTGCGCGCCACAAAGAAGTGACGATATTTCGCGTTATCCAGGCCCTCATCCACATCGGGCGAGAACAAAGCCGGGCATCCCTTATCAAAATCTCAATGGAAATCAACGAAGAACAGGCGCGGGTCATGGTTGAGGATAACGGCAGTGGTTTTGATTTAGACCCAGAGTTAACCACCTCCGATGCCACACGCCTCAACTTGCCAACATTGCGAGAACGGGTTGAGATTCTGGAGGGAAAATTTAACTTCGACAGCACGCCGGGGCAAGGGTTACGGATTACTTTTATGCTCCCGGTTGAAGATGAAACTATATAACAAGGCAAGGTTCAGATCAGCCAGTTGGCTACTATCCATTGGGAGTGGCTAAAGCCACAATTAAAGAGAGTGATTTTTCATTGCCGCGCAGCGCGGCAATGAAAAATCACTCTCTTTACCGGCCTTTAGTCCGCCGTTGTGACAGCAAGTAGATAGCCTGAGCAGTTACGAAAAATTGCCTATTTCCCTCTTGACAAATGACTTGATTTTGTGCTATAGTATTATGGTAACGAGCACAGGCAGTGTGAAGGCTGCCCGTGCTCTTTTTTGGGTCTGTTTATGGCCAAAGCATTTGACAAAGTTTTGAACTTGCCCTATTCTGGTAAGTATCAAAGTATATATCGGACGAGGATAGAGTTTTGGATATCAACAAAGGACTAAAAGAAGAGAGATTGGGTCCGGCTATCGGAGAAGAAGAAGAACTTGCTGTGTTAAGCGAGGATATGTCGGCTGAAGAGTATCTGATGGCGCTAGGTTATGATCGCGGCTACGTTAGCTACGCGGATATTCTACGCGCTTTTCCCGATGTGGAAGATGATGTAGAGCATCTAGATGAGATTCTAAGCTCGTTGATGGAATCGGGTATCATTATTGGCGCCCCTGGGGAAAAGCGCCCCAGAGCCTTGCCCACACTGCAAGAAGAGGGAGACATAGAGGACGACGAAGATGACGAACGCGCTGAAGAGGACATTTACCGCGCGATAGAGGTGGATGATACTATTGGCCTCTACCTTAAGGAAATCGGCAAGGTTTCGCTCCTCGTAGCAGAAGAAGAAGTCTCCCTGGCAAAACGTATGGAAATGGGCAAAAAAGCTCAAAACCGCCTCCGCATGGGCCGGGTTACCAGCGAACAGAAACGTTGGGATTTAGAGCAGGTGGTGGAGGATGGCGTCGCCGCCCGCGAACATCTGATCCGCGCCAACTCGCGGCTGGTCATCAGCGTCGCCAAGAAGTATATTGGCCGCGGTGTGCCTTTCCTGGACTTAATACAGGAAGGTAATATCGGTCTGATCCGCGCCGCTAACAAATTTGACTATAAGCGCGGTCACAAATTCTCAACATACGCGACCTGGTGGATTCGCCAGGCAGTGACACGCGCTATCGCGGACCAAAGTCGCACAATTCGCGTGCCGGTCCACATGGGAGATCAGATCAACAAGATGTTGCGCATTTCCCACCAGCTCACCCAACGCCTGGGGCGCGACCCCACGCCGGAAGAACTGGCCGCGGAGATGGAAATTCCGGTGCGCAAGGTTGAACAGATGATGGATGTGGCGCGCCGCCCTCTCTCATTGGAAATGCCGACAGATGACGAAGAGGAAAGCACCCTGGGCGATTTCGTAGAAGATACCGACAGTCCCGCGCCCCCGGATGAAGTGAGTTCCTCTATGTTGCGCGATATTTTGATGGAGATCCTGGTGGATTTGCCCCCGCGCGAAGTCAAAATTCTCCAAATGCGCTATGGGTTATTGGATGGGCAAACCTATACTTTAGAGGAAGTGGGAAAGAAATTGGGCGTCACCCGCGAGCGTGTACGGCAAATAGAGGCCCAGGCGCTTAGCCGGCTGCGCCATCCTGCCCACGCGCGCCGTTTGCGTGATTTCTTGCGCGGGTAGCGACTACACTGTATATCCAGATTACAAAAGTCTAACCGGCTACCTGGTTGTGATGGCACTGACGCTACACGAGGCCATTTGTAGAGCAATCCTCTCAGAGACTTTTGTGGTTTTCACCTACACTTGAATGACCCGGCCACCCGCGGCACGGGTCAGCCGGTCGCGCACGGCCAAACCCAGCCCGGCGTTGCCAAAATCGCGGGCCAGGATGACGGTGACGCCGGCCTGATCCAATGCGTGTAACGCGCCGTACAGACGGCGCGCGACATCTGTCAAACACTGCTCCGACCCAACCGGTTGAAAACACACCGGGGATGTTTGCCGTTCCCGTAACGCGGCAAAATAGCCGGCATCTTCATCTGCCGCTAATACGCCAACTCGCTCCCCTTCAGACTGCAACCGGTCCGCTTCGGCGCGCATCGCCTGCAGCAGAGCGGGTTTCTGACCCCGGTAGAGGATAAGACGCGCGCGGGGCGCGTAGTGCGAGGACGATGTCCCAGGAGAGATCTGCATAGACTCAGGTTCAGGCGTGATCGCAAGTTGGTGTACATCAACCTCCCCTAACACTGCGGCCAGGGCTTCGCGGCTCACGCCCCCCGGACGCAAGATCGCCGGGATCGAAGATACGAGGGACAGGACGGTGGATTCCACACCCACCGGTGTAGGCCCCCCATCCAATATGATGTCCACACGCCCCTGGAGATCGGCGAGTACGTGTTCCACACACGTGGGGCTGATCCGGCCAAAACGGTTGGCGCTAGGGGCAGCTACCGGGACCCCGGCAGCCCGGATCAATGCCAGCGCGACAGGGTGTGACGGAATTCGCACAGCAACGGTATCGCCGGCGGCGGTCACGGACGGCGGGACAGCGGCGTTACGCGGCAGCACTAATGTTAACGGCCCCGGCCAAAAATGCACTGCCAGCAGGCGGACGGCGTCCGGTACAACCCGCACTACGGACGGCAGTGACGCCGCGTCCGCAAGGTGAACAATCAACGGATCGTACGCCGGACGGTCTTTTGCTCTGAAGATCGCCCGTACAGCGTTATCATCCAGCGCATTGGCCCCCAGGCCATAGACCGTTTCCGTTGGAAAGGCCACCAGACCGCCCGCGCGTAACACGGCAGCCGCCCGCGCGATCGGTGCCGCTTCCGGCTGTTCGGGATTCACGTGTAACACTAATGTCTGCTGCATATTGTCCGTCTGAATTGCGAACTCGCGCGCGACTAACGGTTGCTGCACATGCTGCAACCTCAAGCAAATTGTCCTATGCTGCGGTCCTTTTCACCGAGACCAACGCGCCCCGTTCAAGCAACAAAGCGGTAAAGCGCAGCACGTCGCTTTCGACGCGGCCGGCATCCGCGCCAAATTCTTC
>JAFGFI010000309.1 GCA_016931185.1 Anaerolineae bacterium
CGGTTTGGCTAAGGGCTGGTTTTAGGGAGCTGGGCGAAACTTCCCGGAAGGAAATCGGCAAATGCGAAACTTTGACGGACACCCTAGCGTGTTCTCAACCTTGCCTTGTATGATAAATGGCCTTAAACTTATCATAACCGTTTAGGCTAAAGCAACTCACAATAAAAAAGGAGGGGGAAATGGACAGACGAAAAACTTTTACCGTTTTAGCTCTCATTGTCCTGGCAACGCTACCCGTTATGCCGGTACGGACGCAATCGGGGAACGGGGGACAAGTCAGGCAGGGTGCTGAAGAAAGTACCTATGGCGTGTACATCGTGCAGTTAGCCGGCGCCGCGGTTCCCAATTATCGGGGCAGTTTACCCCATTTTGCCCCCACCAGTATAGCCATGATCGGCGGGACACGGTTGGATGTTAACAGCCCGGCCAGTGTAGCCTACCGCAACTACTTGATGCAGCAGCAAGAAACATTTATCCAAAGCATTGAAAAAGCGATGAACCGTGACATTGAGGTGAACTATCAATATCAACTGGCATTGAACGGGCTGGCCCTGGAGTTGACTGCCGGTGAAGCGGATATGGTGGCGGCACTGGAGGACGTCGTAACTGTGGAGCCGGATTGGATCGTCTATCCACAGTCCGACGTCAGCCATACCTGGATCGGCGCGGGGAAGATCTGGGACGGCACGGCAAACAACGGCGCCGGTACACTCGGTGAGGGCATGGTGATCGGCATTATTGATAGTGGCATCAATATGGATCACCCCTCCTTTGCCGGTATTGGCGGGGATGGATACCATCACGACAACCCGCGAGGTATCTATTACCAGTTTTGTGATCCTGATCATCCGCGCCACGCGGAGTTGACCACACCCTGTAATGATAAACTTATCGGCGTGTGGAGCGCGGACGCCGACCCGGCGGAAGATGCCTATGGGCACGGTTCGCACGTTGCCGGCACGGCAGCAGGCAACATGTTGACCATAACCATGCACGCGCCGACGATGGCCATCAGCGCGACAATCTCCGGCATAGCGCCGCGCGCCAATATCATTGCCTACAACATTGAGGGAACACCCGGCACGGGATATGCATCCGGTTCTGCCACATTGGCCGCGGTAGAAGCGGCCATAGCGGACGGCGTAGATGTGATCAACTATTCTTATGGTGACCCTCCCGGTTCTCCCTGGACACCGTCAGGATTAGCCTGGGCTAATGCCACGCAGGCCGGTATCCTGGTCATAACCTCCGCGGGCAATAGTGGCCCGACACCTGGGACCAACGGGATGCCGGGATCGGCGCCGTGGATGCTCACGGTCGCCAACTCAACCCACAATCGCAAGTTACGCAACGGTCTAATTAACATGGAAGGAGGGGATTCCCCACCGGAGGATATGGAGGGCAAAAGCGTGACGGCGGGCTATGGGCCGGCTCCTATTGTCTACGCAGGCGCGTACAGTGGCACGGTAACCCTCACTGCCCCCAATTCTACCCTGACGATCACACTGGATTATGAAACTGCCCGCCTGTGCCGGTATCCGTTCCCTCCCGGAACATTTGCGGGGGAGATCGTGGTCTGTGATCGGGGAGGAGGGATCGCGCGTGTGACCAAAGGGATCAATGTCCTTGCCGGAGGAGCAGGGGGGATGGTGCTAACCAATGATGCAGAATCTGGAAATTCGTTAAACGCAGATACCCACGTCTTACCCGCCGTTCATATTACCTGCGACGACGGTATACGGTTACGAGCGTGGTTGGCCGGTACGGCAGTACAGAAGACGGCAACGATTGCCGGGACGACGTTGGGTTTTGACGATGCTTACGGCGATCAGATGAACGCCAGCAGCAGCCGGGGGCCGAATTTTATCCCGCAACTGATCAAGCCGGATGTCGCCGCACCGGGCACCGACATTCTAGCCGCCGTCCACACAACCGTGCCGGGGTCGCCGCCAGAGTTTAACTTTTATACCGGCACATCGATGGCTTCCCCCAATACAGCCGGGGCCGCCCTGCTCCTGCGCAAACTACATCCCACCTGGACACCTATGGAAGTGCAATCCGCGCTGATGAGTACGTCTGTCGAAAGTGTATCAAAGGAAGATGGCGTGACACCTGCTACCCCCTTTGACGTGGGCGCGGGCCGCATTGACGTAGCCTTAGCCAACAGGGCCGGTTTCGTACTGGATGAGGAAGTTACAAAAATGCGGGATGCCGCTCCCGCTTATGATGGGGACCCGGCCGCGCTGAACCTGGCAAGTCTGGCGCAACCTGAATGTCTGGAACAATGCCGGTGGACACGCGCGCTGTCCAGTACGATGGCCATCACTGTAACCTGGGAAATTTCGGGGATCGCCAGGGACTTTACACTGACCCTTATTCCCGATCACTTCGAACTTGCACCGGGAGCCGTGCAGACGGTGACCATCACCGCCGATGTCAGCCATGCCGCGCCGGACACGTGGTTATTCGGGGTTGTGCGATTCACACCCGATGTGACCCAAACCGTCCCCGCGCATTTCCCGGTGGCCGTCACGCGCTCACCCTCAAATTTACCCGCGTTGAAAACCATTGACACGCCTCTAAAAGCAGGTACAACCCAGGTGGAAGACATCATTGCAATGGAAATTACCCGTCTGACGGTGGACATCCACGGAATGGCACAAGCCGATCTGGTGGAGCAATTCATTGTTGAGGATCCAAACAAGGATAGCCCGTATGATGAAGGGGGAACCTTCTATATTACCCGTACTGTGACCGCCGGAGATATGCGCCTGGTCGCGGAGATCATCACAACCACTTCGCCCGACCTGGACATGCGTGTCACATTCGATGCTAACAGAAACGGCATCCCCGAATCCGAGGAGAAAGTGTGCGTGGCGACAACAATCGATGTAGCGTTGGAATCCTGCTCTATCCAGGACGATGAACTAAAACCCGGTACTTATCATATTCTGGTTCAGAACTATGTTTCCGGGCAGACTTCGGCCACCCTTCCGGATCGCGTGGTATTGGGATCGGCGGTAGTGCCCAAAACGGATACCGGGACGCTGGCGGTCACCGGCCCCACACCGGTGACAGGTGGCAGTCCTTTTGATTTGAATCTAACCTGGGATGTGACCTCCGGTATCACGAATGATTTGGGGATGACGACGCATTATTGGTATGGCGCATTTGAGGTAGGGACAGACGCAGAGAACAGGGGAAACCTAGGGCAGGTATTGGTAAACTTGCGTTACAAGCCCGGCGCGCCATATTATGGGTTTATGCCCGTGATTATACGCGGTCAGCAGCAATAACGAAGAAATATTGCGCCTCTAAATCCAGCGTACATCCCAGTTCAACGAGTGTTTCATCTATCCAGCCAGGAAAGGGGGCGGGCGCGCTTTCGTAAACCATCCACGAAGCCGTATACAGATCGCGATAATAGTTGACAAAAACGACGCGGCGCACAAGTTTGGCAGTTGGCGGCTCAGGGTGTTCTAAGAGAACACACATAACTTTTTCGGGAGGGAAAGGGGGGAGATTCTCAAAGTCATCGTCAGCGTATTTTTTATTATAAGTAATGTAGTAACCCAAATCATGATAATTCACCAAATTAGGATTTGGCGTGAAGACTTGTGGGTTTTTAGCCTGGCTGGCAGCGACCACAGCTTCCGTATAATCCGGTAAAACTCCCTTATATGTCAAATATTTCTCCAGGATAACCCGCCACGTGAGAACCTGGCGTCCAGAACTCGTGGAGATGGACCAGAACAGGCTAAAGAGCAGACCGACCGATACAATAACAACTGCTAATATTAAGATAATCCTGCGCATTTTTAACCTCCATAAGGTAGAAAAGTTACCGGGCGATTTTTATTAGGGTAACGTACCTCCCCCATGAGTCACAAAATCCGCCCCAATTGCGGCTAAACACCCACTTTTTCTGTATGTGCGGAGAAAATACCCGCCAACTACATCTTATAAAGAACTCCGATCTTGCTTTCATTGTAGCACAATTCATTTAAGGTTTGCAATAGTCTATCCAAAACTGTATAATTCACCTACCTGAAAAAACTAGGTTATACCGGACATTTTTTCACAGCAGGATATTTAGCCGCAATTAGGTTGTGCGACTAAAATCGCTTTTAAGTAGGTATTTTTTGATTGCGAGCTACGCTCGCAATCAAAAAATACCCTCTTTTCCGGCGGCTTTAGCCGCGCAATCCGGCGCAAAGTGTAACTTTTCGTCAATTTTAAATTTTCCAATTTTCGATTCTCAGGGGGAACAAACTATGATAAAGAATTTGTTTAGCTTCAAAGGGCCACTTCGTGTCAGCAATAACGGGCGTTATTTTGTAGATGCCACGGGCGAACCGTTTTTCTGGTTAGGGGATACCGCGTGGCCCCTTTTTGTCCAATATGCGCCCGAGGAAGCCGCTATGTATCTGAAAAACCGCGCGCAGAAGGGATTTACCATAATCCAGGGCGTGTTAGCCTGGGGTGGAGGTACCGGCTTCGAAGATCCACACCCCGGTTCTAACCCTACAGGTCAACGCCCCTGGGAAACTACACCTGCCGATCCTAATCTTGCCTATTTTGAATATGTAGATCACCTGATCGCGCTGGCCGAGGAATCAGGTCTGATCCTGGCAATGTTACCTACTTGGGGATACTACGTTAATAATGCCCATGTCTTCGATAGGGAGAACGCGCGCGCTTATGGTCGCTGGTTAGGAGAGCGATACAAGGACGCGCCCAACATCGTTTGGGTCAACGGCGGCGACCGCGTACCCACAGATTATGAGGAAGTATATCGCGCGTTAGCACAGGGGTTGCGCGAGGGAGATAAAGGGGCACATCTTATCACTTATCATCCTTGTGGATGGCGTTCCTCAAGCCAGTTTTTCCACGATGAGGACTGGTTGGACTTCAATATGATCGAGACGTGGACAGAATGGCCTAAAGTTTACCCCGCTGTACTCTCGGACGCGCTGCGCACCCCGGTGAAACCGGTAGTCTTGGGGGAAGGCGCTTACGAAAACGGGCCGGAATACCCCCTCGGGCCAATCACGCCCCTCATCGTGCGGCGGCAGGCATGGTGGGCCTTTATGGCAGGGGGGTTCTTCACTTATGGGCAGGATCAGATGTGGCGGATGGGATCAAATTGGACGGCTACCTTTGATACACCCGGCGCAGACCAGATGACGCATTTCAAATCCATTGTAACCTCACGTCCGTGGTGGCAAATGCTACCCGATCAAGGTCTCTTTGACAGTGGTGTGAGCTGCGAGCGCACGCTCAACACGGCGCTACGCGCAGTCGATGGAAGCTGCGCGATGATTTATCTGAGCAGTCAATGTCACGTGAACCTGCATTTGGATAAAATTGCAACGCGCATGGCGCGCGCAACCTGGGTAGACCCTCGGAACGGCGAGCAGCGCGACGCCGGTATTCACGCTACCGGCAACTTGGGCGGCGGGATGTTCCCCAAACCCAAGACCGCGTGGTTCTCCGTACCGGGACATTGGGAAGATGCCCTATTGATTTTGGATGGGGTGGTGTGAGACGCGAAACGTGATGGGTGAGATAGGATAGGTTATGAATTATGGGCATCACTTATTGGAGGGTAGAATGAAATTTAAGTTTATAGATACGTTGACAGCCGCGATAACGCGGAATGGGTCGCTGCTTTGTGTGGGGTTGGACCCAGAAGTAGGCCGAATGCCGGACGATGTTCTGCCGGGCGCGCCGGATGTGGCGCGCGTGAAGGCGTTTTGTTTAAACATCATCGAACAGACGCGCGATCGGGTATGCTGTTATAAGCCTAACAGCGCTTTCTTTGAGCAGTATGGGCCGGAGGGAATGGACGCACTGCGGGATGTGATCGCGGCATGTCACGCGGTGGAGGTGCCGGTGTTACTCGATGCCAAGCGCGGTGACATCGGCAACACGGCAAAGGCTTACGCGCGCGCCGCTTTTGAGGTGCTTAACGCGGACGCGATTACGCTCAGTCCCTACCTGGGACGGGACAGTATCGCCCCCTTCCTAGCTTACGAGGGAAAGGCTGTCTTTGTATTGTGTTACACTTCCAACCCATCGGCAGCCGAGATACAACAGCACGGCGTCCCCCCGCTCTTCGCACACATCGCTACCGCCGCGCAAATGTGGGGAGACACAGATCGGTCTGCCGCGCAAATCGGCTTTGTGGTGGGGGCGACGCAGGTCGAGGCACTGCGCACAGTCCGGCAGTTAGCTCCTAAACACTGGATACTCGCGCCGGGCATCGGCGCGCAGGGTGGCAACCTGGCAGATGCCCTCGCGGCGGGCCTGGATGCAGATGGCAGCGGCCTCATCGTCCCTGTCTCGCGCGCCGTCCTCTACGCCGGCTCCCCCCGCGCCGCTGCGGAACACCTACGAGACGCCATCAACCAACAACGCCACCCTGTCACCCCTGCTCCGTCGCTCCCCTGCTTCCTTGAAAATAGCGAATTACGAATTACGAATTACGAATCCAATTTTCATCCAACCGCCGGTGAACGTACAGGGTTAATGAGTCATTCCTCTGCTTCTTCTCTCCCCCTGGTCCGCGCCTTATACGAGGCCGGCTGTATCCAGTTTGGCGAATTCACACTGGCTTCGGGAAAGCGATCGCCCATCTATATTGATCTGCGGCGCGTGATCTCGTTCCCCGCGCTGTTTCAACAGGTCGTAGGGGCATATACGGCCATCGTCAAAACCCTGACTTTTGATCGCATCGCGGCAGTACCCTATGCCGCGTTGCCGGCAGCAGCGGCGGTCGCGCTTCAATTAGGGCAACCGATGATCTACCCGCGCAAAGAGGTCAAAGCGCACGGCACAGGGCAGGCGATTGAGGGCGCGTATGAACCGGGACAGGTCACCGTTGCCATTGAGGACGTCATCACCAGCGGGGGCAGCTTGCTCACGGCTATCGGCACATTACAGGAGGCAGGCCTGAAGGTCAACGATGTCGTCGTATTGGTGGATCGGGAACAGGGCGGCAAGGCCGCATTAGCGGAAAGTGGCCATTGCCTGCACGCAGTACTTACCATCGGGCAAATTTTGGAGACGCTACGAGATGAAAAGGTGATTTCCGCAGCAACGTTTGAGGACGTGAAAGCATATCTTGGCAAGGTTCAGAAACCTTGCTTATCAGATTGACACTTCTAGGCTAAAGTTGGATCACATCTCTTGAGAGGGGAAAGCATCCCCTCTCAAGCATCGCTCAAGCTCCTGAACCTTCCCGGAAGCTACCAACATATCATGTAGTCCAAACACGTAGTCATGCTGCAAATTTTCGGGTTGACTAGACCGCTAATAG
>JAFGFI010000310.1 GCA_016931185.1 Anaerolineae bacterium
AGAACATACGCTCTCTCAAGTTGTGTGCCACCGGCGGCGTGGGGTGTGATGAGTACATTCTCCATATCCCATAACTCGCTGTCCGCGGGGAGAGGTTCTTGAGCGAACACGTCGAGCGCGGCACCCCTCAGATGCCCGTTCTTTAACGCTTCAACCAGCGCGGCCTCATCAATGATCTTGCCGCGTGAGATGCCCACCAGCAACGCGCCGGGCTTCATCTGGGCGATCTGTTCCGCGCCGATCATGCCCTCTGTCCTAGCGGTGTAGGGTACGGTGATGACCACGTAATCCGAAGCGGCGAGCAATTCGGGCAGGCGTTCCAGTCCCCACAATGCTTCAACGGTGTCCGGCTTGTCCTCAGTAAACATGTCCACGGCGATGACACGCATGTCAAAGGCGACGGCCCGTTTGGCGATAGCGCGTCCCACCGCGCCGAGGCCGATGATGCCCATCGTGCTGCCCGTCAACTCGACCATTTTGGATCGGAATTCGCGGTTGGCCCACGTGTGCTGTTGCTGGGTGAGTACAAAATCCTTAATGCACCGTGTAAACGCGAGAATCATCCCGAAGGTACTATCTGCCAGGCACGCGCCGTGCGTCCCGCGCGCGCTGGTCAGCAGCACATCGCTTGCGGCCAATTCAGGAATAGCAAGGTAGGTATTGACACCCGAACTGGGTGACTGAATCCACCTGAGCTGCCCGGCTGCCAGGAACAAGTCACGACTCATCCAACCCATATACACATCGGTATCGGCAATCGCAGTGGCGATGTCTTCGCGGTCAGGACAATATACAAATTCTACATCAGGATACTTCTGCTGAAGATCGGGGATTGCTTCTTCTAGCCCCATCAGATTAGCACCGATTAAAACTTTCATTGAAATTTCCTCCGCAAATAGGGGTGCCCCTGTTTTTATACGTTTAAGATGAAACCTACTCTGAAATAATGCTTTGTCAAGGACGAAATAAGCCTGGAGAAGGCTCAGCATTTGGATAAATTACGGTGTAGCCGAGTTGACTGCACAGCGAAATCCCATCTGCCCATCAAAATAATGATGGCCCTGGCCACTGGCTCGCGCGGTAACACGCAGGTCTGTCTCTATACTCTTGGCGCCGCCTCCCCGGCGAACTCTGAACTCTCCTTCATCCGGCCCGGTTGGGTTGTGTGTAGGAGAGCGCGTGTAATATGTTGGTGAATACCAATCGGCCACCCATTCCCACACATTGCCGGCCATATTGAGAGCGCCATAGGGACTGGCTCCGGTCACATACTGATCAACCATGGTCGTCCGGCAAATACTGCTGTATCCACATTTAGGCCCCGTTGGATCAAGGGATTCTGTGGTATTTTTACATTCCAAATAATTTGCTTTTGTACAATCAGGTTCTTCATTGCCCCAAGGATAGTTTCTGCCATCCATCCCGCGAGCAGCTTTCTCCCATTCGGCCTCGGTCGGAAGACGTCTGCCCGCCCACTGGCAATACGCCGCAGCTACGTCGGCTTCATACAAAAGTGCCGGAAAACTCCGATAATCCTGGTGAACCGCATACGGGGTATACGTTAGGGCAGATAGTTCATAAATCTTCGGATTGCATACACCAGCTTCTATACACCGGGCAAAATTGGCATTGGTAACCTCGGTGCGATCAATCCAAAAAGCATCCAGGTCTACCCAGTGTTGAGGTTTTTCATCATCATGAGCCTGCTTATCTGTTTCAGCAGCACCCATCAGAAATCCGCCAGCCGGCACACAAATCAGAACCACCCCATCCACGGGTGAGGTCCACGTCTGGCCAATCTCTGTACATGTTGGAACCCTATTCGTTTCAGTGGATGGAAGTATATTCCTTCTGCAAGAGATTGTGATCAATAAAAATATAACGACTATTTGCAGAAATATTCGAGAAGGTTGTAACCTTTTTTTCTCCTGCATCTTAAAATATCATCCCTGTTCAGAGTAAATGCGCTTCAATCGCGGCGACGGTTTGCGTGATAGACTGACCATTGGCGGCCCGGCACATTAATACAAGCTTTGTTTGCCAGCTTCCTCATTTCTGGTGCTTGCACCCCCCGAAAAGTCAATGGCGTTGAACTCTTCCCCGGCGGCCTTCGACATGAGACCGAGGTCGCTGGAGAGCGCAAGGAATTGAAATCCTTGCTTGATGCGCAGGTTCAATTCTGCTGCACTGAAGCAGTGTTTGCCCGCTGCTTTGCCCGTCTTTTTTGCCGCTGCCAGCACCTCCATCATCGCGGCCTCGTGTACTGTGCCGGGACCGGTCTCACGAGGGTGTATGCCTAGCGAGAGCGCGAGATCGTTCGGGCCGATAAAACATCCTACCACCCCTTCCGTTGCCAGGATGGCTTCGGCGTTCTCGACGGCCTGGACTGTTTCGATCATCACGATGATGGCCAGGTTCTCGTCGGTCCAGGTGCGGTAGTCCCCATCAATATAGGCCGCAATACGGCTGCCGCCGAAACTGCGCTGCCCCCGGGTCGCATATTTCATATTGCCGACCACGTGTTGTGCATCTTCTGCCGAGTTGACCATCGGCACGACCAGGCCCAGCGCGCCCGCATCCAACGTGCGTTGAATCCAGATGGTGTCGTTCCAGGGTACGCGCGCCATCGGTATCGCGCCGCCTAACTGCGCCGCCCGGAAACAATTGACCATCGTGTCGAACCCAACCGGGCTGTGTTCCACATCCACCACCAGCCAATCCCAGCCGATGTGTGCCATTGTCTCCGCTGCCGCCGGGGAACAAAGTGACAGCCACGTCCCCACGCTGGGCTGCCCGCTACGTAATTTGTCTGTTACGGGGTTGGTCTTGATTTTGTTGATATCGATACTGCACATTGTGTTCTCCTTAAAGATGGGAATAGGGGATATTTTTCGTCTCTGAGCTACACTCAGAGACGAAAAATATCGTTTGCGACTTCACCAATCTGCCACCGACCCATCCTTATGCCATAGGCGCGGTGTTTCCCACGCACCATCGTAGCATTTGTCGGCCAGGGCATCCTCGTCCAATTCGATCCCCAATCCTGGTTGGGTAGGCAAGGAGATGTACCCGTTTTCGATAACGAAGGGGGCTTTGAGGTACCCATCGCCCAGGGTAACGTGTTCCTGCACGAGGAAGTTGGGAATACAGGCATCCAGTTGGAGGCAGGATGCCAACGCGATAGGGCCGAGGGGACAATGCGGCGCGACGGCGGCATAATACGTTTCTGCCATCGCCGCGATCTTCTTAGTCTCCAGGATGCCGCCCGCATGGGAGAGGTCGGGCTGAAGAATGACGGCGGCTTGCTTTTCCAACACCTCGCGGAAGCCCCACTTAGCGAACAGCCGTTCGCCAGTTGCAATGGGGATGGTGGTGCTGCGGGCAACGGTGACCATGGCATCCACGTTCTCCGGCAGCACCGGTTCTTCAATGAACATCGGGCTGTAGGGTTCGAGTGCCTGCGCCAGCCGCACGGCCATCGCCGGACTGACGCGCCCGTGGAAGTCAATGCCTATATCGACCGTTTGTCCTACGGCTTCGCGCACTGCCGCGAAGCGTTCCACGATATTATCTAAAGCAGCAGGCGTGTCCACGATATTGAGCGCGCCGGGAATACCCATTTTGAGCGCGGTGAAGCCCTGCGCCGTGCTGACCTTTGCGCTCTCGATGTAGTCTCCGTATGTTGCACCGCCGAGCCAGCCATACATACGGATCTTGTCACGCGTCGCGCCGCCAAGCAGTTGGTAAACAGGTACACCGAGCCATTTGCCAACGATATCCCACAGGGCCTGCTCGATGCCGGAGATCGCGCTGCACAGTACCGGACCACCACGATAGAACTGCCCGCGATAAATAGCTTGCCAGTGATGCTCGATACGACGCGGGTCCTGCCCGATCAGATAGCGCCCGATTTCGTGGATGGCAGCGGCTACGGTTTGTGACCGGCCTTCCACCACAGGTTCCCCAAGTCCGACAAGTCCTTCATCTGTGTGGATTTTGAGGAACAGCCAACGGGGTTTAACAAACATAGTCTCAAGTTGTGTGATTTTCATAGATAACTCCTTGTTATTGAATAGTCCAAAACTGGATATGAGTCATTCGTGATTCGTGATTCGTCATCCGTCATTCGTCATTCGTCATTCGTCATTCGTCATCCGTCATTCGCCATTCGTCATTCGTCATTCGCCATTCGTCATTCGTCATCCGTCATTCGCAATTCGCAATTCGCAATTCGCAATTCGTCATCCGTCATCCGCTCACATACTACGGCTTGGCCTGAATGGATATACGACATCCGCAATTGCCGCGCCCACGACGTCGATCTCTTCCAGACAGTTTGTGCCTAACCCCAACTGGCGCGCGAGGTTGAGGTAGTTGTGGCCACGCAGGAAGGGGGCGTTGGGAGCTGCGACGGTGGGATCGAAGCCCATCACGGCGGTGGCTATAGCGTCGGTGGCGACGGGGTTCTTGCCTGCCAAGAGCACACCAGGTTGCACCGGGGCAAACGTACCGCGTGGTACTTCGCCACCTTCACCGGTTTTGATACCGTCTACAATAGCCAGGTGAATGGGGCGTGCGTGGTTCAGATCGAGAATCACCCGGGGCAAGCGTAGTTTGACCTCTTGGTCGGTCCCATGCAGGGCCGAGCGCCACCAGTGGGACGCATCCTGCCGGTATTCTGTGGCCGGAACCAGGCCGACCAGGTTTTTCATCGAATGGGTGACACCGCACTCGTAGTGGCATTTCATTTTAGCGACGGAGATGAAGGCATCGATCTCTTCTAGTATAGGATTGACGGTAAATGCTTCATACATCAAGGCTTTGTTTCCTACCGGGATCATGGTGTAGTCTGGATAAGGATCGGGCAAGTTCAGGTCAATCAGTGTGGCGTTTACAGCCTTAGCGATGTCTTCGTAGCCGAACATGGGATAGGAAATGTCATCAAAGACGGCTTCTACGATGAAAAGCTCGCGCGCGCCCGCGTCACGTAGCAATTCGCACACGGCGCGCACGACTTCCGGATGGGTGAGGTAGCTCTCAATAGCCGAGAAGCCTGCCGGCGGCGCGTAGTAATCACCGCCGGTCAGATTAACCTTCAGTGCGACACGGTTACCGTGTCGCAGCACATCTTCTAATCCGCCGATACCATCGAACATCGCCTCAACCTTTTGCCGGATGAGCGCGCGATTATAAGTTTTTGCCCGCGCAATGGCGACCCGCGCTAATGGCGGCGTGACGGTAGCGGGAGCAAGTGTAACCGAAGTCGGGGCGGGAGAGGGCGTAGTTGTGGAAATTAGCGTGGGTATTGGTGAGGCAGTAGGGGTAGATGTGGGCATTGGGGTAGAAGTGGGCGCGAGGGTGGCAGTAGCAGTGGAAGTCGATGTCGCCATGACTTCGAGCGTTCCGGTAGGGGATGAAGCTGGCGGCGATGTTTCCACATTGCACCGGGTTGCCAGTAGCCCCAGTGCCGCCGTTCCCATCCCGCGTAAAAACTGTCGTCGGGACAATGTAACGGGGGGTCCCTCACTACACTTTATATCACATTTTTTACTCATTGCTTATTCCTGTGAACCTTCCCGGAAGCTACCAACATATCATGTAGTCCAAACACGTAGTCATGCTGCAAATTTTCGGGTTGACTAGACCGCTAATAG
>JAFGFI010000311.1 GCA_016931185.1 Anaerolineae bacterium
AAAATAGCGAATTACGAATAGCGAATTACGGATTCAATTTTCATCCTACTGCTGGTGAACACACCGCGTTAATGGGTAATTCCTCTGTATATTACTTACAGTGTAATATACAGAGGGGTGGAGTGTCATCCTCCAGGGGGTGGAGTGAGGGGGAGGAAAAGGAAGAAAGATTCAGACTACAATTATCAGTGCCGGATAGAATGTATAATAAATGGGAGATAACGGCTGCGGGTTAGCAGGGTGACGGTGTGCGTGGCGGAGCCGTAGATAAGTGTGTGGCGGCGAGCGGTAACAGTGACGGTCACAACGCGGGGCATGGCGTCTGGTCCCAGCAAGGTAAGCGTCCCCGTAGTGGGCAGTGTCCAGGTGAAGGTAGCCGTATCTTGTACCGTGCTGGTATGCCAGGTGGTGGGGTAGCCGCTAGCCTGCCAGATAAATGTATCGGGGAGAGTGAGTGTACCCAGCGAGACTGTGGCAGTGAAGGCGGTGGCGCGACTCAGTGCCGTGGCGCGAGGGCCGCTGATAGAGACGGCGTTGGTCGAGGCCAGGTTGACCGTGAGCGTGTGGGTCGTGGTGAGTATGTGGCCGAAGGCATTGGCAACGGTGACGGTGATGGGTTGCGGGCCGGGATAGAGCCAGCGCAAAGTGAGCGTATCGCTGGTGGCGTGATGCGTATGCACGACCGGGGCGCGCGCGCCGGTATACCAGGTATAGGTAAAGGGAGGGGTGCTGGTAAGTGGGGTGAGGGTGGTGAGGAGAGGAATGGCGGTATTGACGGTGAGTGTCGAGGGTGTTGTTAAGGCAAGGGTGTGTGGTGGTTGGGGAGAGCCAAAGAGCGCGAACTTTCCGGTGGTGCAAAGGGGCACCGTGAGATCATTCGCGGCGCGGTCTCGCTGATAATGACCACAGGCGGCATCATACCAGGTAGCCGTGGACTCATCCCACCGTTGGAGGGTGAGGGAGGCTTCATCTTGGAGGTAGGTAGTTGCTGTATCGCTGTAATGCAGTGTCAAGGTGAGAGGGCGCGCGAAGTTGAGGGCAGATAGCGGTAGACCTGCTTGATAGGCCGTCAGACGGAAGGCGTCGCCGGTGAAATGCAAGGCTGCGGGACGCGGCGCGCTGATGTCGGTTAATGGTGTGTGTTGCAGATAGGTGGTGGTGGTGACGGCGCCAGCAGGAATGGTCAAGGAGAAAGTGCCGGCACTATAAAGATGGGTCTCAGTGTCAGGGGATACGGGTAGAAGCGTAGCTGGTGTGAAGACACTGAGTCCGCTGGAAGTTCCAACCCATACTCGACCAAGCAGGTCCACGGTGAGGGCCTGAGTATAATCACCTGCTAAGCCATCAACCGTGGTATAAGTATGCCAAATTTCGGTGGTGGGGTCGAAGACACTCACACCGGAGTAGAGAGTTCCAGCCCAGATGCGGCCAGCATGGTCTGCGGTGAGGAAATGAATATAATTATTTACTAACCCATCGCCCATGGTATAGGTGCGCCAAGTTTCAGTAGTAGGGTCGAAGACACTCACGCCATCGCCTGCTCCAGCCCAAACGTGGCCAGCGTTGTCTACGGTGAGAGCAGCAGCATAATTATCTGCTAAGCCGTCAGCTGTGGTATAAGTGTGCCAGATCTCGGTAGTAGGGTCGAAGACACTTATACCGTGGTGACCAGCCCAGATGTGACCTGTATGGTCTACGGCAAGGGCATAAATGTGATTGTGTGCTGATCCCTCAGCGAAGGTATAGGTGTGCCAGGTCTCGGTGACAGGATCGAAAACACTTGCACCAGAGGTAGTTCCTGCCCAGATGCGACCGGCGTGATCCACGGTGAGGGCATAAACATAATTACCTGTTGGCCCGTCAGCCGTAGTATAGGTATGTCAGGTCTCGGCGGTGGGGTCAAAGACACTCATCTTAGTAGTGGTTTCAACCCAGACGCGACCAGTATGGTCTACGGTGAGCGCCTTAATCTCCGCGCTGCCTACTGGGGTGCCAGCCGTGAAATAAGTGTACCAAGTTGTGGTATCGGGATCAAAGATTTTTACTTTATGATTCTCGGTCCCGATCCAGACGCGTCCAGCATGGTCTAGGGTCAGAGTAAGAAGGGTGGCCCAGGAAGAAAAGCTGCCGTTGTAGGTATGCCAGGTCTCGGTGGTGGGATCGAAGACGCTTAAGTTTATGCCGATCTCAGTTCCAGCCCAAACGCGACCAGCATTATCTATAACGATGGCAACGACATTCATGTATGCTAAGCCATCGTCCGTGGTATACATGTGCCAGGTCTCGGTGGCGGGGTTGAAGACACGTACACCACAGTTGGAGTTTCCTCCAGTCCAGATGCGGTTAGTGTCATCTACGGCGAGAGAGGTAATAACGCAGATATTCGTGTCATAAGTGTGCCAAGTCTCGCTGGCTGGCTCAAAGACACTCATGCCATGGGGATAAGTTCCGACCCAGAGCTGGTTAGTATGGTCTACAGTAAGCGCAACAATATGATTGTATTCTAAGCCGTCAGCTACAGTATAGGTATGCCAGGTTTCAGTGGCAGGGTCAAAAACACTCAAGCCATGGGAAGTTCCGATCCAGATGCGGTCAGTATGGTCTGTGGTTAAGGTGTGAATAACATTGTCTACTAAACCATCAGCTGTAGTATAGGTATGCCAGGTCTCGGTGGTAGGATCAAAAACACTAATGCCGCCACCGTCAGTTCCTGCCCAAATTCGCCCTTGCAGATCAACGGTAAGTGCCCGGACATCATTGTGAGCCAGCCCGTCAGCAGTTGTATAGCGTGTGGGGATATCATCATTGATTTGCCAGCGGAGTAGTCCGTTCTCTGTACCTGCCCAGACCTCATCGCCTGCCGCGCTTAAAACACTGATGTAATGCATACCCGTATAAGAGTGCCATGCTCCTTCATTACCGGAGGCGTATGTGGTTTGCGGGAGCGGGCGGCGTGTATCATTCTGTTGCGCTACCGACAGGTGTGGAAATAGCAACAACGTTAAAAGCAATAATCCTGACCAGGCAGAATATAAATAAGATTTCATTATAGGACTCCTTCGATGGATAGGTTTTTGCCCTATATTATAATTGTATTTCCTGCTTGGGTGGGGAAGTGATAACAAATCTTTATTTGAGTAACCGTGGGGTATGAAAAAGATTCGTTCTATTCCCGTTTTTCGCTCTTAACTCTTCACGCCCAGCTCAATATTTCTAGTTCGTTTGCGCGTGTGACAGCCTGTACACGGTTGGATACCCCTAATTTGCCATAAATATTGTTGATGTGGGTTTTGACCGTGCTGATGGCGATAAAGAGCTTGTCGGCGATCTCGCGGTTGGTATCACCCGCGACGATGAGATGAAGGACTTCGAGTTCCCGGTCGCTTAAAGTCTCGGTTAGGGAAAAGGTAGCTGGGGAGCTGGGGAGCTGGGGAGCAGGGGGGCGAGGGAGAGTTGTGGATTGGCTGTGCAACAGCATATTTACGTAATCGGGCATAATTCCCCGCGCCTGGGCCTCACGCAACAGAGCTATGATCAGTTCCCCTTTATCCAGGAAGATGCGGACATAGCCTTCCGGTGCGGCCAGGGTGAGCGCGCGTGTGAACACGGTGAGCGCGTCAGAAATTTGGTCCTTGCCGTAGTAGGCCATACTTTCCAATATCCATAGTTCGATGGTAATCCCCCACCATCCTGAGCGTTTCGTCTTTTGGTGCAGGGAGGCTACACGGGTAAGCGCAGTGTCAAAGTTGTGCTGCGTGATATCCAAGAGGGCTAATGCGACACATTCTAACCATTGAACGAAGAGTGCGATGTTACCTGCCCCTATGAGCGGTATGTTGGCATGGTATCGTTCCCAGTGCGCGGCCCACGCTGCCGCGGCAGCTACATTGCCCTGGTTGATCCACAGTCGCGCCTGGTGCGATTCTGCCTGCCGCGCGCTGAGAGGGGAAACTTTGTTAGCATCCACCAGGGCTATCGCCTGGGCGATGGCTTGTTGTGCGCCCGTAGTATTGCCATATCCTTGCCGGATACGCGCCAGCACAGTATAACTATCCAATAGGATTTCGGCGTTGCCCCATTGTTGCGCGAACATGATACTGCGTGTCAGCGCTCGCTCGGCTGCTTCTAATTCATTGACTTCACGCAAAACCTCACCCAACCCCTGATAGACCAGGCTGATGCTGGGCGCGGGTTCCGCATTTTCGGTTAGCCAGGAAGTACTCTCAAACAATTTGAGCCCCTGTTCAAAGAAAGTTTGTGCTTGGTGAAGATGACCTTGCAAGTTATACAGATACCCGGAAATGAAAATAGATAGGGCCGAAATCAATGTATTGCCCGTGCTTTGGCTCAATTTGAGTGTTTCATCAAAGGCGCGTTGTGCTGCTACGATGTCGGTATCAAAGAATAGATTGAAACCTAACAGCCAGGTCACAAATGAACGTAAAAAGGAATTATCTCCCGGCAGATCGACGAATGCCTGTTGGGCCATCTCTACCCCTCGGCGGAAATCACCCCGGTAGGTCGCGGTGTAGGCTTGTATAGCGGCGATTTGACTGAGAATACTGCGCTGTTCTTCCGGGGAAGGAGCGCGCTCTGCTCCGTCTTTGGCTGCCCGTAAATACATATCCACATGGGTGTATTCCCCTACAATAAGCAGCGATTCGGCATAAAAGATACAGAGATTAGCATCGGCCTGTACTATTTCGTCCGGTAGGGCTTGCAGCCAGTGCAACAATGTACCTGCCTCACTGCGCTTGAGGATATCCACCGCAATATCGCGGATGAGGCGCGCTGCCCACGTGAAGTTCTGGGCCTTGAGACTATGCCCGATAGCTTCCGGTACCATCTCGTGCGTCGCGTACCAGGCGGCGGCCCGGTGATGCAAGTTGTTTACTTGCTCTGTCCCGTATGGGTTCAGCGCAGCGCGCAGGAAATCGGCGAAGAGCCGGTGGTAGCGATACCAGTGACGCTCGTTATCCAGAGGAATGATGAAAAGGTTGGCGCGCTCGAGATACTCAAGAATTTCCTGGCTATTTGCAAAAATATGGCTGTGTGACGGGGTGACAGGGTGAGGAGGTGACGAAGAAACGGTATATTGAGCCTCGTCTCTTTGTCGCCTTGTCCCTTTGTCCCTTTGTTCCACAAGGGCATCACATAATGGGGCAGTCAGGCGGTCCAGGATGGAGGTGCGGAGCAGGAAGTCGCGAATTTCCGGCGATTGTTGCATCAGGACTTCTTCTACCAGGTAATCAATGATGTGGCGATGGCTGCCGCTGAACGCGGTGATAAAGTCCGCGATATAAGCAGGCGATCGTCCGCGCAGAGATAACGCGGCTAATTGTAAACTGGCAATCCAGCCCTCAGTACGCGCTTCCAACGCAGTGATGTCGGCAGGGGTCAGGTTTAACCCCATAGTTTGATTGAGAAACATGGTGGTTTCTTCTGGGGTGAAGCGCAAATCCTGCACACGGATTTCGGTAAGTTGATTACGAGTACGCAGGCGCGGTAGTGGAAAAGGAGGATCGGTGCGGGTAGCAATAACTATGTGTGCGTGCGGCGGAAGATGATCCAGCAAGAAGATGATAGCATCGTGAATGGCGGGCGTTTCGATGACGTGGTAATCATCCAGCACGAGAAGGAGCCGGCTATGGGGAGGGTCCGCTGCCATTGTGGCCGCCAGGTCATTGAGCAGTACCGTGAGGATGGCTTTAATGGGGGGTAATTGCGGAGCTTGTAATAAACTCAGTGCATCTGCTCCTATATCGGCATAAGCTGTGCGGAGCGAGGCAATGAGGTAGGTAAAGAAACGGGCGGCGTCGTTATCATCCTCGGTCAGGGAGAGCCAACATGGGGGTCGCTCGCGGCTTGGATGGTGAGGGGTGGCGTACGGATCTTGTTCGGTGTCAGCGTTCGAGAGCCATTTGACGAGTAGGGTGGTTTTACCGGAGCCGGCAGGGGCGGAGATGAGCAGCAGCCGGTGATTTAGCGTGAGACCATCGGTCAATCGTTGCGCTAATCGCGCGCGTGGAACCAGATCCGGGCGTGGGGCGGGCATGTAGAGCTTCGTAGTAAGCAGGGGGGGGAGGGGGGTAGCGTCGCCGGCGGGTAGGGGAGGAGCCAGTTCGTTAATCGCCGGTTCGCTAAAGGCTTCATCTTCTTGTGAGTTAGGGCTAAGTCTTGGTACAACAGTTTCGTGTCGCATGGTTCCGCTCCTTCCCGAAGGGTACTTTCATTATACAACCCTCCCATATCCCGGTCAATGATCCCATTAGGGTTTAGGGTCGTGTTATTGAGCTTCAGCCATTTTGTGTTAAGCTAGACTGTATCCTATTCGAGAAGTTTCTATGAACGGGATTCACCATTGATGGATGAAAACAGGTGCGTCGCACTTTCCATCAATGGTGCAATTTGTCGATTTTAAATTTGCCAATTTTCGATTTTCAAGGGAGCGATGTATGTTGCTTGATTCCGTAATCACTACGTGTGCGCTCACGCGCCAGTTTGTGGCGCATCATCCAGGAAGGGGGCATCCTACAGATGTTGTGACCGCTGTGGATGCATTGACGTTGGAGATTTACCGGGGGGAGGTTTTTGGTTTCCTGGGCCATAATGGGGCAGGCAAGACAACGACCGTGCGCGTGTTGAATGGTGTACTTGCACCGACGGAAGGGAGCGCGCGGGTCTTGAATTTAGACCCGTCGTCGGAGGGGCCTGCTCTGCGACGGCGCACCGGGGTTCTCACCGAGACCCCCGCGTTGGGTGAGAAACTCACCGCCCGTGAACAGCTTGCACTCTACGCCACGCTGTATGATGTGCCGGCGCGTGCGATTCCTAACCGAATTACAACCTTGCTGCGCGATTTTGAGCTGGTGGAACGAGCGGATGAGCCGGTGGGCGGCTATAGCAAGGGAATGCGCCAGCGGTTGGCCCTGGCCCGCGCGCTGATTCACGAGCCAGAACTTATTTTCCTGGATGAACCGACCTCCGGCCTTGACCCGGTTGCCGCGCGCTATGTTCACCGGCTGATCCAACAATGGTGCCGGGCGGACGGGCGCACCGTTTTTCTATGCACGCATAATTTGAATGAAGCACAACAGCTTTGTGATCGCGTAGCGATTATGGAGCAGGGTAAATTAGTGGCGATTGGGACACCGCAGGAATTGGCGCAAAATTTATGGAAAGGCACCCGTTTGGAGATCGAGGTGGCTGAGGCAGGCTTGGCGGTAGTATTGGCTACCCTCCGCGCGTTCGCCGACGTTCGCGATGTTGCCCTGTCTGATACGTTAGGTAAGGGCACTTCTGTGATCTCTGCCTCTCTTCCTGACCGTGAGAGCGTGCCGGAATTATTAGCGGCCATCGTGCAGGCCGGTGGCCGTGTCTATCGTCTGACACTCCAGGAACCCACATTAGAAGATGTATATTTTGCCCTGCATCAGGCGTAGCCGGGGACTGGGTAACAAGGTAATTACAGGAGCTTTACTATGCATATTCGTGCTGTTCGTGCCGTCGCTATACGCGATTTGAAGATTGTGTTGCGCAGCAAAGGTGTAATGTTGCCCATTGTGTTGCTGCCCGTAATTTTGATGATTTTATTGCCGGCAGGTATTGGTATCGCCGCGCCCTGGATGGTAGCAGAGGCTGATTCCGAATTGGATGATTTGGCAATGTTCTTTGATGCAATGCCCGGATATATGCAAATTACGTTTGCCGGATATTCACCTGTGCAGACGATGGTGGTGGTGATGCTTGTTTATTTCTTTGCGCCACTGTTCCTGGTTATGCCGCTGATGGTAGCCAGCACCATCGCTGCGAACAGTTTTGCCGGGGAGAAAGAGCGCAAGACATTGGAAGCCCTGATCTATACTCCAACAACGGATGCCGAACTTTTTATAGGTAAAATGCTGGCAGCGTGGATTCCCGCGTTCCTGGTAGCGGTGGGGAGTTTTGTGTTATACGGTATTACCGCAAATCTTGCCGCGTGGCCCACAATGGGGCGCATTTTCTTCCCCAACGCGATGTGGATTGTATTGGTGTTCTGGGTTGCGCCCGCTGCTGCTGGATTAGGGCTTGGTTCGATGATCCTGGTTTCTTCCAAAGTCAATACATTCCAGGAAGCCTATCAGATTGGTGGCGTGGTCGTGTTGCCTGTGATTATGTTAATGTTTGGACAGATAAGCGGCGTACTCTACCTCAGCGTCGGTGTGGTGGTGTTGGTGGGTCTTGTGTTATGGCTGGTAGATGCTGCGCTCCTCTGGTTCGCCGTGCGCACTTTCAAGCGGGATGAGATTATCGCGCGGTTGTGATGAAAATCCTGGTTGTGAATCGAACCTGAGTAGTTGCCGGGGAAATAGATATTTTTCGGTTTCGAGTGAAACTCGAAACCGAAAAATATCTCGAAAAATTGGCCGCGGCTTTTAGGAGGCGTTGAAAACCAGCCCCTCGTTTTCTAAATCTACCTGGATTGTGTTTCCTTCTCCAAAGCGTCCTTCGAGTATCGCCATCGCCAGCGGATCTTGCAAATAGCGCTGGATGGCGCGTTTGAGGGGCCGCGCGCCATAAACCGGGTCATAGCCCTGATCTGCCAGATAGGTCTGGGCGGACTCGGTCAACGTAATCTGCATTTGGCGCTCTTGGAGCAATTTGCGCAGATTGCGAACCTGGATATGCACAATTTCTTTCAAGTGTTCGCGGGTCAGGTTGCCGAAAAGGATGATATCATCTATACGGTTTAGGAATTCTGGGCGGAACGTCCGATCTAATTCTGCCATCACCTGTTCCCGTGCGCCCTCTACACCTAATTCCTTGATCCACCGGCTGCCCGTGTTGCTGGTCATAATCACGATGCTGTTAGTGAAATCCACCGTGCGCCCGTGCCCATCGGTCAAACGCCCCTCATCAAGCAGTTGCAGCAGCACGTTAAAGACCTCGGTGTGGGCCTTTTCTATCTCATCCAGCAACAACACGCTGTAAGGGCGGCGGCGCACGGCTTCTGTAAGCTGGCCTCCCTCCTCATATCCTACATACCCGGGCGGCGCACCGATCAAGCGGGAGACGGTGTGCTTCTCCTGGTATTCACTCATATCAATGCGCACCATGGCTTCTTCCGTATCAAAGAGGAATTCGGCCAGGGCGCGGGCCAATTCTGTTTTGCCCACGCCAGTAGGCCCTAAGAAAAGGAAGGTGCCGATGGGACGATTGGGGGCTTGCAATCCTGCTCGCGCGCGGCGCACGGCGTTGGAGACGGCAGCGACGGCCTCATCCTGCCCCACAATGCGCCGGTGCAGTTCTTGTTCCATCCGCATTAGTTTTTCACGTTCCCCTTCCATCATTTTTGAGACAGGGATGCCCGTCCATCCGGAGACCACGCGCGCGATCTCTTCCGGGCCGACCTCTTGATGTAGCAAAGGGCGATCTCCTTGGACCTTTGCCAGTTGTTGTTCTGCCGTGGCTAAATCACGCTCTAGTTGCTGTGACTTGCCATAGCGCAACTCTGCCGCCGTCGCGTAATCATTGCGCTGTTCAGCGTGTTCGATCTCGATTTTCAGACTCTCCATCTTTTGTTGAATGTTCTGGATGTCCTGGATAATGCGTTTTTCCTGTTCCCACCGGGCGCGTAAGCCGTTGCTCTGTTCTTTTGAGTCGGCCAATTCTTGTTCCAATTTCTTGAGCCGTTCTTTGCTGGCCTTATCGCGTTCCTGGCGCAGGGCCTCGCGCTCGATCTCTAATTGCATCACGCGGCGGTCGATCTCGTCTAGCTCGGCAGGCTTGGAGTCGATTTCCAACCGCAACCGCGCGGCGGCTTCATCTACCAGGTCAATGGCTTTGTCGGGCAATTGACGGTCGGCAATGTAGCGGTCGCTCAACGTGGCGGCAGTGATCAGAGCCGCATCCTGGATGCGCACCCCGTGGTGCGCGTCATAGCGTTCTTTGAGTCCCCGCAGGATACTGATGGTGTCTGCAACGTCCGGTTCATCGACATAGACGGGTTGGAAACGGCGCTCCAATGCTGCATCTTTCTCAATATATTTGCGGTATTCATCGAGCGTCGTCGCGCCGATGGTGTGCAATTCACCGCGCGCCAGCATGGGCTTGAGCAGGTTGCCCGCGTCCATTGCGCCCTCGGCTTTGCCCGCGCCCACTACTGTGTGGAGTTCGTCGATGAAAAGGACGATTTGCCCTTCGGATTGTGCAATTTCATTGAGTACGGCTTTGAGCCGTTCCTCAAATTCGCCGCGATATTTTGCGCCCGCGATCAGCGCGCCCATATCAAGCTGAAAAATCTCCTTTTGTTTTAATCCTTCCGGCACATCACCGCGCGTGATACGCTGCGCCAGCCCCTCGACGATGGCCGTTTTGCCCACTCCTGCATCCCCGACAAGGACAGGGTTGTTTTTGGTGCGGCGCGAGAGAATTTGCATCACACGCCGGATTTCCTCATCGCGCCCGATAACAGGATCGAGTTTTCCCTGATGTGCCAATTGGGTCAGATTGCGCCCGTATTTTTCTAAGACGTTGTACGTATCCTCCGGTGTTTGGGAGGTGACACGTTGTTTGCCACGGATGGAAGTCAGGGTGCGCAGTACGGCTTCGCGGTTGACGCCCTGCGCAGCCAGGAAGCGTGAAATATCTCCCGCGCTGGTATCTGCCATCGCCAGCAATACGTGTTCGGTGCTGACATATTCATCGCGCATCCCTTCGGCCTCGCGCTCGGCAGCTTGCAACAACCGCGACATCGCTGTTGAGAGATTGACCTGCGCGGCTGTACCCTGGGCACGGGGCTTGCGGCCAATTACCTGCTCCAGGTCGGCGCGCATCCGTTGTGGATCGCCCCCCAACCGCAGGACTATTTGGGGCACGATGCCGTCTGTTTGTTCTAATAATGCCAGCAAAAGATGTTCAGGTTCAATTTGCGGGTTTCCATATTCCGTCGCCATACGTTGCGCCCGCAACAGAGCAGCCTGTGTTTTTTCTGTATATCGATTAACTTCCATTTCGCTTCCTCCGAAAATAGATCGCTAAAGCGGCAAGGTAAAGGGGATATTATCGCGTGCAATACTCCACCCGCGATAATATCCCTTTAATTCTTGTCGTAAATAGTTGAAAGTCCATAACTTTCTTCATGAACTCGTGTTATAGTTTATATCGGCTTGTATATTCTTTGATGTTATAAGTATAGTGCGGTGGGATTAGAAAAATATTAACGGCGTATCAGAATTACGTTTGCGGCTGTTGACCCATCAACGGAAACCGCTATAATCCGCAACAGTCATTTTGTCATTTTGTGATTTGCTATCTGCTATTTTTGAAGGAGATCTTATGTCTGGTAATATTATTGTCACACCGGTGGATACACCGGAAGCTCGTCATGCATTTATTGATTTTCAGTGGGAGGTATATCAAAATGATCCCTATTGGGTTCCGCCTCTGCGCTCAGACTGTGAGAAGCTCTTAGCGCACCATCCTTTCCACGAACACGCGAAAGTGCGCTATTTCCTGGCGCGCCGCGACGGCAAAATTGTGGGGCGTATTGCCGCCATCATTAACCCTAATCACAACCATCATTGGAGTGAGAATATAGGTTTTTTTGGATTATATGAGGTATTGGAGGACCGTGAAGCATCCGATATGCTGCTTAAAGCGGCTGAAGACTTTGTGCGCGGTGAGGGATTGGACGCCATTCGGGGGCCGGCCAGTTTTTCCACGAACGAAGAATGTGGCCTATTGGTAGACGGTTGGAACGGCCCACCGTTAATTATGATGACCTATAATCCCCGTTATTTTGTGAACTTTATTGAGGATGCAGGATATTTCAAGGCGCAGGACCTCTATGCTTATATCGTAGATCTTACCCGTTATAAGTTGGATGGCTCTGGAGTGAACCCCAAGGTGCTGCGGGTGGCGGAAAAAGTGCGGCAGCGAACGGAAATTAATGTGCGTCCTATCAATATGCAGGATTTTGATGCCGAAGCGACGCGCTTTAAGGATGTGTATAACGCGGCCTGGGCGAAGAATTGGGGGTTTGTTCCGTTGACTGAAGCAGAGCTGGAGCACGAGATTATGGCGCTCAGACCGGTGATTGATCCTGCAACGGTCTTTTTTGCCGAAAAGAACGGCAAGACGGTGGGGGCTATGGTCCCGCTGCCGGACTTAAATCAGCCTTTACGCCGCGCTTATCCTCGCCCCGGTGTCCCGGAGTGGTGGACAATGCTCAAGTTTCTCTACCGGTGGAAAGTGCGCCGGCAGGTAGATACGATCCGTGCTTTTGCCGGCGGAGTCATCGAGGAATACCGTGGGGTGGGAGTAGATGCCGTGCTGTTTTTGGAGACATTGTTGTCGGCTTTGCGCCAGGGATATACAAAAGCCGAAATTTCATGGGTGTTGGAAAGCAATATCCCAATGCGGCAAACCGCTGAAAACTTTGACGGTGAGATTTACCGCACCTACCGGATTTACGAAAAGAAACTGACGTAAAACGTAAATAAACCTTCCCGGAAGTTTGCAACTTCCGGGAAGGTTTAATCTCTCACGTCTCACGTATTAAGTTTCAGTTTAATACTTTTTTACAATCGCGCGATACGATCCCGGCTGGCGCGCCAGGATGATCTGCGTCTGCTCGCGGCGACGGCGGACTTCATCCAGGTCCAGGCGGACGACGATATAGCCTTCTTCTGGTTCCTCAAGAGCGGCCAACACTTCGCCTGAGGGGGCCAACACCGCGCTTTGGCCGGCGAATGTGTACGAAGGCTCTTCGCCAATCCGGTTGGCAGCGACGATAAAGACATCGTTCTCATAGGCACGGGCGACCAGCAGAGTACGCCACATATCCGCCTCCTGCGCGGGCCACGCGGCCGGCAGGAGCAGGACTTCCGCCCCATCCAGCACCAGGTTGCGGGAAATCTCGGGGAAGGTCAGATCCCATCCCAACATCAACCCGATCACGCCGACTTCTGTCTCCACTGGCACGATGCGATAGCCTGGACGGAACACGAGGCGTTCTTCGGCTTGCAGGTGAACTTTGCGATATTCACCGGCCACGCCGCCGTCAGGCCCGATCAGGACCGCGCTGTTGTAGAGTACACTTTCTACCTTCTCTTTCACGGCCATCCCAATAAGTACATAAACGCCAAATTCCGTCGCGTGCTGTCCCAAAATGTTGGTCACCGCGCCGGGGACACGTTGCGCCATCTGCGCAAAGCGAGTCCCCCCTTCATACCCTGTCACCGATAGCTCTGGGAAAACGATGATATCTACTGGCTGTTCGGTAGCAATTTTTGCAATCATATCGGCCATTTTACCGATATTGGGTTCCATTTTAGTTAATTCAGGTTCCATCTGTACAACAGCAACATTTAACTCGCGCATAAAACCTCCCTTGAAAATCGCAAATTGACAAATTTAAAATTGAAAAATTACCCCCTCGGTGATGATGCAATGCACTTCAAAAAGTGCATTGCACCTATTTTCATCCAACTGCTGGGAACACACTACATTAATGGGTAATTCCTCGTATAAAATATAGCGAATGACGAATTACGGATTCAATTTCTATCTAACCGCTGGTGAAATTTTCGGTCAACGAGAAATTCTTATGAAAATAAAGTAGAATAGACACTTCTGTCTGTCGAGTGGGCTAGAAGGCCTGCTCTGCTGAAACATCCCCTTATTTTTTGGGCCGCGTTATGTAACGCAAGACTGAATAAAGTTCGGCCGGCAACGGGGACTCTATGTGGATAAGGTCTCCACTGGTAGGATGTAAAAATTCTACCACGCTAAGATGAATGAACACGCGCTCTTGTAGAAGGGGTTGGTGCCGGGATCCATAAATTCTGTCCCCCACGACCGGGAAGCCATACCAGGATAGATGCACCTGGATTTGGTGTCGCCGTGCTGTCTCAGGACGTACCAATAGGAGAGAATAATCCCGATTTTGGTCTTTGTAATGATGTTGTCCTTGATAGTGTGTGCGCGCCGGGCGGCCCTCACGCGCGACGGCCAGTCGCTCGCGGGTGCGTTTTACGTTGCCAATGGGCTGTTCTATTGTCTCTTCACCGGTCAGCCGTCCCTCTACCAGTACAGAGTAAGAAAGCCGGATCTGTTGCCGTTTGAGGCTGTGGCGAAGCGTGCGATAGACGGATTCTGTCTTGGCTGCTATAACTAGACCGGAGATGCCTGCTTCGAGTCGAGTAATCATGCCGGCCTGTTCCACGCCCCCGATATTGGCTATATCGGGGACATACGCTGCCAATTGCTGCGCAAGCGTGGGATAAAGTGAGCGTGGTGTGGGATGAAGGGGAATTTCTGCTGCTTTATCTACGATAATGAGTTCTGCATCTTCGTACGCTATGTTGAGATCCATGGCAGGAATGTAAGCAGCATCAGCCGCGGGTACAGGAATGATAGGTGGAACCAGCACCGTAACTTCATCCCCTGACGCGAGATATTGGCCCGCTTTGCGCGCCGGATGTGCATTGACTAAGATTTCACCGGCCTGGATGCACTCACGCACAGCCTTCCGCCCTAAATCAGGCCAGGTTTGAACAAGAAATTGATCCAGACGGATAGGCTCGTAAACGGTCAAGCTGTGGGAGTCAGGCATCTGCTGGGGCCTCCGCCATTTCTGTTCTCTCAAGGAAAAAAGAAACAATCAAGAGCAAAATGACGCCCATTACAATAGAAGCATCTGCAAGATTGAATATTCCCCAGTTGTACAACGGCCAGAAGTTGAAGTCAAGAAAATCGACCACCGATCCCCGTACGAAGCGATCGATCAGATTTCCGATTGCGCCTCCCGTGATCAGCCCTAATGATAAACGTGTCCACAGATCGTCAGAAGAAAGCGAATGCTCAAAGATGAATATTCCCACAACGATAAGAATATTCAATACTGCGAAAAGGTCACCTAGCTGTGGGAACATCCCAAACGCTACGCCGGTATTGGTGACGTAGGTAAACAACAAAATAGGACGCAACCACGGGATGTAGTCTATGCTTGTATATAGGGTTAAATGGTTCACGACCCAGAGCTTTGAGAGTTGATCGGCAATCAGGACTGCCGCCGCAATTCCTCCCAGCAAGAGCCGGTTGCGTATTAGTTTCATCGTTTCCCTTCGAGTCGTGTTTGGCAGCGCATACAATAACGTGCCGAAGGCAGGGCTTCCAGGCGGGCTAATTCGATCACAGTACCGCATGATTCACATAGACCATACGTGCCATCTTCAAATTTGTTGAGCGCGCGAGTAACATCTTCAAATGAACGTTTTAACGTCCGTGCCAGGGATACATCGCGGGCTTGTTCGAAAACCTCACTCCCTGCGTCGGCCATATGGTTACTATATCCTACCCCCTCCTCCCGCACTGAACTTTGCACATCTTCTAATTGTGACTTTAATTCGACTTCTTTTTGAAGAAGCTGTTGTTGTAACTCTTCATACGTAACTGGCATAGTTTTTAACCTCAATTTACAGTCTAATCTTGCGATCTCGTATTCTACATACTATAATTTTTTGAATCACTCAACCTTATTATATGTTAGTAGTTTAGATTAGGCTGGCTAAATTGTACCCGCCTTTCAGAAAAAGACAAGACTTTATTCATCGTCTGTCATTCATTATCCATCATTCCCTAAGTACTGATACAAACTCACGCCTTGAAAATGCACTTCATCTGCCAAGCGGTAGTGTTGATCCAGCCAGCCTTTAACCAGGGCACGTTCATCCCAAAGTGTGAATTCGGAGTAGATCAGCCACACGCTATCTGGGTAGGGTTGTAGGATGCGGGTCATTTCATCATTGACGTAGTCCATCCCTACTTGGTAGCCGCCGTCTGGCAGGCGCCAGTTGGTGAATGGAGCCTCAGCCCACGGTTCCATCACGCGATTGCCGTAGTAGTAGCGCAGCACGTGCTGGTTGTAGGGGATTTGAAAGAGCAACGGTTCTTGGGGATCGCGGTGGGATTCCAGGTAGATCATTGCCGCCTCAAATTGCGGTTTGATGGGATATTGCGCTTGCTTATAAAGACCCGCGCCGTTAAGTCCCAGGAGAGTCGCCAACAGCAGGGGGGCGAGTTTGTACTCAAGGCGTTGCAGGAAGCTTAATCCCGTGCCGGCAAGTAGATAAAAAGCAGGCGCAGCCCAAATGAGGTAGCGATCGGTGAAGATCGGTCCTCGCATTGAGGCTATCCATATCAGCAACACGGGTATACATAGCCAACATCCCAATCGAGCTAAAATGTGCCAACGATGACGCCGGAGTAGGTTAATGCCGCCTGTTATCGCCAATCCGGCGAAGATGATGATAGCCGTAAGCGTGACTCGTTCCCAGAACAGGCCGGAAACGTTAATACCGGTACTCCACCCATTGGTGAGCGTGGTTACCATTTGCCCTAAGGTATAGTGCGGGAAGCCGGTTTCCCGCATTTCTAGCAGGAGGCGAGTCTGCCAACGGACCAGGGGCAGGTAAGGGAGGGTCAGCATGGCTAACACACCTCCTCCGCCTTTCCATGCCTTTGGATGGCGGCGGGGATGAAGCCAGAACCACAGGAACTCTACTGGGATCAGGAGCGCGGCGAGGATGTGACTGTAGAAGGCGAGCGTGGTCGCACCCAGTACTATCACCCACCAGCGCGGGTGGGGGGTAATGCAAGCTCGTTCCAGCGCGTAGAGCGCGAGCAGCGCGAGCATTGGAACCCACGTGTACATCTTGACTTCCTGCGCGTACCAGACCAGGTAGGGAGAAAGTGTGACCAGGAACGCGCTCCACCATACCGCGCCGTTTTCATTGAGCAGTCGCCGCCCCAAGATGTAGATTAGTGCCACACTGAGGACGCCCCACAACAGGGAGAAATAGCGCATCGCGAAGGCGCTTTCGCCCGTCAGTGCAATCCAGCCCCGCAGCATAGGTGAAAAGAGCGGCCCGTTCCAGCCTGGGCGGGTGAAGTTTTGGATCATCTCATGTAGTGGCGCCAACGCGAAACGCCATTGGTCAACTTCATCGCGCCATAATCCCTGCGTATCCAGGGTGATGATGCGCACCGCGTAAGCGAGCCACAAGAGCAAACTGCGTTGTCCCCACAGCTTTATAGAGTGAGATATGGAAGAGTAACCCGATTTTGTATGATGTTTTAGCATTGTCTTTATCTCCAAGATTAACTATAGTATAATTAGCGTATACGACAATGGGAAAGTGAAGCGTTAGGAGTGAAGAGTTAGGAGTGAAGAATGAGGAGTTAAACGCTTCACGCTTCACTCTTAACTCCTAACTCGCAACTAAAAACTATGTCCGAACAACAATCTACACAGACTACTCATGCACGCAACCCCATCGCGATTTTGCTGCTCGTCTGGGCAGTGGGGATGGGGGCGTTGGTGCGTCTGATACCGGCCTGGTTGGGGGGGACCCCTGTCCTTGATGGAGGACTGTTCTATACGCTGGTGGAAGACCTGCGCCACGCGCGTTACATGCTGCCCCAGGTCACGACGTATAATCTGGCGCAGATTCCCTTTGCCTACCCACCGCTCGCGTTTTATTTGACGGCCGTGATCGCCGATTTGACCCGGATTCCCACTCTCCAATTGATACGCTGGCTGCCGCCCATTGTCAGCATCTTCGCCATTCCTGCTTTTTACGCGTTGAGTCTGACCATCTTAGAGTCAAAAACCCGTGCTGCATTGGCAACGGTGGCTTTTGCAATGTTACCCGCCAGTTTTGATCTGTTTGTGACGGGTGGTGGGGTAGCACGGTCACCGGCCAGTGTCTTTGCCCTGTTGACGCTTACCGCTGTGTACCGGCTCTTTTCGTCCGGTGAGCGTAAATATGTGCCGCGTGTGATTTTATACGCCGGTTTGTTGATCTTGACGCATCCGGAGATTACGTATCACACGTTTTTTATCGTCGTGCTATTCTGGCTCTTCCGGGGACGCACATTCAAGTCCATCGGGCAGTCGTTGCTGTGTGCGGGTGGGATTCTGGTGTTAACTTCTCCTTGGTGGGTAACGTTAGTCTTGCGTTATGGGATCCAGCCTTTTTATGCCTCGTTAAGCACCGGCATGTATAACTTGTTTTTCTGGGTGCCCCTGGTGCAATTGGATTTTGGGCATGAAATTTACCTGACCGTCGTTATGGCATTGGGGATGCTCGGTATCCTGGTAAACTTGATGCACCGGGACTTCTTGCTGCTTACCTGGCTGGTGCTTCCCTTTATGGTGGATGCGCGCAATCCCTATTTTGCGGCTGCTATACCCCTGGCGATGCTGGCGAGCGCGGGAATGCGGGACGTAATTCTGCCCCAGTTTGGCCGGTTGGAACAGCTTGCCAGGCCGGAGAAGGCCGAAACGGTGCAGTTGCTCGCACCTAAGAGCCGGCATTTCCGGCTGGTGTTGGGGTTTTTCTTAATTTACACGCTATTCAGTGCTTATACTTTTGCCCTGGAATTGGCAGACATCCGTCTGACGCCCGCCGAGATGGAGGCAATGGCATGGATTCAGGAGGAGACTCTCCCGGAGGCGCGCTTCCTGGTGTTGACCTATGGCGACCCTTTCGGTACGCCGGTGCAGGAGTGGTTCCCGGCACTGACCGGGCGCGTGAGCCTTACCGTCGTCCAGGGCTATGAGTGGCTCCCCGCGCAGTTCTACCAGCGCAAACAGGCGTTCCTCACCCTGCAATCTTGCGTTTTTGAGGATGTCCGCTGCGTTGAAACATGGGCCGAAGAACGCAATCTCACGTATGATTACATTTTTGTACACCGTGGCCTTGTGGGCACTGCTGCCACCGATGATGTGGCGAATGGCCGCATGGCGGGCCTGTTGCTCTTCAGTCTTGAAGCCTACCCTGACTACACCCGCGTTTATGAAAATGACGCGATACAGATTTTTAAGTTTGAGGCAGGCGAATAGCGAATAGCGAATGGCGAATTGCGAATGACGAATGACGAATGACGCATCACGTTTTTTTGAATGAGGAGACTATGCCAAAAGAACTCAATCTTACCTTACGTTCAGAATTTACTTATACTGTTCCCTCAATTACGCGGGGCTATACCGGCCAGACATTGTACGTCAATGTTGGTGATGGCGCGATCCAGGCGAAACCTGTCACCGAGGAGATGAAGGCGAAGTTCACCGGCGGGCGCGGGTTTGATCTGTGGCTGTTGTGGCATGGCGTCCACGACAATACGCGTTGGAATGATCCGGAGAATGAGATTGTGATTGCCTCTGGCCCATGCGGGGGTATTACGCAGTATCCGGGCGCGGGTAAATCTATCGCGGCTACAATCTCCCCCCTGACGGACGTGGTGATTGACAGCAACGCGGGCGGGCATTTTGGCCCCTACCTCAAGTTCGCGGGGTGGGATGCGCTCGAAGTACAGGGTAAGGCCACGGAGGAGACGCTTATTTATATTGATGGCACGACGGCCACGGTGCAAGTGTTCGCTGCGCCTGATGATTGCCCTACCGATACGCATCAATTGGGATCATGGATTTTGAATCATTTTGCGGAAGACGAGAAAGACAAGGGATGGCTCTCTTTCGTCAGCGCGGGGGAGGGGGCCGGACACGCCTATATGGGTTCCCTCAACTTTAGCCTCTATGACCGCAAGCGCAACGCGCTGCGCTACAAGCAAGCCGGGCGCGGTGGCATTGGTACAGTGTTGCGTGACAAGGGTATCAAGGCTATTATCGTCCGTACGCCGCCCTTCAAGGGCGACAGCAATGGCCCTGCCGACCTGGAGCAACTCAAGGCGGTAGGGGCCGCCATGCACGAGGAGATCGCGACCTGGGATCCGGTGCAGAACCGGATGCGCAATGGAGGTACATCCTACCTGGTACAGATTATGGACAATTATGACTTGTTACCCGTGCATAACTTCAAATTCGGTTCGCACCCTGACACGCCAAAGATTAACGGCGAGATCTGGGAAGCGCGCTATACACAGGGCCTGCCCGATGGCTGCTGGTACGGGTGTACGTTGGCCTGCGCTCACGCGGTGGATAATTACAAGGTGCACACCGGTCCTTATCAGGGACAGTGTGTGATCGTGGATGGGCCGGAATATGAGACGGTGGCCGGGGTGGGGGCAAATTGCGGCATCTTTGAGCCGTGGGCCATCTTGGAGATTAACTTTTATTGCGATACCTACGGTGTTGATACTATCTCCTTTGGCACCGGGCTGGCGTTTGCGATGGAGTGTTATGAGGCGGGCGTGCTTAGCCTGGAGCAGACCAGCGGCCTTGACTTGCATTTCGGTAACGCCGATGCAGCGCTGGAAGCGCTGCACCAGATGGCACGGGGTGAGGGCTTTGGCCTAATCCTGGGGCGCGGCATTCGCAAGATGAAGCAGCACTTCGCCCGCTATTACGGGGCCGATCCCGATTTCCTCAACGACATTGGGATGGAAGCCAAGGGGCTGGAATATTCCGAGTACGTGACCAAGGAATCCCTGGCGCAGCAAGGTGGTTATGGCCTGACTAACAAAGGCCCGCAGCACGACGAAGCGTGGTTGATCTTTATGGACCAGGTGAACCACCAGCTCCCCACCTTTGAGGACAAAGCCGAGGCCCTGCACTACTTCCCGATGTGGCGGACGTGGTTCGGGCTGTGCGGCTTCTGCAAGCTGCCGTGGAATGATGTGGTAGACCCCAAGAACGCCAGGAGTGCAGAACCGGCCAAAATCCCTCACCATGTACAGAACTACGTGGACATTTTCAGTGGTGTCACGGGCCGTGAAGTCACGGTGGACGACCTGATCGCGATGTCGGAGCGCGTCTATAATTTCCAGCGTGTCTTTAATCTGCGCCTGGGCAAAGGCCGGCGCGACCACGACGCGATTCCTTATCGTTCCGTCGGGCCGGTGACGGAGGAGGAGTACGCCTCGCGCCGGGAGCGCTATGATACCCAGCTCCGCGAGTGGCTTGATCTGGACCCCGACACGATGACGATCAACGAAAAACTCGCCGCCCACCGTGCTTACCGTACCGGCCAATACGAGCACCTCATCGATGCCGTCTACAAACGCCGGGGTTGGAACAACAACGGCGTTCCTACGGTGGAGAAACTGCAGGCGTTGGGGATTGATTATCCAGATGTCGTCGCTGTCGTGGAAAAGTTCCTTTAGAAATTAGATGTTGAGTGCCACTAATCGCGATAGGGGCAGGCTTAATGCTCACAAGTGCCACTAATCGCGCAGGATTCTTGTACATTAAC
>JAFGFI010000312.1 GCA_016931185.1 Anaerolineae bacterium
ATCCGTCCGCAAATTGGCGTGGACACCGTCAACGCCGCACCTTACAATCTCGACGGAACAGGGGTTGATGTTCTGGTCTACGACGGTGGGCTCGCAGGCACGCATACCGACTTTGGGACACGCTTGACGCAGGCTGATGCTTCTGATATCAGCGAACACGCCACGCACGTCGCCGGGACAGTAGGCAGCAGTGGCACAAACAGCGCGGCGCAGGGCGGCTCGTCCTTGCAATGGCGGGGCATGGCCCCTGGCGTAGATTTGATCTCATACGGCTATGAATGGAATGGTTCCGGGATGCTCTTTTACGACAATCCCGGCGATATTGAACACGATTGGGCGCAAGCACAGAACTGGTATGGGGCCGACCTGGGCACTGCCAGTCTGACCTCGAACATCTATTCCAACTATTGGGCCACCTGGTGTGATCGGATGGGCAATTACGGCGTGACGTCCGTGCTGGTAGATCAGATGGCGCGTGGTGGCAACAGTACGGTAGGGATTGGCGACAAATACATCTCACTTTGGTGCAACGGCAATGAACGCGGCAAATCTACCTCGTGCGACACTTACCGCACCATCTCACCCCCTGCCAGTGCGAAGAACCCGATTCATGTCGGCGCATCGAACACGAACGACAACTCAATGACGGGCTTTAGCTCGTGGGGGCCGACGGATGATGGGCGCATCAAGCCCACCATCGTCGCCGGTGGGTGCCAATCCACCGGCGATTATGGCATCACATCTACCGATAATGACCCACTCAATGACTACACAACCATGTGTGGCTGCTCAATGGCGACGCCAGCCGTCGCGGGAGGCATCGCACTGATGTTACAGCATTATCGGGATATCTACAACACCAGCGGCACTTTCTGGCCTTCCACGGCCAAAGCTATTTTGATTCACACAGCCGATGACTTTGGCAATCCCGGCCCGGATTACCAATGGGGTTACGGGCAAGTGGACATTCAGGCCGCTGTAGACCTCATCTCGCGCAAAGCATTCCGCCAGGGAAGCATCACGCACGATGAGGTTGACGTTTATTCTTTCGTTGTCGCCAATGAAGATGAAAACCCCACCGTTACGCTGGCCTGGGACGACTTTGAGGCCACGTTCAACGCCAACCCCACACTCATCAACAACCTTGACCTGGAACTAGAGTCACCCAGTGGCACTATCGTGCGTCCCTGGATTCTGAATCCGGCCAATCCGGCTAACAATGCCACACGTGGTGTGGATAGCATCAACAACCAGGAACAGGTACAAATTCCCGATGGAGATATGGAAGCCGGCACGTGGTTGGTGCGTGTAAGCGCAACGAATATCCCCCAAGGCCCGCAGGATTATACGTTAGTATGCGAGGGATGCCAACCGCTTGATCTCGGTGTATGCCAGGATACCGTTGCCACAGCAGCAGCGGCTACAACACGCGCCCCAGAAGGTGCTGACCTGGAAGGTGGACTAGAAGGCATAAATGTACCGGAAGAAGAAAGTGTAACAGTAGGCGAATTGTGGCAACGCGCGCTGGAAGCCCACCCAGCAGAAGATGGTACGTCGGATACAGAAATTGCGTTAGAGCAATTGGCGGCAGCCCGCGAGCAAGGGGCAGAAGCCATACTTGCACTGGCGGAGACATTGACGGGCGAAACCCGCGATCTGGCGATGGAAGACATCCTCCGCGCTACAGATGAAATGTGGGAAGCTGCTCCGCCGACACCATCAACACAAACAGAAAGCGCGGTAGATGAAGCCACTGCACTTGCCGTGCAGGAAGCGAGTGCGCAGGCGAGTCAAAAAATAGCGTTCGTTGACTTGCCCGATCCGGCGGAAGGTGCGGCGAGTACAACGGCAACGACTCCGGCACCACACCGCGCGCCGGCCGGCCCGACAGCGGATTTGACCGTTGGGGATGGGTGTAATTATGCCACAGTTCAAGAAGCTATTAACGCAGCCAGTCCCGGCGACACCATCTTGCTCGAAGGGGGGCGCGCGTTTACCGAGAACGTCACTATCCCTATCTCATTAACTATACGCGGTGGCTACGGTGGCTGTGCCAGCGGCAGCACGGCACGCACAACATTGGACGGCAATGCCACGAACTCCGTGGTTGCAATTGACCCAGGTATCGTCGTCAGTTTGGAAAGCTTGTATATCACTAATGGGAACAGTACGGCTGAAGGCGGTGGCATTCGCTTCGCGCAAGGCGCGGGAACCGGTGAGTTACATCTGACCTATGTAGACATCTACGCGAATACGGGCTACTGGGGAGGGGGTATTTGGGTTGGCCCGGATGCTGAGGCCACGGGCAACTATGTGAACATTTACGAGAATACCTCAACGACGTATGGCGGCGGCGTGCGGTTGTTTGGCGGGCGCGCAACGTTCACCAACAGCAATATCCGCGATAATAATGCCTCCTACGGTGGCGGAATTTACGCGTCCAAAGAAAATGGCCACACTCCCAGTATCAATCTTCCCACCAGTGCCGATGTCTACAATAACCTGGCGACCACGGGCAATGGCCTGGGTGGCGGCGTCTACCTGCGGGAAGGGACTATCTCATTGGCGGATTGCTCGGATATTTATGCCAATGAGGCACTGTATGGAGGTGGTATCTATATGATTACCGGCACGCTGACCCTCGATGGCTATTGCTCCGAGATAGACCACAATGTTGCCACCAATAACGGCGGCGGTATTTACGCACAAGGCAGTACGGTCAATCTTGATGATGATGCCGAGCTATTCTATAACCGCAGTACGAGCGGGAGTGGTGGTGGCGCATATCTGGTAGACACCGATCTGTGGAGCGACCGTTCCAGCATCCACTATAACAGCGCCAATGGCTATGGCGGTGGCGTATATGTGAGCGATGGCGCGCTGCTGGATATGGATATAGATAATTATACCTGCGCCTCGGTCCGGTGTAGCCGCCTTCGTTGGAATATTGCTACCTACCAGTATGGTGGTGGTGTGTATGCGACCGATGGCACCATAGACTTGCGTAATACGTTCGTTGAGTTAAATGCCGGCACCCTGGGAGGTGGTATTTACGCTACCAGCAGTTCAGTGTATCTCTATAACAATGTGTTTGCCGGGAACAATGCTACCAGTACAGCGGGCGACGGCATCCGTCTATATAATAACAGTACCCTTTATGGACAGAATAATACCCTGGCGTACAACGATGCCAATCTAGCCAGTACCGGGCGTGCTATTGATACCAGTATCAACAGCGATGTGACGTTAAGTTGTTCTATCATCTGGGGACACACCAGCAGTCTTGACGAGATCGGTCATAATGTCACTTACTCCGACATCCAAGGCGGTTACGCCGGTGACGGTAACCTCGCGGTGAATCCCCAGTTCGTTTCAACAGGCAACCGCGATTACCATCTCGAAGAGACCAGTCCACTCGTTGACCGCTGCTTGACCGGTACTTCACCCGACTTTGAGAACGAACAACGTCCCATTGTGCGGCACACAGGAGCCTCACCGTATGATATGGGCGCGGACGAGGTTAGCGGTGTGGCGCGGGTAGGATTGAATGGCGGAACCTGCGAGTACAGCACTATCCAACAGGCCATCCATGCCGCGCAGGAAGGGGACACAGTGTATGTATCTGAGGGCGTTTACTTTGAGAACCTCTCAATTTACGACAAGCGGCTCACCCTCATTGGCGGCTATGATAGCACCTGTACCGTGACCGGCACGACCACAACGCGCGTGGATGGCGGTATGCTTTATGGTGCGGTTGTGTATGCTTTTAATACTCACCTCACCCTCCGCAATCTCGAATTGACCTGGGGACGGGGGACCGGCGCGGGACTGTATTCAACTAGCAACAGCCGGGTGTTACTGGATAATGTTGATCTGTTTAACAATCACGGTGCGTATGGCGGCGGCTTCTATGTCAGTAGCAGTAGTGTCGTGACTGCAACCAATGGCTCGGTGATTCAGGATAACACAGCCACATACTACGGCGGCGGCGGATACATTGCCGGGCGTTTCATCAATCTAGGGGATAGCTCAAATATTCAGAACAACTGTGCCACTGATGGTGGTGGCCTCTACGTCACTTATGGAGACACGACGCTGAACTCGGTGACGCTATTGGGAAACCAGGCAGCCGGCACGGAAGGCAAAGGCGGTGGGATTTATGCCAGTCAGGGCGATGTGTCGCTTTCTAATACTTCTTTGGGTTGGAACAGTGCCACATCCCAGGGGGGCGCAATTTACCTGCGCGATAATAGCACACTCCAGGCACAGGATGCACACATCGGTTATCAGGTCTGGATTTTGTCTTTTGGCAACACGGCTGAATATGGGGGTGGTCTCTATGTTGAAGATAGCACCGTGGACTTTGAGGGTCATATCCGTCTGAATCAAGCGACTTACTCCGGTGGCGGTATCTACGCCAGTGGTGCTACACTTCTTCTAAACAATACCTCAATTGGCAATCCCTATGGCAACCGCGTGAGTACGAGCGGCTACTATGGTGCCGGCATGTATCTTACCAGCAACAGCCGGGCAACCTTGAGCAATACGGTGGTGGCGAGTAACACCTTCCAGGCCAGTCTCAACTATGGCGGCGGCGCTTATGTGAGCAGCAGTGCCCTCACGCTCACCCATGGTAGTGAGATTGCCTATCACGACCTGTCCGCTGCAAATTATGGACGTGGTGCGGGCGTCTACATCAACAACGGCTCACTTACACTGGATGATAGCAGAATCCACCATAATACTGCCAGCAGAGATGGTGGCGGCGTCCGTATGAGTGGCACATCAACCCTAAACTTGCGCCATAACGCGCACATCCGCGATAACCAGGCTATCAATGAAACCGGCGGTGGTATCACAGCACTAAACACACCTGATATCAACATTGAAAATTCCGTTCTATTGGGTAACACAGCGGGTACGGATGGAGGTGCTATCTACATCGATGGCGGAACCCTGGATTTTACCGGCGGCTGGACGTTGCACAGCAATACCGCGGGAGGCAATGGCGGCGCTATCGCCATTATGGGAACCGCCCAACCGCGCTTTGTAGCTGATAGTTATAGTCTGGTGTATTATAATCATGCCCTGGGCGGTCATGGCGGTATGGTTTATCATACCAACAGCAACACTGCCGAACTTTATGCTACGGCAGGAGCCTCTATGTATATATATGCCAACCATGCCAGCGAGAATGGTGGTGCGCTGTATGCTGATAACAGTGGCTTTTTCGACATCTATGGGTTGGTGGACTTCAACCGTAACCGAGCTGATAGCGGTGGCGCAATTTATCTGAGTAATAACTCACGAGTCTGGCTGGATGATTATAGTCACACTGCTCCGATACTACGCGATAATTGGGCAGATAATGGCAGTGGCGGCGCAGTTTATGCTTCGAACAGCCCACATGTCGAATGTGACGGGGCAATGTTCGGACAGGAGAATGGTGGAAATTATGCTTCGCAGCAAGGCGGCGCGCTCTATTTGAGCGGCAGTAACTTCGATGCCGAAAACTGTATCTTCCGCGACAACCGCGCGGCTACGGATGGCGGGGCCATTGCCGCTTATACTTCAACGCTCGACTTGCGTGCCCATTTCACATCTGGACTGGTTCGCGCACTTGATGGGACGCGCGCCCCCGATGCACCACAGGCTACCGCTTGCGATCCTGCTACTGGTTCGTGCAGCACGTTCTTCAACAACGTCGCGGATAGCGATGGCGACAGTACAGGAGATGGCGGCGCCATCTACAACAACGATGGCGCGCTGACTATCAAGCACACCACACTCTATACGAATACAGCCTGGCGGGGTGGAGCTATCTTCCAGACCGGGACAAATGCACATACAGAGGTAGATAACACACTTATCTACAGTAATACGGTCAATATCGCTTTGGGTGCAGGCATTCGTACCGCAGGTGGGACATTCACTTTGACACACGTAACTATTGCAAATAACGTTGGCGGCGCAGGTTACTCCCAAGCGGGAACAAACACCAACGTACATAACAGTATCGCCTGGGGCAACGGATCAGGAGGATTCTTGGGAACTTTCGCGGCTGCAACATGTAACATTGATCAGAGCAACAACGCCGGCTCTACCACCAATCCACACTTCGCAGACGCAGCCAACCAAGATTTCCATCTCCTTGGTGACTCACCCGCGATTGACGCCTGCGCGACGGGCCTCACGCCCGACCTTGATAACGTCATACGCCCGGCGATTGATGCTTACGATATGGGCGCGTTCGAGTATCCCTACGGGATGGATTTCGTGCCGGACCTCAGCAGCACCGGTTATCCGGCGCAGGATTTGCTTTACGTTCACACGCTCACCAATACCGGCGGTGTGAGCGATACCTTTGCATTCACCTGGTATTCCAGTCAGGGATGGAATGTCACCGTGCCCGCGCTGCTTACGCTGGCAGCAGGCCAAGCTACGCCAATTACTGTGACCCTGCACGTGCCGGCGGGCATCATCAGCGGCACCGTAGACACGCTGCACGTCACCGTAACCTCCCAAACCGACCCCAATCTTACCGCCGCTGTAACCGACACAACGACCATCGGGTTTGCGCCAAGTGGAACCCTTACACCTGACTACACGCGAACCGGGGTAGGAACGGGAACACAGAACTATACGCACATCCTAACCAACACCGGTAACGCACAAGATAATTTCATCTTGACCTTCAACAGCAGCCGAGGGTGGGGTAACTTGCTTACGCCTGGCCCGTTCACATTGAACCCGGGACAAACAACGAACGTGATTATCGCCGTAGACGTACCTGTAAACGGTATCGGTTATAGTGATCTCACCGTAGTAACAGCAACCTCAAGCGGCGGTGCTACTCCGGTAACCGTGCATGATATCACGACCGCCTTTGATCCAGGGATAATCTTCACACCGGATTACGAGCAGGCCGTCTCACCGGATACTATCATTACCTATACACACACACTCACCAATACCGGAACATCTACCGACACCTATACCCTGGATAGTCTCAGCAGTATGGGATGGGCCACCTTGCTCGATGCCGGATCTTTCACATTGGGGAATGGAGACACAGCAACCGTGCGCGTGCGCGTGGTCATCCCCGCTGGCAGCGCGGGGTATACTGATACCACAGTACTCACGGCAACTTCTGCTGCCGGCGCGCCGCCAGTTGCCGTCCATGACACAACGGCGACATATCCTCCCGGCGTCGCACTCACACCGAGCTACACCGGCATGCTCAGTCCAGGAGAGGCTATCACTTACACGCATCTCTTGACTAACACAGGCGCAGGTCCCGATACCATAGATGTCGCGTTAGCGATGAGCACTCAAGGTTGGGCGACATTGCTTGACCCCGGCCCGTTTGTATTGAGCGCGGGAGCAGACACAACCGTGCGCATGCGCGTAGATGCTCCCGCCGGAAGTGGAGGACTGACCGAGGTTTCCATACTCACTGCAACCTCGCGAGCAGGCAATGCAGCCGCAATGATCACCAACACCACCGAAGTTCCGCGCATCTACAGTGTTGCACTGACGCCTAACGCCGCGCAAAGTATCGCGCCAGGTACAGCCTATACCTACACGCACCAGTTGATAAACACAAGCAACGCCACCGATACTTTCTCGCTTATGCTCTCTTCTTCGCGAGGATGGGCAACCGGACCGAGTGTCATTACAGCTACACTCCCCGCCGGCGGCGCGACTCCTGTTGATGTGCGCGTGGATGCCCCCGTTGGCAGCGGTGGATTGGTGGATATCGCCCACCTCATTGCCACCTCGATAAGCACCAGCACCGCGACAGCACGTGTAACCGATACGACAACCAGCATCTATACACCTGGTATTACGCTGATACCAGAGTATCAAGCGTGGGTTACACCTCCAACACATTTCACTTACACACACTGGCTGACAAACACAGGTTCCGGCAGTGATGTGTTCGCGCTAGACTTCCAAAGCAGTCAAGGTTGGGCAACACTGCTAGAGGCCGGCCCGGTGATGTTAGATGCAGGCGCGGGTATCAGTCTGCACGTTGAAATCAACGTACCGGCAGGCAGCGGTGGTATGGTGGAAACCAGTCAATTGACGACCACAGCCCAAACCGGTGGAATTTCTGCACACGTGACAGACGTTATCTCAGCAGAACACACTTTCGGCCTTGAGCTTATCCCCGACTACCAACAGAATGTACCACCCGACACCTCTTATATCTATCACCATATACTGCACAACACCGGGAATGGGCCGGATCATTTCACCGTTACTTTGAGCAGCAGTCTGGGATGGGCCACTTTGTTGGATACCGGACCGTTTGCACTTGAGGCTGGCGCCACGACAGATGCGCGCGTCAGTGTAAGCGTCCCCTCTGGACTGATCAGCGGCACACAATCCGACGTCGCGGTACTTACTGCGACCTCACTCGTGTCCCCCACCCTCTCCGATACGGCCACCGATACCACTACAGTAGGATTTGCACCGGGTGCGATCTTCGTGAGCGATGAACTCACGATCAACGCAGCACGCAACACGACATACAATTACACGCACTGGCTCACTAATACCGGCAACTACACCGATACCTTCACGACGACATTCACCACCAGTCAGGGATGGGGAATGCTACTGGATACCGGGCCGTTCACGCTCGGCGCGGGCGAATCCACCAGTACCCACGTATCCGTGAGCGTTCCTTCAGATGGAGAGAACAAATTTGACACCAGTGTAATCACCGTAACTTCAGAAGGCAGGGCAGGTCCATTAGCCGTTCACGACACAACAGCAGCCTTCGAACCCAGCATCACACTGACACCAGAGTATACGGAGACGCGCGCACCGGGCGAGATCATGACTTATGTTCACACGTTGCAAAACACCGGTCCCGCCACGGATGTCATCGCACTGACGCTGGATAGTAGCCAGGGATGGGCCACGTTACTCGATGATGGCCCGCACACCCTGATTCCAGGAGAAAGCATCACCCTGAGCATTGTCGTGACAGTACCACTAGGGACAGGGGGACTGATCGATCATGCAGCTCTCACAGCACAGACGTTGGGAGGCTTTGGCCCCTCGGTCACAGTGAGTGATACCACTACTGCCAGTTATACACCGGGTGTTGCCATAGGGCCAAACTTCACTCAAACTGTACCCGCCGGAAGTGCAGTTATCTACACACACTACGTGACGAACACAGGCAATGGCCCGGATGATTTTGTTGTCAACCTGCACAGCAGCGAATCCTGGAGTACATTGCTGGATCCCGGGCCGTTCACATTGGGAGCGGGAGACAGCACGCCTGTACGTGTTGAAGTCACGGTTCCCACCGATACCCTCCCATTGCATATAGATATCACTACTCTGACTGCAACTGTGGGCGCGCTTTCTGATACTGCTATTGACACAACTACCGTATCGTGTGAGCCGATTAACGGAGGCACTTTCAACTTTACGCCCTCACCTGCCCGGCTCAATCTTGCCACCATCTTTACCGGCACCACAAACGGCAGCCCGCCTATCACCTTTATCTGGGATTTCGGGGATAGCAGTGGCTCGCAAACCGGAAACCCAGTCGCGCATACCTTTACCACAACCGGCAGTTTTACGGTAACGATGATGGCAGCCAACCCCTGTACGGCTGAATACTCAGCAACGCGCCGGGTCACGGTCTACGCAATTCCAGATATGACACTGGATCCGTCAACCTTAAATGTTGTCGTGGCTGTAGATGAAGTCGTAACGCGCACTATAAACCTGGGGAACATAGGAGCAGCGGCGTTGACTTGGGGTCTAGTTGCAACGCCTACCGTCACATGGTTGGAAGTAATGCCCATCAGTGGCAGTATCGCTCCGGCAAGCCATACTCCCCTGGCGGCACGCTTGGATGCGACGGGATTGGCAGCGGATGTCTATACGACCACATTGCACCTTACCAGCAATGACCCTGATACACCACTTGTGATACTCCCGGTGACGTTGACGGTCAGTTCCGCCCTGCCTGACATTACAGTGGACACAGTGGCACTGAATGTAGGACTTGCGATAGATCATAGAATCACGCGCACCGTCACACTAGGCAATGTAGGAAATGCTACGCTAGACTGGTCGATGAGTGAATCACCAATGGTAGATTGGCTGACGGCAATACCGGATAGTGGCAGCATCGCGTCGGCAGGAAATACACCTGTTGCAATAGGTGTCAATGCCACCGGGTTGGTCAGCGGCACTTATACCACACAACTCCATATCACAAGTAACGACCCTGATGAATCCCCCATTATCATTCCGGTGACATTGACGGTCAGTTCTGCTTTGCCCGACATCACGCTCTCTACACAAGTCATAACCGCCAGTTTATCATCTGATGCACAAACTACACGTATGTTGGACATCGGTAATGTAGGCACGGCGGATCTGTCGTGGTCGCTGGCAGAAATCCCAGCGGTAGCCTGGCTGGTTGCGACCCCAACCGGGAGTGTTATTACTCCTATGGCAACACAACCCGTCAGTCTAACCCTGAATACGACAGGGATGCTCAACGGAACATACACAACCACCCTGCGTATCACCAGCAACGACCCTGAATCGCCAGTTGAAGTCGCGGTCACATTAATTGTGACATCACGTTATATCTATCTACCGCTGATTATGCGAAACTTCTAATCCGAAAAAAAACCGGGGGTTTTGAAAACCCCCGGTTTTTTCCTTTCCTTAAAAAATCCGGTTTTCCAGAAGAACCGGATTTTGATTTATACCGGTCTTCACTTATACTTTTAGCATAGGAAAAGACACTGGGCATAGCTCCCTTGAAAATCGCAAATTGATAAATTGCAAATTGGCAAATTGTAAAAACCCTTAAAAACTTAGTTTTGTCTTAAATTTTCATCCAACTGCTGGTAAACGTACTGCGTTAATGGGGAATTCCTCTACAATAAGAAGAGATAGGGGTACAAAGTTTTTACAATATGCCAGATGACTTTGAGGATGGAGGTCAATCAATGCGGAACTTAATCCCGCATTTCATACACGAGCAATTCAAACAGGGCGTGTCTAGCGGGGAATTCCAGGCGGTCGCGCTATTCGTAGATATTTCTGGCTTTACGCCATTGGCAGAAACGCTGATGCAGCACGGCAAAGACGGTGCAGAAGTGCTCAGTGATGTACTGAACAGCATCTTCGCGCCACTGGTAGCTGAAGTATATGCGCATGGGGGCTTGATCACCACATTCGCCGGGGATGCTTTCACGGGCTTGTTCAAAATAGAACCCAGCGGATGTATGCATCCATTGGATATGTCCTTTCACGCACTCCACGTCGCATTTTTCATCCAGAATTTTTTTACCCACCACGGGCTGATGAAAACCCGGTACGGGCAATTTCAGATGGGCGTCAAAGTCGGAATATCAGCCGGAGATGTGCAGTGGCAAATTCTAGGCACAGAAGGGTGCTATACCTTTTTCTTCAAAGGGATAGCTATAGATGGTAGCGTGCAATGTGAGCATCATGCTACCACAGGCGATATCATTGTAGATGCCACTCTCAACCAGATTTTTGATAAAAACCTGGTCTATACAGTGAGGACTTTACCGGACAGCACAGACTATTTCAAAGTGTTTATGGGGTCCGAACAGGCTAATGACCAGATCAATCCAATCTTTGATAGAAACCAGGGCTATTCCGCACTAACCCGCGCGGATTTAATTCCCTTCATCCCGGATCAAGTTTTAGATCTGCGCGCCCGTGGCGAATTTCGCGACGTGGTCTGCCTGTTCATTTCTTTCCAAATTTCTGCGCCCACCAACCGCGCCGGACAATTGGCGAACCTTAATCATTTCGTGTCCGACGTGCTACGCTTCGCCCAACAGTATGGGGGCACCTTTAATCAACTTGATTTTGGAGATAAGGGCGGCATTATCGTCATGTTATTCGGCGCGCCCAGCACGCACGAAAATGATTTAGAACGCGCGGCAGAATTCATCCTTGCACTACAGTGTCACGATGCGGATGCGAGCAACCAGGCTGTAAGGTGGCGCGCTGGTATCACCTACGGCACCGTTTATGCCGGGTTCCGGGGGGGAGAAGCTCGTAGTGAATATAGTGCAATTGGTGATGTGATGAATTTTGCCGCCCGCATTGTGATGAAATCCGAGTGGGGGGAGGCGCGCACTAGCCAGGCGGTATATGAGAATCTAAGGGATAGCTACCGATTTGAATCTTTGGGCACTTTCCGTTTCAAAGGGAAAAGCGGGCTGCTGCCAATCTACAAACTTATCAGGCGCAAAGATCACCAAGAAGCCGCACGCGAATTCACGCGCTATACCGGACGCATGGTAGGACGGGATCCCGAACTAACTCAGTTACAGGCTTTCATCGCGCCTGTGTATAGTGAATTTCACGCGGGTAAATTTGCAGGCATTGCGACGATTTACGGGGATGCGGGGATGGGCAAAAGTCGCCTGATCTATGAATTGCAGGAAACCTTGCGCTCTAGCACTGCCGGAACTGCGCGTGATCTGCTGTGGTTAGAGTGTCCCACTGAGGAAATTTTGCGCCAATCGCTAAATCCCTTCAAACGCTGCCTCTATAATTACTTCGCGCAATCCTCCCACGCCAGTACAACAGAAAATCGCCACGCCTTTGAACAAAAATTGGCGGGGCTAAGGGCAGATCTCATCTCAAATAAAAACATTCCGAATGAGGAACTGGCACTCGAATTGACGCGCATCCGCTCAGTGTTGGCAGCTTTTGTCAATCTACACTGGGAAGACTCACTCTATGAACGTCTGGATCCAGAACTACGCTTCGACAATATGCTGGCGGCATTCAAAAGCCTGATCAAAGCTGAGAGTCTGCGCCAGCCTGTGATCATCGTCCTAGAAGATGCACAATGGCTGGATGCCGATTCCCTGACTATGCTGCGCACGCTGGTACACAATGTAGCCGACTATCCTATCGCGGTGTTGATCGTATCCCGATACCAGGATGATGGTAGCCCCTTCAATTTTCTATCTGATGATCTATCAGCCACCATCCCACAACTTGTAATCCCGCTGAACGCACTCACATCGGAGAGCGTGCCAACCTTTGTCGAACAAGTATTGAGAGGTCCAATCTGCACAAGATTGCAAGAATTCTTACTCCAAAAAACAGAGGGGAATCCATTCTTTATCGAACAACTAGCCCTCGAACTGCGCGAGCGGGGCAATATCAGTGTGGTAGACGATGTCTGGACTTTACGTGTCGAAGACGCCACCGATCTCCCAACTACCATCAATGCAGTACTGGTGGCGCGATTGGATCGCTTAATAACCGAGGTGCGCCAGGTAGTGCAAACGGCGTCCGTGTTAGGAAGGGAGTTCGTGGTGCAGGTACTCTCATTGATGTTGCAATCGGAAACGCCATCTGAAGGCAGAGAACCGCCCAATATCTCCGATGCAGTTCAACAGGCGGAAGCGGAAGGCATCTGGGACGCACTCACGGAACTATCGTATCTATTCCACCATGCCCTTTTACGAGATACTGCTTATAATATGCAGTTGCACGCCCGGCTGCGTGAATTGCATGCCCTGGCTGCGTCTGCCATCCAACACATCTACACAGCCAATCTCGCCCCCTACACTGCTGATCTGGCCTATCACTATGATCGGGCTGAGCAATATATCGAAGCTGCCCACTGGTATCGTCTGGCTGGCGAACGGTCGGCGGCACAGTATGCTAACGCCGAAGCTGTAACCTACCTCAACCGCGCGTTAGATCTGACCCCTGCCTATGATCAAGAGAGGCGATACGCGATCCTGGCAGCACGGGAGAAAGTCTACGATTTACAGGGAAACCGCACCGCGCAATATGCAGATTTGGAGATGTTGGAACGGTTGGCAAGCATTTTAGGTGATGCCCAACAGCGGATCACTGTGCGGCTTCGCCGGGCCGAATATGCAGAAGTCACGGGAGATTATCCCCAGGCTATAGCTGCCGCGCGGGACGCAGTACAAGTCGCCGAGGAAACCCACAACCTGCCTGGCGAAATTGAAGGCCATCTGCGCTGGGGACGAGGGCTATGGCGTCAAGGCAACTTTACTGCTGCCCAGGCCCAATTAGAACAAGCATTGATGATTTGTAAGGAAAGAGGAGGGGATGACTGTCTCTCCAACATACGCCCGTTGGAGGCGGAATGTTTAAACAATTTGGGGATTGTGGCCCTGAAATTACGCACTTATGTTAATGCCCGATCCTATTTTAAGCAAGCTCTGACCGGCTACCAGGAACTCGGTGAGTTGCGTGGCACAGGTAAAACTCTGAACAATCTGGGGACTATTAGTCTGTATCAAAATGATTACCCGGAAGCTGAGGATTATTTCTCACAAGCTCTGGAGATCTTCCACGAGATCGGCGCGCGGCGTAGCGCAGGAATTGCCCTGGGCAATATGGGGCTTGCAGCATTCAATCGTCTGGACCGCAGTGCAGCTCAGAATTACTATGAGCGCGCGCTGCACATTCGCCGGGAGATCGGCGACCGGTTAGGTGAAAGTATCCTGTTCAACAGTATAGGCATTATGAGTGCCGAACTCGGCGACTATGCCGGGGCAGAAAAGGCTTTTAAACAAGCTGTCCAGATCCGGCAAACGTTAGGAGATTCCCAGGGACAGGCGCAGGGACTCAATAACCTGGGCAAGGTCTTTATGGAATTGGGATTATATGCCGAGGCCCGCAATTACTGCACCCAGGCCCTCAATGTATGCCTGGAAATTGGGGACCGGCAAACAGAGCTAGAAGTACTCAATAACCTGGGGAGCATCGCCTACCGCCAGTACGATTATGACGCCGGACAATGGTATATGCTGCAAGCCCTCAAAACTGCGCAGGTATTGGAAGATAAAGGAGAATGGGCGGCGGCACTGACTGTACTTGGTCACACCTTAGCCGCCTCCGGACAACTCACGGAAAGCCAAACCGCATACCAAGAAGCTCTAACCATTCGCCGCGCTCTCCAACAGCCGCACATGGCAAACGAACCCCTGGCGGGTTTGGCACATCTCGCCTTTCTACGGGGGGATCACTCGCAGGCATTAGCCTATGCAGAAGAAATTCTAGCCTATCTGGATACCCATGCCCTGGAAGGGAACGAAGATCCCTACCAGGTCTATGCTATCTGTACCCGTGTGTTACGCGCCAATGATGACGCACGCGCAGATAACCTGCTGGCAAAAGCACACGCGCTATTGATGAAAAGAGCCGAACAGATCGAAGATCCCAATACACGCCACACGTTCCTGGACAACGTTCCCTCCCACCGGGAAATTATACAGATGCGGACAAATACATAGCCTTTGGTGTGAATTTTAGTAACCGCAAAGCATCAAACGGAAATGGATCCCACTTAAAAATCACCTTTGTTAAAATCTCAATTTCGCAAGCTATGGATCGGTGCCGGAATGCGCCCACCAAAGTTGATGAAGCGAGATGATTGCCCGACGTTGCGAACGGGCAGGATCGCACTCTCGCCAAAGAGTCCACCAAAGGCAACGAAATCTCCAGCCTCTTTGCCCGGCACGGGAATAATGCGCACAGCAGTGGTTTTGCTGTTGATCATTCCAATAGCCATCTCATCAACGATGAGGGCAGCGAGCGTTGCTGCATCCACAGACCCAGGCACAGCAATCATATCCAGACCAACAGAACAAACACTGGTCATTGCTTCTAACTTTTCCAGCACCAGGCTCCCATCTTTGACAGCGTCGGCCAATTCTCGGTCTTCGCACACGGGAATGAAGGCCCCGCTCAAGCCCCCTACACTCTGACTGGCGAAGGAACCGCCTTTTTTGACAGCATCGTTGAGCAATGCCACAATTGCCGTCGAGCCAGGTGCGCCGATGGCATCCACTCCCAGGATTTTAAGGATTTCGCCCACACTATCGCCCACATTAGGGGTAGGCGCGAGGGAAAGGTCTACCACACCAAAGGGCACCCCCAACGCCCGCGCAACCTGCTTGCCAATAAGTTCCCCACAACGGGTGACACGAAAAGCAGCGCGTTTAATAACATCGGCCAGATCGTGCAACCCCAGTGGGGAAATATTCTCACTAATAGGGTCAGGAAAACCTGCCGGATCTGATGTTACGGCTTTATCCAGTGCGCGCTGTAAAGCACGCGCCACCACCCCCGGCCCGCTGACCCCTACATTGATAACCACCTCAGGTTGATTAACACCATGAATAGCTCCGGCCATGAAAGGCATATCTGTGGGCTGATTGGTGAAGACGACAAACTTGGCCGCGGCGAAGCCCCCTTGCGCCGCGCTGCGCTCAGCCAACAATTTAATCGTGTGACCGAGTTGTGCAATAGCATCAACATTGATACCGTAGCGTGTAGAGCCGACATTGACAGAACTGCATACGCGCTGAGTAACGGATAGGGCTTCGGGAATGGCAGCGATAAGTTCCCCATCCGCCAGGCTAATACCGCGCTCCACATTAGCAGAGAAGCCCCCTAAAAGATCACACCCCACATCGGTGGCAGCAGCGTCGAGGGCACACGCTAACTGCACAAAGTCATCCCGCGAAAAGCCCGCGCCCACATCGGCGATAGGTGTCACCGAGATACGCTTGTTGACCACAGGAATGGCATATTGCTCGCCGATAGCGTCACACGTTGTCACTAATGCACCCGCACAGCGTTGAATTTTAGCTCGTACCCTGGCACATGTCTCCGCAATATCCACGCCGCGACAATCCAACAGGTTAATACCCATGGTTACCGCCCGCACATCCAGGTTCTCTTTCTGGATCATGGCTACTGTGTTTAGAATTTGGTTAGATTGGATCATTATATTTTCCCTTAAACAATGACAGATGGTAAATGTGGATATTCACATTCACTATGCTTCATTCGATCTCATTCGTCGCCCTAAAGATGTCATAATGTTGTAAGACAACATTAAAGCCGTTTTTCTGACCAAAGGTCTGGAGTTTGCGGCGCAGTACATCAATATCAGCACAGCAACTTAGATCAATCAACAACATCATAATGTATGTGTTGCCGTCAACCGCTGTGGAGAGATCAAGGATATTAATGCCGTTAGTGGCACAAAACGAGGAAACTGTTGCCACAAAACCGATACGGTCGGGGCCACTCGCGGTGAGAACATAAGCATTCTCCGGGATATCGGGAGTGCCAGCTTCCGTCGCATCCTCGGCACGTTTAATAGCAATCTCTAAGGAAGGAACATCATCTGGATGATTGCATCTTTCCACGTTAAGCGCGAACAGAGCCTGCTGTATTTGGGAAGCGGTCACGTCAGTGGGGAACGCGGCTAACAGGATCATCGTAAAATAACCACGCAGCACACTCTGGCGCAAGTCGGCGATATCACCGGCCAGGGAACTGATAACACTGGCAACCTCGGCCACGATCCCCACGCGATCACGAGACATGACGGATATAACATAAAGGGTTGTATTCATTTCTTTCTAACTCCTAAACTATTTGTGTCCCTTACGGCTCCTCAAGACCTTTAATTTCTGGGGTCGGGATTTCGATACGCATTGCGCTAACAACGTAAGCATCTTGAATTTGTCGATGGAGGGGAATGTTTTTGAGATAGGTATCACGGAAAACAGAATCGGCAGGGATCAGGGCATATTTACGCATCATTTCATCGTAAGCGCGCTTAAGATATTCGGTAGCTTCCGTATAATATCCGTTGGCAGCCAGTGATTTACTGTGCCGGAAAAGTATTTCCTCACTAACGCACTCAATAGGTCGAACAAAGCCATAGGTTTCATACATCTCCAATGCCAATTGAGAAGTTTCAAGGGCTAGACGTTGATGGGCTTCGCGGACGTCTTCCTCCACAGCCCAAAGCGCTAAGCCCAGATGTGCGGCAACTTCTTCACAGGTAGCAACCATCTGGTAATGTTCAGAGAGTTGTTTGTTCTCTACTATATCTTTATGAACACGGGCAGTCAAATCCAGTACTTTGTAAAGATGTTCTTCATCACCAATAGCATTGCAGAGGATCGCGCAAACGAGATGAAGTCCGGCAGTACCCAGGTCATACAAATCATTGGGATTATCGTCTCGCGCGTGCGCCAGAATTTCGGCGGCGGCATCGTACTGGCCTAACATCACCTGGATTTGAGCAATACGCAATAACGCGTACATTTTACCGGGGATATCCTCCCAAAGACGCATACTTTCATTCAACAAAGCAAGCCCTCCCTCGTAATCCCCAAGGTACAATCCCTGTATCTGACCACAAAACATCAGGGCATTAACTTCCGCAGGACGATTGCCGATTGCGCGGCTGATCTCAACTTGTTTTTCGTGACATTCTTTTAAGCGTTTGTAATAGTCGCTACTGCTTTCCAATTGTACACCAATTAAATCCAATAAGTCTAATTCCGCTTGTTGATCATCCAGGGTTTGACAGATGGGCAATGCAATCTGTAAATATTCCATACTGCGCGCCGGGTCACTGGAAGCATAAACTCGCCCAATACCGGTCAACATACCTACTTCAAACCGTCGATCGCCTAATTCACGGGCCAATTGGAGAGCCTGTTCACCCACATCATACCACGAAGGATCGTTAAGGGTATAACGATGCGCAGCAATAGCCCCCAGACATGCCATCTCTCGAGGGCGATCGCCTATTTGCCGTGCCAGGGCAAGGGCCTGTTCCGCCAGGTGCGCACCTTCGAGTAATTCTGTTCTATGCTGCCAAGTTTGGACACCAGGTTGATGAAGAAGTGCATCAATCATCAAAGCCGGTTCATCTGTTAATTGTTCTGCCAGCGGCAGCAACGCGCGCGCATCTTCCCAAGCGGCATTAAAGTTTCCGGTAAGAAAGTATAGACCCCGTCGCTCACTTAAAATATGAAACCGTTGTGTCAGTGCTGAATGACGTTCCTCATCCGTCTGAAGTTGGATACCATTTAATACTTCAAGCGCGTGTGTGTAATGTTCTAGGGCCTCAACGTTAGCATAAATTTTACGAGCTTGCTCCGCGGCACGCAAGATGTGATGCAATTCACGACCTTGACGTCCCGCGCGGTGGTAATGATAAGCCAACAACCCATTAAATTGAGGAGAACCTTCAGTCTCAATAAGCGCTTCCATATACTCAGCAATACGCAAATGATACGCATTACGCTGTGTATTAAGGAGGCTCTCATAAACCACATCACGAATTAGCGAAGAGTTAAAGGCATATTCCATACCCAGATGGGGAACACGTCGCCGTTCATGAATGAGTTGCGCGCGCTGAAGGGCATTGAGATGAGTTGTTATCTGGTTATCCTCAGATAATGCTTTTAAGACATTGCACCAGAAAACCGGACCAATCACAGCAGCAAGCTGGAGGATATGCCGTTGTTCAGGGGAAAGATTATCTATACGCGCTAGAACCAGACTTTGCAAACTATCGGGCAACCCAAGCGCGATATCATTCGTGTCACTCTGTGTGAGCAGCACCCGCACCAACTCTTGAATAAAATAAGGATTCCCCTCTGATTTTTCAACAATCAAGGCGCAGTTCTCTTCGGACAATGTCTCAGATCCAATTAACCGGTGGATAAAGTCTTTACTCTGCGCTTTGGTAAACGGCGGCAGATCGATAGCGGTCAGCCGGTGCGGATATTCGGTAGCTATGTAATGATTGAGTTCCCAAACGAGGGCCATACGATCCGGCCGGAAGACAAGCAGCCAAAGGACAGGATGACGGTCACAAAGCGGCAAGCAGTGTTTAAGCAAAGCCAGGGATGCGCTGTCGGCCCAATGGACATTAGAAAAAGCCAGCACGAGTGGGCCTTGTTGAGAAAGTTTTTCTACCCAGCTACAGATAGTTTGAAAGAACAGTCGTTGCCATTCTTCCCCACTCAGATCTTCAATATTACCAGCAAAATAACTGCCAGTAGTAAATTCGGTTTCCAGGGGGAGGGAAAAGAAGGTCGCCAGGATGGGGTAATGATTCGCCATCTCCGTTCCCCATAACCTCTCCGACTGGCGACGCAAATGATCACGTATCTCTTCCGGGGGATCTTGAGGTTGTACATCCAACCAATTTTCCAGAAGATCAAGCCACATTGCATAAGGCAGAAGTTGATCATACGAGCGACAACGCCCTCGCAGCCATGTAATCTCAACAACCGGCACATCATTTCCGGATGGGGCATTATCGGCTTCCTCGGTTAACATGTATTTTCCCGTGTTGAGCGTGGAGAGCAATACCCCCTGGCGCACAATATGTTGGCGAACTTCAGCAACAAGGTAGGACTTACCGAGGCCACGCTCTCCGATCAACATTGTAATACCGCCGCGTCCATCGTAAAGATCTTTAACACACGCAAGCAGAGTTTGAAATTCGGCATCCCGCCCGATCAAGGGAACAGGGAAACCAAAAGTCTGAACATGTTCGGCGTCTGTACGATGCGCCAGGGGACGGTAAACGCTAATGGGATAACTGATACCCTTCACCCTGATTTCGCCCAAAGGTTGCCATTCAAAACGATCGGGAACAAGATTATACGTGTTTTCGCTCACCAAGACGGTGCCCGGTTCTGCAGCGGTTTCCATCCGCGCAGCGATAGCAATAGCCTCTCCCATCGCGGTATTTTCCTGGTACTGGCGGCTGTCTCCCACACTGGTCACAATAACTTCACCTGTGTTGATACCAACGCGCAGCTTAAGGTCAATATTGTCGCGAGTAGCCAATTCAGTCGCATAAGGTCGGATAGCTTTTTGTATTGCCAGTCCCGCAAGTACTGCACGTTCCGGGTCATCCTCGTGCGCCTCGCGTGTACCAAAGAAAGCAACCAGACCATCCCCACGAAACTGATCGACAACGCCGCCAAAGCGATAGATTTCCGCTTCGAGAAGACGGAATAGATGGCTCATCACTTCAACCCAGGACTCAGTACCGATCTGCTCCACTAAGTCAGTAGAGTTCCGTACATCGGTCAGGATAATAGTCGCAACCCGACGTTGCCCTTGTAAAGGCGCCGGTGTAGCAGATACAGGTGCGGGGAGGCGCGGATGTGAGGGAGTGAGCGCGGCCGGGAAAGGAAGATGAGAAGTAGATGTAGTAGAGCGAGAAAGAGGAAATGAAGAAGCAGGTTGCAGTTCTTGATCCTCGCTTCTCACCTCTTGCTTTTCAACTTTAGTCTCTAGCTTCCCACTTCTCGCTTCCTGGGTTTTGGTTTCCGATCCTGAAATCTCACTGCTCGCTTCGCGGAGACGCCTCCCACACATCCCGCAAAACAAGAAATTTAAGGGGTTGGCAAAACCACAGTGCTGGCAAACCTGGGTAAGCTGCGTGCCACACATCCCACAAAATTGCATTACAGCCGGACTATCGAAACCACAGTTCGGGCATTGTATACTGAAATATGAGTACATTCCCTTATTATCCGCAAAAAACGGGGCGCGTCCAATCGGCGCGCCCCGTCAGGATAATATATCCAAGCAGTTGGCCCTTTAAAGTGTGTTCAAAACCCGACTGAAACGCTCTGCCAATTCCTGCAAAATCGTGATTGCCATATCTGCATCATCTCTAAGAAGAGCGTGGAAATCCCAGCGCGTGAGCACAAGACACGTTGTAGGCGCAGTAGTCACCACAGAGGCAGTACGCAAACTATCGGTGAGCAAAGCCATTTCGCCAAAGAAATCCATGGGTTCCAAAGGGTTAAGCAGTACTTTGGTTCCATCTATCTTTACACGTAAAGCTTCCGCCTTGCCCGATGCAATAATGAAGAAACCCTCGCCTCCTTTGCCCTGTGTTACAATAGCTTCCCCTTCACCGTACTTCCGCTCAACAAATGTCTGCGCCAAACGCTCAAGCTGACGACGTTTTAATCCCTGGAAAAGTGGGATCCTGTTCAAGATATCGATCGTTTCTTTAATTTCAACCATAAATTGCTCCTTGTTAAGAGAATTTGAGTTAGTGGAGGAACTACATCTAATCTCTTATCTAATTATACATCCTTTATCACACTACACAAAGTAAATGTAAATGTACTACCCCTTTACAGAACCGGCCAATAGACCACGGACAAAGAAACGTTGAAGTGAAAAGAAGACGATTAAGGGCAATATCATGGTAATAAATGCACCCGCGGTCAAAAGATGCCAATCTGCACCACGCGAACCGACGATCTCAGCGAGGCGCATCGTCAACACTTGAACTGCCGGTTTATTGCCGATAAAGATAAGCGCAACCAGATAGTCATTCCACACCCAAAGGAATTGGAAAATAGCAAAGGAGGCAAGTGCGGGAACTGACAATGGCAGAATGAGATTAATAAAGATGGTAAAGTGTGATGCTCCATCAATAAAAGCCGATTCTAAAATATCACGTGGCAAAGTGCTGATGTAATTGTAGAGTAAATAAGTGGCTAATGGCAATCCAAATCCAGTATGGGCGAGCCAGACAGCAAGGAAAGTACCATTTAAATCGAGTTTTACGTAGTCTCTGAGAATGGGGACCAAGGCAATTTGTAATGGGACCACCAACAACGCGACCACAAGCGTGAAAAGCGGCTTCCGACCAGGAAATTGCATCCACGCAAAGCCATAGGCAGCAAAGGCCGCGATCAAAATGGGGATGACAGTTGCAGGTACAGCCACAGTTATGCTATTAAAGAAAGCCCCAGAAAAATCATCCCCTTTGACAGTGCGGGTACTACCATCAGCAGTTGTGAGCTGATATTCCTTGCCGGTCAATACATTATCGTAGTTTTCAAGAGTGAAATTGGTGCGCGTCGTCCACACATATTCCTGCACTTCGATCCGCCCCAGTCGTTTGTTGCCAACCCATTGTACACGCTTGCCATCCGGTGTCTCAATACCCTCTCGAAATTCTTGGAAGGTACCTTCTGCCCCGCGAATGAGCATAACACCATCACGGTCAAGATCATCACCTGGTTCAAACTTATCCGTTGTCCTCCACTCACGATGTGGAAATACCATCCACCACCCAGAGGTTGTAATATCCTCGCGCGTGCGAATAGAAGAAATCAATAACCCTAGCGTAGGAATGGTCCAAATAAGACAGATAATGGCCAACGTCCCATTAACAAGAATATCACCTATCAGCTTCCTGTTTGACATGCTCCTTTTCTTATCCATCAGAATATCTCCTGTTTGCTGAATTGTCTCAGGTTGTAGACCATTACCGGAATCACTGCGATTAACAACACCATAGCAATGGTGGACCCCATACCGAAGTTACGATTGGTAAAGTATTGGCGATAGAACTGCGTTGCAACCACCTCTGTCCCATACTGCCCACCTGTCATCACCAACACAATATCAAATATTTTGAGCGTGAAGATCACAATTGTGGTAGTTACAGTGATGATGGTTCCCATAATGTAGGGAATCAAAATACGGAAAAAGAGTTGGACTTCGTTAGCACCATCCACGCGCGCGGCTTCCATTAACTCAGTGGGAATACCCTTGATGGCCGCGGAGAAAAGCACCATCGCATAACCCGTTTGCAACCAAACCATAATAACGATCAAAAACAAATTGTTCCACGGTGCAATTTCAGCCCACGCAGTCCATGCCTGAGGTTGTCCACCAAAAGCTGTCACAATCGCATTGAGTAGACCAATTTGCGGATCCCCCGCCGGTTTCACCTCATAGATAAAATTCCAGATCACACCCGCGCCTACAAAGGAGATCGCCATAGGCAAAAAGATCAAGGATTTGGCTATAGACTCAAATTTACTGCGATCGGCCAACACGGCAATCAACAGGCCAAACGACACCGATAGCGTCGTCCCCACGATCATCCAAAGAAGGTTATTGCGAAGAGACTCCCACATAAAGCTTTTTGTGAAGATTGCAAGATAATTACTGAACCAGACAAAGGCAGAACTATCCGCATTATGCAAACTGAGCCAGAAGGTACGTACTGTGGGCAAAGCCAGATACCAAACTAAAATGGCAATAGCCGGGCCTACGAAAAGAAAGGGCTGCAAGACTGGCACCCATGTTAGGGGCATTCTCTCGATCAACCAGTTAAACACAAAATATAACGCAGCAACGCCCCCCACGCCCCAAATGATTGCCACTAATGTGATGACAATTTTGGAGGCCTGATTATCGCGTAGAAAAATAAACCCTCGCCACAATAACACAAAGGTCAAAACAGGCACGATGAGTGAAACAATGACACGGCCGAATCCATAAACTAGCCATTGAATTCCTTTAGGCAATGTATCTTTTTCTTTACCTATGTTTACCATTTAACATCCTCCTCCGAAAATAACTTGGATTTGTAGTAACCACTTTAGCGGTATAACACGGCAAACTAGCTGAAGCCGTTACAACGAACCTATTTTCGTTATTTGTAGTGACCCAAACTCATGGACACTACCTCGTAAACAAGTCAAAAGTCAGAAATTAGAGATTGCAAACTAGAGTTAGAAAGCAGGACCACGAAAATCGTTATGATCCTGCTTTCTATATACTACTTCAGGCACATTTAAATATACCCAGATATACTTTATTCAGGCCAGGCGGCATCAATCTCGGATAGAGCCGTGTCCAAATCAACGGTACCTCCGACCCAGTCGCTCATCCCCTTCCAGAAGGATCCTGCACCTACTTCACCCGGCATCAAGTCGGAACCATCGAAGCGCACACTGTCCGCGTTCAAGATGATTTCAGCCACGCCACGATCCACATCATTCGTGTACCAATCCAGGCTGGAGTCATAGTGCGGCGAAATCGCCCCACCACTCTCAATCCATACCCGCAGGTGTTCACCCTTAGTGAAGTATTCCAGTAGCGC
>JAFGFI010000313.1 GCA_016931185.1 Anaerolineae bacterium
GCCGCCGGAAAAGAGGGTATTTTTTGATTTCGAGCTACGCTCGAAATCAAAAAATACCTACTTAAAAGCGATTTTAGTCGCACAATCCAACCCAATTGCGGCTAAATACTCCACTGTGGAAAAGTGTCCGGTAGCTAGTTTATAATTCATACACGGAGGATTCTATGCTAAAAATCGGTATTATTGGAATGGGAGGGATGGGATGGTCCCATGTCTCGCGGCATCTGCAATTACCCAACGCGCAGTTGGTCGCCATTGCGGATATTGTGCCAGAACGCCTGGAAGCCAGGAAAGCGGTGCAGATTAACTTAGGTGCGCAACAGCAGCCCTTTGATTTCACAGGGGTGGCACGCTATCCAGATGCGGCCCACCTGATTGCAGAAGCAGATGTGGATGTAGTAGATATATGCTTACCCACTTACCTGCACGCGGAATACACTATCGCCGCGCTGGAAGCAAGGCTGCACGTGCTATGTGAAAAGCCGATGACGCTATCCATCGCTGACGCAGAGCAGATGATCGCCGCCGCGCGCGCGGCGGACCGCCGGTTGATGATTGCGCAGTGTATTCGCTTCTGGCCGGAATATCAATTCTTGCAACAGTGTATCACAGAACAGACCTATGGCCCCCTCCTGTCACTGAATATGTGGCGCATCAGTGGGCGGCCCGGCTGGTCATCGCGGAACTGGTTCCTCGATCCCAAGCTGAGTGGGGGTGCACTCTTCGATCTGCACATCCACGACGTAGATTACGTAAATGCCGTGTTCGGGATGCCTGACCAGCTTTACGCAACGGCGACAACATCGGCAGATACCGGCGGGCGTGATATTATCCACGCTTGCTTCAGCTACAACGGCGGGCCGCAGATACACATGCACGCCGGATGGAGCGCAGCACAGATCCCATTCCAGGCCGGTTATGAGGCCTGGTTTGAGCGGGGTTTCTTGCGCTATACGGATGGACAACTCCAGGTCTTCAATAATCTGGCGAAGGTCGAGGCGAGTCCTGCCGATTACACGCCCGGCGACGCCTATCGCAATGAAATCGCCTACTTCTTAAAATGTGTTGAAGACAATGTGCCACCAGCGGCGTGTACCCCGGAATCCACGCGGGATTCTGTAGCTCTAATTTATCAGGAGTTAGGAGTAAAGCATTAAGCGTGAAAAGCGAGGCGTAAAAACCACCATGCTTAACGCTCATTCTTAACTTATCACTCTTATTTCAGGAGAAAACACATGACAACATTAAAATTAGGTGTGATGGCCCCTTTACCGCACGGGCCGGAAGAAGAATTGAAGCGGGTTCATGAATTTGGATTACCGACCTGTCAGGTTGTATGCTGGAAACCGGAGTTGTTCACGGATGAAATGGCAGAGCGACTGGTCGCAGCGTCTAAACGCTACGAGGTAGAAGTCACCACCATTTGGACGGGCTATCCTGGCCCGGCAGTGTGGAACTTTATCGAAGGGCCAAGTACGATTGGGCTGGTGCCGCCGGAATACCGCGCTGAGCGGGTAGCGGCCTTGAAGAAAGGGGCAGACTTCGCGGCGAAGGTCGGCGCGCCAAGCATCACCACCCACGTCGGCTTCATCCCCGAATCCCCTTCAAATCCGCTCTATACTGGTGTACTCGAAGCTCTGCATGAAGTAATCAACCATTGTAAAGCTCTAGGTATTGGCTTCTGGTTTGAGACAGGACAGGAGACACCCGTCACCTTACTGCGCGTTATCGAGGATCTGAACTATGAGAAGGTGGGCGTCAATTTGGACCCGGCAAACCTGCTATTGTATGGTAAAGCAAACCCGGTAGACGCGCTGGACGTCTTTGGACAGTACGTGCGCGGCGTACATGCCAAAGATGGGGAATATCCCACTAATGGACGCAATCTGGGTGTCGAAAAACCCCTCGGCGCAGGGCGCGTCAACTTCCCGGTTCTGATCCCAAAGCTCAAGTCCCTGGGTTACACCGGCGCACTGACCATTGAGCGCGAGATCAGCGGGCCACAACAAGTGAAAGATATTCAGCACGCGATTGGGCTGTTATCAGCATTAGTTTAAACCCAACGCGTAAAACGTGATACGTGATTTCTTCGCGTATCACGTTTTACGTCATATATCACAAATCACATATTTAGGAGATACCGATGGTCTTAGAAAAGTTCTCCCTCGCCAATCAGGTCGCGATCGTGACAGGGGGCGGGCAAGGGTTAGGAAAAGTCTTCTGTCACGCTTTTGCCGAAGCGGGGGCGGATATTGTAGTAGCGGAGATCAATCCAGAAACAGGGCCAACTACAGCAGCAGAGATAGAGGCAATGGGACGTCGCGCATTATTTATCCCCACCGATGTGCGCGATAAAGCCAGTATCCAGGCAATGGTGGACCGGACTATGGCTGAATTCGGCAAAATTGACATTCTAATGAACAATGCCGGCATCGTCCAACACCTGGAAGCGGAAAAAGTCACCGAAGCCGGTTGGCGCGATGTCATTGACGTGAACCTCACCGGGCTATTTTTCTGCTGCCAGGCTGTGGGGCGACAGATGATTGCGCAACGCAGCGGATGTATCATCAACATCGCTTCGATGTCAGGCTTAATTGTCAACTTTCCCCAGTGCCAGGCCTCCTATAATGCATCCAAAGCTGCCGTCATCCAGTTAACAAAATCGCTGGCAGCGGAGTGGGCGCCGTATAACATCCGGGTTAATGCTATCGCCCCAGGGTATATGGGTACAGATATGGCAAAGCCCTTCTTTGATGATCCGGAATATGGCGGGGTGTGGATCAGGGCTATCCCAATGAAACGTCCCGGCAAACCCGAGGAACTTGGCCCCGCTGCCGTTTTTCTGGCTTCAGACGCATCCAGTTATGTCACCGGAACTACACTGGTGATAGATGGTGGTTACACTATCTGGTAGACATCTTGATGGGAGATGAAAGATAGTCGAAAGTTGCGTTTAAGAAAGGCCCTGTTATACTTGGGAATGGCTTTTCTCACACAATATGACAAAAGCCAAATAATATAATTCGCTATTAGTTAGAGAATATATGTAAAATGTAAAAAGCTACTTACAGCTTATGTATATGTGATCTTAACCGAGGCGAAACATACCCAAATAAATATAAGAGTCAGGTAATATACGTATGCTAAAATTTCTATTTAGGTACCTAGCACTTATTCGGCTTGTACTGACACGACTGTGGAGTCATCCAGGATTAACTCTGTTAGCCTTAATGGGGATCGTTTTATCTGTAGGATTGGTCAACAGTGCGTCATTTTTCGCTAAAGCTGTCGATCAGGTCATTTTATGGCAAGAGCTAGATGACTTCAGCGCAATGACCGGTCGCCCTCCCTTCTCTACCAGCCTTTACACATTTGCATCGGCACGTGCGCCGCTTTCTCTACAAGATGTGGAGGAACTATCACACCATGTCGCAAATACTCTGGCTACAGAGGTCGGATTACCCATCCGGCATCAGGGGCTAGAAGTTCACAGTGGCAATATGATGCTCCGACCCAAAGAGGGCAGCCAGTATGGAGGAGAAGAAGATTCCTACCTGGAATCCACCGACATAGTTTACATCGCCAACGTCGGCGAATATATAAAACTCGTCGCTGGCGACCCCATTGATGAGAATATTCCCTCTGAGGGAGTTCTGGATGTCTGGATGCATACCCGGATGGCAGAGAAAATGGGGATCAACGTAGGAGAAGAATTTAACATTGGCATCAATGTGGTAGCAGAACCGATTCCGATCCGGGTCCGGGGCGTCTGGGAGGCAACAGATCCTGAGGACCCATTCTGGTTTGAGAATCCAAACGCTACGCTACAGAGTAAACTCCTTGTACGCCGGCAAGATTATCTAACTTTCGTGCAGCCTATGATTCCTGGCAAAACATGGTATGTAAGCTGGCATATCATTTTGGAGGACAACAAAGTTCTTCCAGATTATACAGAAGAATACCTTGATGGATTTCAACGCGCTATGAACATCATCAACAAATATGTGCCCGATGTCAGCATCAACATGCCGCCCCTGGATCCGCTAGAATCTTTTGTGCAGCGCGGCAATACGCTCACCATCCTATTGTTAAGTTTCAATCTGCCCGCGTTCGGGTTCCTGGCCTACTTTCTCATTCTCACTTCCGCTATTATTGCCCGCTGGCAACAACGAGAAACTTCTACATTGGTCAGCCGGGGTATTCGCCCTACCAGCATCCTTACCATTACACTGGTAGAAGAAATCGTACTCTTTATCATTGGCACACCTCTCGGCGTCGGTTTTGGCATGTTGATCGCAATAGGTATGGGTTATACATCTAGTTTTCTCTCTTATGTCCAACGCGACCCGCTGCCGATCTCACTGCGTGGCATTACTATCCCGATGACAATCGTAGCCTTAGCTATCACCTTGCTCGCAAGACTTATGCCGGCACTCAAGGCAACGCGCCTCAGTTCTATTGCCGTCGACCGCGAACACGCGCGTCCCCAAAGCCCTCCCTTCTGGTATCGCGCGTATTTGGATTTCTTATTGCTACTCCCCACCTCTTATGCTTACCGGCAATTGGTAGATAAAGGGACATTGGCTCTATTAGTAAAAGATAAACCCGAAGATCTATATCAAGATCCTTTGCTAATCCTTGTTCCTGCGCTATTCATCTTAACGATGGGATTGCTCTCCTTACGCATCTTCCCCTTAATTATGCGCTTAATCGACTTTATTTCCAGCTTTCTGCCATGGGTTTCCCCACACCTGGCTCTGCGTCAATTGGGACGGCAAAGTCACGTATATATCAACCCGCTCCTGCTGGTCATTGTTTCCCTGGCACTCGGAGTCTATATGCTTTCAATGGCGGCGAGCCTGGATCAATGGTTGATAGATCGGATGTATTATCAAACCGGCACCGATCTATCCTTTGCAGTTTATCCCCCTGGTTATGGACAAGAAGATGGAAGTACCGAGAGTATATTAAGTGGTGAATGGATCCCAACACCGGCAGAATTTCAGGGAATACCGGGCGTACTAGGCGCCACCCGTGTGGGCAACTACTCAATGAGTACCAGCCAACCCGGTACCGGCGATGTACGGGGACAATTTATGGCCGTAGATCGCACTAGTTTCGGCGCGGTTTCCTGGTTCCGTAAGGATTTTTCCGATGAGTCGCTGGGAGGGTTAATGAATCACCTGGCCCAATGGTCAAATGCCGTGTTAGTCTCAGAAAAGTTCTACGAAGAGAACCATTTGCGCGTTGGGGATGAAATTAACATACGCATTGGCATTAACTATGAATTGATTGTCAACTCCAAATTCACAGTCGCCGGCACTTACAAGTATTTTCCAACCGTGTACGAGGATGAAAAGGCCGTCATTATCGGAAATCTGGACTACCTCAACTTTTATGTGGGAATGACCGTACCTCATGACATTTGGCTGCGTATCCAGGATAATGTGACGGGAGAAGCGGTACTGGAAAAAATTCCCGTCCTTGATGTGCAGACCGCGCGTGAGGGAGATGCAAGAGAGAGAATCTTAGAAGAACAATCCAAATTTGAGCGGGTGGGCGTTTTTGGTACGCTATCGGTCGGCTTTATTGCTGCCGTTGTGATGGCCACTATGGGCCTGCTCATTTATACGTATGCCTCCCTTCAAGAGCGACTTCATCGCTTCACTATTTTGCGCGCGGTAGGGTTACAGCGCCGCCAAATAACCACTCAAGTTGTCCTCGAATATGCGATTTTGACAGGATATGGTGCAGTAATGGGAGCCGTCATCGGCGCGAGCGCTTCGCAGCTTTTTGTTCCCCTTTTCCGCATCACAGAGGAATTGGGGCAAGTTGTCCTACCTACCCTCATCCCCATTATCGCCCGGGATAGAGTGACACAACTCGTTACCGGTTTTGTCATTTTTATCGTGCTGACTGAAGTAATCGTGATTGCCAAAGCGCTTTCACAGCGAGCCTACACGATGTTGAAAGGTGTTTTTGGATAATTAAGATTTGGGTTGTCCAAGATTGGGCAGTTTACAGAAAACTACCCCAATCTAAAGACACTACCTTAACGGCAACACATCGGCGGGGGCAGCATGTAGCCCCCGCAAAATCACCATCCAATACATAATACCCGCCCGGGCCAGCACAGTCTGGCAAACGTATATGCCCCTAGCGAAGAGAGAGAGCCATGCTCTCACTATGCCGGTTTCATTGTGTTGTACTTCTCCGATCTCACACTGACTCCGGCACCACTAATACCAATTCGTCTATTGACAAATCGACAATAGAGGTGTATATTATATAGTAAATAACACGTGAAAGGAGGTGAGAGTAATGCCAGGATTTGATGGTACAGGACCACGAGGAGAAGGGCCTTTTACTGGACGGGGTGAAGGATATTGTGTTATAGCACAACCGGAAACCAACAGACCCTATGGATACACCGGACTCCAGGGTACGCCGGAAAGCGGCTGGCGACTGATGCGCTGGTTACATCCATTCAGTTTACTGCGATACAGAGGCAGACGCGGTGGCAGAGGACGAGGGCACCGCGTACGTTGGTAGTAACCGTTACGGAGAAGGCGTATGTACAGAGGATTTTTTCAATGGTTTATAGGGCTATGGCTATCCCTGGTATTGCTGTCTAGCAACATATCATCGGCTATTGCCGCCAACTCAGTAGTTCACGCGATCATATTCTATTCTCCCTCGTGTGGACACTGCCATCAAGTTATCACAGAAGTACTCCCACCACTTTTGGAGCAATACAACGAGCAATTCCAGATCATTGGCGTCAATGTGGCCGACCCAGGTGGACAAGCCTTATATCAAGCCGCCATTGAATACTTCGCCATCCCAGCAGAACGCCGCGGTGTGCCCACGCTGGTGATCGGGGAAACGGTATTGGTCGGTTCACTAGAAATCCCAGAACAATTGCCAGAGTGGATCGAGGTATATCTAGCTCAGGGCGGTGTCAATTGGCCGTCCATCCCCGGCTTAACAGAGGCGCTGGCCGCGAGCGCCTCTACGCCGACTGCAACTCCGATCATCACACCGGCGCCGGCGGTTGCCACAGCAGCAATAGCGTTACCCGCACCAACGCCAACCTCCTTCCCGAATGTTCCCGGCATAGTAGCCGAAGATACGGGCTGGCGCGCGCGTTTTGCCCGCGACCCACTAGGCAACAGTATCTCGGTAGCCGTATTGCTAGGGATGGTATTCAGCATCTTCTATCACAGTACAACATTAACCCATCCTCCTTCAGAGGCATCACAACGACGCTGGCAGTGGGCTATCCCACCACTGGTTGTATTAGGGTTAATCGTAGCAGGCTATCTAGCGTATGTGGAGACGCAGCAAGTCACTGCAGTTTGCGGGCCAGTAGGGGATTGCAACGCCGTCCAACAAAGCAAGTTTGCACTGCTCTTTGGCTACCTACCCGTTGCCGTGTTAGGCCTAGTAGGTTACGTGGGAATCGGTGTGGCCTGGGGGGTGGCGCGCGTGACGCGTGCGCTATGGGCCGCGCTGGCACAACTAGCGTTGGTTGGAATGGCATGGTTCGGCGTGGCCTTCTCTATCTACCTGACCTTTCTGGAACCGTTTGTTATCGGCGCGACGTGTACCTGGTGTCTTACCTCAGCAGTAGTGATGACGCTGTTGCTGTGGGTAATCGCACCACTCACGCGTCCGGCACTGGACGCCCTACGCGCGCAATAGAATGTAGTAGCACAACCCATATACATAAAGGCGATGCAATGAATGAGAAAGTGAAAATCTGCATCAAAAAGTCCGGCTTTGCCGCACTATCACGCTGCCCACCGGCACCCCCAGATCACGCCCGATGACCGGGCATTTGACCTGCAAGAGAAAAAAGACGCGCGCCCCGGCCGCGCTTAAGGTCTCGTAATTCGCCTGCCCCTTAGCGATAATCAACGGTGCGGCGGCATAAATCTGACGAAAAGCTTCAGAACACAAGCTGAGAATCGTCCCCGGTGCATCGGAGCCATTATCTATAATGTCTACGGGTGCAGCCAATCCGGCGGCAATTGCATCTTCCCGTGTCGCATCGTTGAGGGCGGGGCCGCCCTTAACACAGTAAGTAACCGGTAATTGCAACAACTCAATCAACACACGATCGAAGACCGTTTCCCCGGCATTATCGGCCAAATACAACACGTGGTCAGTCATAGCCAGCGCCGCGCGTAAGGCCGCCAGATCGGTAAACGCAAAGGGCGATGCCAACACACGTTCTACCGTAGTCCAAAGGTCGGCCAGTTCGTCGGAAAAGGCGAAGTCAATGATATTGCCCGCAATACTCAACCGCACCGCCGTTTCCAATGGATCGGCGCTTTCCGCAACCAGCGCTTTGAGACGTGGATAGAGCGCGAGAGCGGCACGAGTACTCGCGTCTTTAATCGCGCGGTAGGGATCACTGTGTCCCAACATTTCACGCACGATGCGATGCACCGCGTAACCAATTTCAGGCGGCGTCTTGTCAAGCGGAAGCGTCTGTAAAAGGGCCAGAGTTTGTCCCATGATGACATACTGCTGTGACTCATTCGCACCCACGCGCCGCGCTGCGCTCAACGCCTGGCGCAGGAAACAGGGATAACAATCCAGATAAGTATGCATTAGCTTGCCTCCAGGTCAAGAAAGGTTCCCGCCGGACAGGTTCGAACCCTATCTCCACCGAGAACCTGGCGCAGTACGTAATAGGCATCCTCGCCAGAACAATGATTGAGGTAGACACGGCATACATTCCAGGCCGCGAGTGTCTGGGCGATTTCGGTCAGCGTAGCAGTGTCGGCACTGACCAAGTGGGTACCGCCGGCGACAACTGTAATGGGATGTGTAAAGGTACGCCGCACATGCTCCAGGGTATTGAGCAATCCGGCATGACAACAACCGCAAAGCACCAACACCCCCGCGCTCATTTCAATAACCAGAGACAGGTCATCGCGATAGGGATCTGCAATGTACTGCTCGCCGTTGTAAACAGCATGGCGCGCACTGTAACCCTGGAGATGAGGTCGCGCCGTGATCGCGCCAGTGGTCCACACCCCTGGAAGAATTTGTTGTGGCGCATCATCCAAATGTAGCGTGAAATGTGCGCGCAGCCAATTCTCGTCCACCGAAAGACCAATAGCATCATAGGCTTCCCCGCGTTGTGAGAAACGCGAGCGCAACAAGTCAGCATTGGCATAAAGTGGCAACCCAGGGGCAAGCCGCTCTGTCAACGCGAGCAGACCGCCAGTATGGTCGTAATGCGCGTGACTTATGGCCAGTGCATCAAGCGTCGCCGCATCCAATCCTAACGCATCCAAATTATGCAACAATACTGCGCCGCTTTGCCCGGTATCAAAGAGCAGCCGCCCATGAGATGTTTCGATCCAGAAAGACAAACCGTGTTCGGCCCACAGTACACTGCTACGCCGCGCTACATTTTCAACAACACAACTTATTTTAAGCATATTCCTCATACTCCCACCTCTGTAAATCGCAAATTGGCACATCGAAAATTCGTCAATTGTAAGAAACCTTTGAGTTGGAATACAGGCGCGATGCACTTTCCGCAGTGCATCGCACCAGCTTTGCTCAACTAAAATGGCATCCCACCCTGCAATACAGCGAAAATTAATACAAAAACCAGAATGAGAATCAGGGTCACTATCAATAATCGTTGCGCATAGATACGCTGCATACCATCCTCCTTTATCAGGCCATCTTGTAATTTTCAGAATAAATATGCTTGCGGGTCATTTCAAACGCGCGCTTGCGGGCGAACTCGTGCATGGCTTTGCGAGAAACCGCCATTTCCAACAAGGAGCGTTCCACACTCTCAATCATAGGCAGCGGACCGCAGATGAAATAGGTACAGTGCTGGTACTCGCATGAAAGGTGACGCTCCAGTACCGCCTTGGTAATGTAGCCCGTCTCTCCCTCCCAACCTGCCGAGGGCTTCTCCAATACATGGATAACATCCAGGTGCAAACGTTGCTGCAAACTTTCCAATTCCTCCCGGAAGATGATGTCATCATAGGTGGGATTGCCGTAGAAGAACTGTAACTGTCGCTCATCGTTGCGGTCGGCCAGTGTCCGCAGCATACTCATGATTGGCGCGGAACCGATCCCCCCCGCAATGAAGACGTAATTACGGCCAGGATGGTGGTCAAGATCGAACGTACCATACGGGCCATCAATGTAAACCTTGGTCCCCGGTTGCAAACTGCCGATGGTCGCCGTGAAATTACCCAATTCCTTGATAGCAAAGCCAACGGTCTCCGAACATCTGTCACTGGTGGCATAGGAAAAGGGATGTTCTTCAATCAGGAAAGGAGAATGGCCGATGCTCAGCCAGGCAACCTGCCCGGCGCGGAACGAGTGTCCCGCGTGTCCCACCGGTTTGAGGATCAGACTCCATGCTTTGCCGCGTTCAGAAATCACCTCCACAACCTCATAGGGCCGGCGCAGGAGCTGCAAAGGTTTGAGAATACGAATGTATACCATCATCAGCCCCCAGATAATGCCCAGCCCCACCCACAGCCATCGCTGGAGTGACACCGACGTATAGTAGTTGACCCTGAAAATGTGATAAAGGGCAAAGCCCACAATGGCGACCGCGAACACGTCGTGCAGCGTACGCCAGGCCTCATAAGATAGCCTGAGTGAGAGTCGCTTAACAGAGGTAACAACCAGCAGGATAAGCGCGACCGTCGCTGCGACTGCGGCCTGCGCGCGCCATGGTGCGGTGAAAACATTGAGTAATTTCAGGGTATAGGGATTTTGAATAAAGAGAATGACAGGATGCGCCAGGGTCACCCCAAAGGCAATAATGGAAAGCCGGTGATGAAAGTTATAGAGCGTGTCCAACGGAAAAACCTCGCTCAAAAACGGCAGCCGAGCAGTAGGGATAAACTGCAATCCCATAAGCGCCAGGCCCACAAAGCCAAATGCCACAGAGAGTTCGCGCCAGAAGGTACGACCTGCGGGACGTGGCGCAAGTAACAAGATCACCAACGGCGCAAGGATAAGGATAAAATAGACCACAATCCACAAGACCTGTTTAGTCTTCCATTTCATGGAACGCTCCTTTCAGAATGGAATTTGATTTTTTGTTTAGACCCATCTATACTTATAAGCAGAACATCACCAGTTTACTCATTATAACATTAGAAAGGGTTAGGAGAAAAAGGAGGAATCATAAATGAAATGGTCCACCATTCTAGCTTTCGGGTTAGTCTTCATTGTTTTGATAGGCATAGCGGCCTGGGGGTATCGCTTTTTTGTGGCACCAGAATCAATTGAAAGCGTCAGCGCCAAGTGGGTAGAGTCCGGTCATGCGGATGCCGCTTCCCATGCGTTTACCAATTGGGATGAGAATGAGCCACCCCTAGTACCATCAACCTGCGCAAAGTGCCACAGTCTATATGGCTATCTCGACTTTCTCGGCGCGGATGGTACGCAGGCCGGTCAGATTGATAAAGAGGCGCGAGTGGGATCGGTAATTGCTTGCAATGCGTGTCACAATCCACAGGCGCACCAAGTAACTCAAGTGACATTCCCCTCTGGCATCGAAGTGACGGAGAACTCCCGCGCGGCAAATTGTATGCAGTGTCACCAAGGGCGCGCGGCTGTATCTTCTGTAGATAAAGCTATTGCCGGCCTTGACGCCGACACAGTTTCAACAGAGCTGAGCTTTATCAACGTGCATTATGCCATTGCTGCCGCTACACTCCTCGGTAACGATGCACAGGGCGGCTATCAATATGCCGGGAAGTCCTACGTTGGGCGTTTCGCGCACGTAGAGGACTACGCAACATGCTCCGACTGCCATGATCCCCACAACACCACACTCAATCCCGACACCTGTAGCCCATGTCACTCCAATGTGGTAGAGCGCGCCGACCTACACGATATCCGGCAGAGCGCGATGGATTACGATGGCGATGGGGAGATACGCGAACCTATCGCATCAGAGATTGGCATGCTTCACGACACACTCTATGTAGCCATTAAGGACTATGCCGCCAATATTGTCGGGCAACCGATCATCTACGACAAGGGTACCCACCCCTATTTTTTCAACGATACTAACGCCAACGGCATTGTTGACAGTGATGAGGCAAATGGCAGCAATCGTTATGCTATGTGGACGCCCCGCCTACTCCAGGCAACCTACAACTACCAATTCGTGGCTCAAGATCCGGGCGCGTATACCCACAATGCCCGCTACGTTCTGCAATTACTCTACGATAGCCTGGAAAATCTAGATCGAGCAGTACCGGTGGACAATCTGGCGCATTTTGTCCGGCCCTGAACTATGCTTGCCTTAAATGACCTTACCTTCCCGGAAGCTAACGAAAGCCATCACTAAAGCTATCGCACTTGATGAGCCAGGCTACAAAAGTCTCACGAGTTATCTGTTCACTGAGTGCCTATACCGGATAAAAAGCGTGAAAAATGTAGTATCTACGGGGACTTTTGTAGCCTTTGGCTTCTAGCTCACATTTCCCTTACCATCGCGCGTGGTGTTCCTCAGCAAAGCCGATCACGTCGCGCAGTTCTACTACCTGTCCATCGTCCAACCGGGCGTGTCCGGTATAACGTCCGAACATCTGGTGAACCTCGCTGTTAATCACTCCCAGATTCGTGCGTGCGAGCCGATCTTTGAACGGTATGAACGTCAGGTCCAGGCGTTCCTCATTATCGGTGAAATGCCACGGGCGCATATAATCACCGGATTGATAGTCGAAGCGGACTTGATCCAGCTTATGCACACGCCCTTCCAGCACCACGCAATTTTCGGTTGCCCGGCTCAAGTCGCCAAAGCCACATCCCAGATTCAGGCCGATGGCGCGACCATCCGGCAGAAACCCCGACGCGCTGGCCCAATTCCAAAAACTTTGGTACTCCCACACCCCACGCCCCCAATCCAACGATCCCAGGCATTGGTCAGGCTGCAATTCTTCACGTTGACCACCATAGCGAATATGGCCCTGCGCCGGCAGACAGTTGATCTTGCGATTGTAATAGAACCGCTTGTCCCCAATCGGGATGACGATAGTCATCGATTCGTGATCCGGCGGACAGGCCAACGCAATCTCAGCCTGGATGCCACGTCCATCCTGGTAGCCAGGCCAGTCCACGAAAATGCGCCGTTCTGCGCGCTCTACCTGGAAACGCAGGGCCGCCTGCCGGTTAGCGAAGATCGTCTCGCCGGAGTCGCTGTCACGCGGCAACCGGATTCCCACCCCCAGGGGAATAACCAACCCTTCTTCGTATAGGTCGCCACTGGCAAAATCCAGAGTATAGACAAAGACATTGCCGGCGTAGCCAAGATCGGCAATCGTGGCCGAGAAAAAACGCTGCGGGGTGAAGATCGCATAATAATCCCAGCGTTTGATGCGGAACCGCTGCAAGAAACGCAGTTTATAAAAGCGTGCATTTTCGAGATTACATTCTAACCGGGGATGACGCGCCCATCCGACTTGCGCCAGTCGTCCCTGTGCATCTAATAGTGGACCGGGTTGTGTAAGTTCAATTTGCATGATCATTCCTCCATCAACAAATAGACTAATTATACGCCAGCTCGCATACGCTACAAACTACCCAACTTCACGCCACCCGGCGCGCCAACACCCACACGGCCAGTCTGAAAAATGCGGCAGTAAATCCAGATAACACAACCAACGGGTGAAATGCGAAACTTTGACGCCCACCCTTGACGAGTGCTTGGGCGTCAAAGTTTCGCATCTACAAATGGCCGCAATGCAGGACAAGCCTCCATCCCCCCCTGATCCCTCCTTCCCCTGGCAGACCGGGGGAAGGAGGGAAAATTAAAGTGGCATTTTTCGCGTGCGAGC
>JAFGFI010000314.1 GCA_016931185.1 Anaerolineae bacterium
GTCCCTTACACCGGCTAAATACGTGGGATGGACGCCGGTTTGCTGCATGATCAAGCCATTCTAAGCTTCCTGGAAGGTTAAAGTAGCTCAAATGCGATGGCCTTACCCGATGGTTTGCTCTCTTAGTCTTTTATGGTAAAATCTCACATCGGGTTGTGACCTACATAACACACATAGCTGGACTGCAAGAGGGCGTGCCGGACATAAAACCGGTCCTCGGAGGTATGAAGGCTATGGAGGCTTAAAACAAATGACTAGGAGGTTTGATAATTCGATGGCTATTGTCACAATGAAACAACTTTTGGAGACGGGGGTTCATTTTGGACACCGCACGCGGCGTTGGAATCCCAAGATGGCTCGCTATATTTATACCGAGCGAAATAATGTGCATATTATTGACTTGCAACAGACGGTGAAGGCGCTAGATCAAGCTTACGCGCTTGTGCGAGAAACAGTTGCTAATGGGAATACAGTTCTCTTCGTCGGAACGAAACGACAGTCCCAGGAAAGTATTCGTCAAGAAGCGATACGCTGTCAAATGCCTTATGTGAACACACGTTGGTTGGGTGGGACGCTTACAAATTGGCGTACTATTAAACAACGGATCGATCACCTAAAGGATCTTGAAGCCCACCGTGAAGCCGGGGAATTTGAGCTGTTAACTAAAAAAGAAGCCCTGATGTTGACTCGTGAGATTGAGAAATTGAATACTCGGCTGGGCGGACTCAAAAACATTAATAAGTTACCTGGTGTTATTTTTGTAATTGATGTCAAGAGTGAGGAAACAGCGATCAAAGAAGCCGATCGTATGGGAATTCCCATTATTGCTGTGGTGGACACGAATTGTGATCCCGGTTTGATTGATCTGGTAATCCCCGGCAATGATGATGCGATTCGCGCTATCCGGTTGATGACCGTCAAGATGGCGGACGCGGCATTAGAGGGGTTGGCTTTACGCAAAGAAGTACAACCGGAAGAGGAAGAGCTATATGCTGCCGAGGATGAGAAGTACTTAAGTGCAGAAACTCTGGCGCGTCTGCGCAAAATTCAATTCGAGGATGGCGCAGAGTACCTTGATGATGAAGATACCTTTGACGATATTGATGACTACGAAGACGAAGAGGATTATGAGGAGGAGGAGGAGTATAAATAACTATGGACATTACTGCGGAAATGGTTAAGGAGTTGCGCCTGAGTACAGGAGTAGGAATTCTGGATTGTCGTAAGGCACTGCAGGTGGCTGAGGGCGATTTTGATAAAGCTGTGGATTACCTGCGTGAAAAAGGTCTGGCGAAGGCCGCTAAGCGTATGTCACGCGAAGCTAAAGATGGCATGATCGCTTCCTATATTCACGCCGGGGGGCGGATCGGCGTCTTGGTAGAGGTCAACTGTGAGACTGATTTTGTGGCCCGCACAGAGGAATACAAAGCTATGGTGAACGAGATCGCTATGCAAATTGCAGCGATGTCCCCAAAATATGTCCAGCGAGAGGATATTCCCGAAACGGTATTGGAGCATGAACGCGCGCTCTACCGTGCCCAGACATTGGAGGAAGGCAAGCCAGAGCATGTTGTTGACCGCATCGTAGAAGGACGTCTAAATAAGTTCTATGAAGAAGTGTGTTTATTGGAGCAGGCTTACATTCGTGATGATAGTAAAAAAATTGATGATCTCATAAAAGAGGCCATTAATAAAACAGGGGAAAATATTGTCATCCGACGTTTTGCACGCTTTGAGTTAGGAGAAAGCCTGGGGGAGTAATCTCCCAGGTTTTTCATTCTTTGTGGAGGCCAAGCATGGCACAACCGATTTATAGCCGGATAGTTTTAAAGGTCAGTGGGGAGTCACTTTCTGCGCCGAGTGGTTTTGGGATTGATCCACAGCGGGCGAAGGATGTTTCAACACGCATAGCTGCGATTCATGCTCAAGGCGTCGAGATCGGTATTGTAATTGGCGCCGGGAATTTGTGGCGAGGTATAGATGGGTTGGCTCATGGAATGGATCGTGCCAGGGCCGATCAGATCGGTATGTTGGCAACCGTAATGAATGCATTAACCCTGGCTGATGCGCTTGAGCGTGAGGGGGTACCGACCCGTGTTCAGACGGCTATCGAGATGCACGCTATCGCCGAACCTTATATTCGATTACGCGCGATACGCCACATGGAGAAGGGGCGGGTCATCATTTTTGGGGCCGGAACAGGTAATCCCTATTTCACCACCGATACGGCTGCCGCGTTGCGGGCAGCGGAGATTGGTGCGAATTTGCTGATTAAGGCCACGAAAGTGGATGGCGTATATAGTGAAGACCCACGTAAAAACCCAGAGGCAGAACGTTTTACCCACATGACTTATTTGCAAGCGCTCAATATGCAGGTAGGGGTGATGGATTCAACGGCTATTACCTTGTGCAAAGAGAATAACTTACCCATTATTGTGCTCAATCTTTGGCAACCCGGTATTCTGGAAGGGGCCGTCAACGGTGAATCAGTCGGTACTGTGATCACCTAAATGAGCACTTCAATGTAAGTAGAAGGAGATAACAATGATTAAGGACCTCATCCATGAAACGGAAGATCGTATGACAAAGACTGTAGAAGCGGTGGAGGAGGATCTCAGGAGTGTGCGCACGGGGCGTGCATCACCTGCTTTAGTAGAACGTGTAATGGTTGAATATTATGGTACTCCTACACCACTTAAACAACTCGCCGTCATCTCCGCGCCGGAGCCACAACTCCTGCTCATTCGACCTTATGACCCTTCGTCTATCAGCACTATTGAGAAAGGTATTTTACAAGCAGATTTGGGGTTTAATCCTGGCAATGATGGCCGGGTTATTCGGATTCCCATTCCTCGCTTGACGGAAGAGCGACGTCGTGATATGGTTAAGTTAGTCAAACGACGTGTTGAAGAGGGCAAGGTCGCTTTGCGCAATATCCGTCGCGATACTTTGGAAGAGCTTCGTGAATACGAAGGTGAAAAGCTTATTTCTGAAGATGATCTCAAGCGGGGTCAAGAAGAACTTCAAAAGGTCATTGACCATTTTTCTGAAAAAATAGATGAACTTGGAACGCGAAAAGAACAAGATATCATGGAAGTCTGATCCCTCAAATTCGGATACCAAATTTGCTTTATACGTAATGCGTGATAGAACGTTATATAGCTACTGAAAATCGTGGTTTTACATGTATTTTTGGTTCTAAAACCCCGGTTTTCCTCGCGGCATCACATGATACGTTTGCATATCACGCATTATGTATTACACTGTAGATAACAATATATGGAAACTTATTCACCTCTCCCCAAATATCCTACCCATGTAGGTATCATTATGGATGGTAATGGACGCTGGGCGCGTCAGCGTGGTTTACCACGTCTGGCAGGCCATCGCGCGGGAGTGGAAAATTTGCGCCGTGTGTTGCGGGCAGCAGTAGAATTGAATGTACCCATCTTGACTTTGTATGCTTTCTCAACTGAGAATTGGAGCCGTCCGATAGAAGAAGTGCGCGGTTTATTGCAGCTCTTGGATAATGCATTGAGTAAGGAAGTTGACGAAATGCATAAAAATGGTGTACAATTAAGGCACATTGGGAATTTAGACCCATTATCTCCAAGCCTCCAGCAAAAAGTATTAGATGCAGTCAAATTAACACAACATAATCGCCGTTTAATTGCCAATATCGCATTTAATTATGGAGGGCGTCAGGAGATTGTAAGTGCTGTCCAAGCGATTATCCGTGATGGGTTGAAACCTGAGGACATCAACGAAACGGTTATTAGTAACTATCTATATACGGCAGAACTCCCCGATCCCGAACTCATCATTCGTACAAGTGGGGAGCTACGTGTGAGTAATTTCTTAATCTGGCAAGGGGCTTACACGGAATACTATGTTTCTCCTGTTTATTGGCCCGATTTTGATAAAGATGAGTTCTATAGGGCATTGGTTTCTTTTAGTCAACGAGATCGGCGTTTTGGTGGCCTGCATAACCCATCTTGATTTATCGTTCGATTCGTGTGTATTATCGTGTCACGTATTGGATGTCCGTCACTTTTTCGCGTGGAAGACTACAAAAGCCTCAGCAGGCACTTGGTTGGCGAGTGGCGTCCGTTCAACAAGATGATTGATCTATCAGGTCACTCGTAAGACTTTTGTAGTCTGAGTTTGTCATACGAAACTTTGACACCCATCCTCACGTATCTAAAGATTGGTTAAAATTTATCTTTTATGCTAGTATAGACCTATTATCTCTTCAGACAATGACGTATTAGTGGTTTTGTAGAAGTTTGTGTGGTGTAAGGTTTTGTTGGTCAGTTTATTTATTTTTATCTTTTTGGTTTAGGAACATTCCACGTGTTTGGGGCACCCCATGGTTAGTGCTACATATTATTTGTTTATAGCAATTAAGGAACATCGTTATTGATGAAGGTCAGAGTTATTAGCTCTGTCATTTTGTTACCTGTTGTTGTTACCGCTATTATAGCCGGCCAATGGTTTTTTATACTGTTGGTTCTTATAGCGACTTCAGTAGCCGCTATAGAATACACACAAATGCTGCGGCGAAAGGGATATCATTTGGCCTTACCCTTAATTATAGCTATGATTTTGCTAGGGTTGGCTGAGGCGGTGTGGAATCAACAATGGTTAATGCCCGGCATTGCTGTACTGACCTTGCTAATTTCGGCCTGGGTGCTCTACTGTCGTGAAAAAGTTCCTTCTATGGATGCACCCACGGCACATTGGGCGCTTACATTGGCCGGAGGACTGTATCTGGGAATCGGTGGAGCCTATCTATTAAAATTACGTTTTCTTGATGATGGGCTTTGGTGGACGCTCACCGCGCTACCGGTGATTTGGATTGCAGATTCTGGTGCCTATTTTATCGGTCGCCGGTGGGGAATCCATAAAATGGCGCCCACGATCAGTCCCAACAAAAGTTGGGAAGGATACGTTGGGGAACTGGTGAGTGGATCTGTATCAGGTTGGCTTGCGGGCATGTTATGGCCTGCATGGGTAGGCCATCCTATTGCAGGGTTAAATGCTACAACAGGGTTACTTTTGGGGGTACTGTTAGCATTATTAACACCCCTGGGTGATTTTTTTGTCTCTATGATTAAACGTGAAGCCGGTGTCAAGGATACTGGCAACCTTATCCCAGGTCACGGGGGTGTATTTGATCGTATGGACAGCCTGTTATGGGCTGGTATTGTTACCTGGATGTTTGTAAAAATATTGCAGATTTAGAATATCTAGCGCGTGAAATTTTCGTCCGTGTTGGAAATTTATTCTCGCTAAATCCCGATTACTCAACCTCGAATGGCACTTATCGTGCAAATTAAGGAGGCTACTATGAACTTAGAAAATATTTCGCTATCTGATGAACCCATCGAAGATTCATTGTCGGTCGAGACAAATGAGATATTGACGGATTCCGTTCAGCCAATTGCAACAACCTCTTCTGAACAAGAAATGATACCGGAGAATTTGTCAAATTCTATGACGGCTGACATTGCCGAAGCGATCCCGGAGGAGGTATTTGAAGTAGAGGAGATACCCCTGGAAGTGGAAGCTGAGGAAGTGGAGACAATTTTAGAGGATATTGAGCAGGAAATAGATCAGGTCGAAGCAGAGCAGGAGCCAAAGACAGGTGATATGGTTATCCCTCGAGGTGGAGAAGCTGATATTCTGAAAAGAATGGATATGAATTCCCTGGAGCAGATGCGTCTGGCCGAGCTTCGTGATCTGGCCCGTCAATATAACGTTTCTGGCTACAGCCGGCTGAAAAAAGAGGACTTGATTTTGTTGTTACTGAAAGTCAAGGCTGAACGCGAGGGATTCAGTTTTGGTGGAGGAATTCTGGAGATCACCAACGAAGGAATTGGTTTTTTGCGTTCTTCGCGCTATTTGCCAGGACCCCAAGATGTCTACGTCTCACAAAGCCAGATTCGACGCTTTGGGCTACGCACCGGCGATATGGTGGCCGGTCAGGTGCGCCCACCTAAAGACACTGAAAAATATCGTAGCCTGTTGCGGATTGAGGCTGTCAATGGGATGGATCCCGAAATTGCCAAACGACGGCCACAATTTTCACAGATGACGCCTATTTTCCCCGAACAACGTTTTAATTTGATTACCGATCCCCGTAATATGACCCAACGTTTACTGGAATTGGTCTCTCCTATTGGCTTGGGACAACGTGGTATCATCGTCTCTCCTCCTAAAGCAGGTAAAACGACAGTACTCAAAAAGATCGCTAATGGCATATCCGAGAATCATCCAGACGTTCATCTAATGGTACTTCTTATCGGCGAGCGGCCGGAAGAGGTCACCGATATGGATCGTTCTGTAGATGCAGAGGTGATCAGTTCTACCTTCGATGAGCCGGTAACCCATCAAGCGCAAGTGGCCGAGATGGCCCTGGAACGTGCCAGACGCCTGGTTGAAATAGGCCGGGATGTCGTCATTTTGATGGATAGCTTGACCCGGTTGACCCGTGCCTATAACCTGGTGGTACAACCGAGCGGACGTACACTTTCAGGGGGGCTTGATCCGGCAGCCCTCTACCCGCCCAAGAAATTTTTCGGCGCGGCCCGCAACATTGAGGAAGGGGGAAGCTTAACCATGCTTGCAACCTGTCTCATTGATACCGGTAGTCGAATGGATGATATGATCTACGAGGAATTTAAGGGAACCGGCAATATGGAACTGCATCTAAACCGCAAATTGCAAGAACGACGTATTTTCCCCGCGTTCGATATTATGCGTTCTGGTACTCGCCGCGAGGAGTTGCTACTGGATGCGGATACATTGCGCAAAGTGTGGTTGATGCGCCGGATGCTCTCTCAGATGATGGCGGGGACACCTACCACACCGGGCTATGATATTACGGCCGCGACCGAGGCCTTGCTCCAGCAAATGCACAAGACCCGGACTAATTACGAATTCCTGGATCGGTTGACGCGCGAACTGACCAAATAACACACGTTGGAACACCATTACGTCTTAGACGCCCGCACAGCAACCCCGCATTTTCCGGGAATTGGTCGCTATGTGAGCAATCTGGCGCGCGCACTCATTCCACAACTTGCGCCCACTGAGTGGCTAACGTTGCTGTATAACCCGGCTCATACTTTGAGCGTGCCGGAGCATAACCGTGTGAGGTTATTACCGGTGGCTGCATCTCCCTTTTCGTTGAAACAACAATGGATCGTCCCTCGCCTGTTACGAGAATTGAAGGCCGGTCTCTATCATAGTGCTTATTACCTAATGCCCTATTATCCTGGTGTGCCTACGGTGTTGACACTCTACGATGTGACTCCCATCCAGTTTCCGGAACATAGTACCCGGCGCGCGCGTTGGTTTTTTCGCTGCGTAACGCTATTAGCGTTACGCGCTGCATATCATAGCCTCGTGATCTCTAAGGCCACGCAACAGGATTTTGCGGCTTACTTTCACGTTCCAGCGGAACGACTAACAGCCATTCCCCTGGCTGCCGATCCTGTTTTTCATCTACAATCCCCGGAAATGACCACAAAAGTCCGCGCGAAGTATAATCTACCAGAGCATTTTATCCTCTATCTAGGCAGTAATAAACCTCACAAAAACTTGGTGCGGTTGGTAGAAGCAATGGCGAAAGTTTGGGAGAATGGCGAGCGTAGAGAATGGAGGAGCGGCGAGAAGGCATCAGCAGAGCGCGTAAATCCAGAACTCCGAATTCAAAACCTGAAATCAGACATTCCGTTAGTTATTGCCGGTGCGTGGTATGAAGCGTTTCCTGAAGCGCGCTTGCGGGCAGATGTATTGGAGATAGGAAAACGGGTGCGTTGGCTTGGCCCCGTGCCGGGGGCAGACTTGCCCGCGCTCTATGCAGCGGCGAGTTTGTTTGTATTCCCCAGTCTTTACGAAGGTTTTGGGTTGCCGGTGATCGAGGCAATGGCGTGCGGAACGCCGGTCGCGTGTGCAGAGACCTCATCATTGCCGGAAGTGGCCGGGGATGCCGCGCTTCTCTTCGATCCAACGGATGTGGATGCCATCGCGGCTGCTTTGCATGTTATCATCACAGATGTTTCCCTGCGGGCTGATTTGCGCGCGCGTGGATTACAACAGGCTGCGCAGTTTTCATGGGAGCGCACTGCGCGAGAAACCCTCGATGTTTATCGTGCCGTAAAATAAGAGTTTTGGGAAGGAAATGAGTATGAAAATTCTCCATATCTACAAAGACTATTTCCCTGTATTGGGGGGGATCGAAAACTACATTAAAATTTTGGCTGAAGCTCATGTCGCGGCAGGGCATCAAGTCATTGCCCTGGTGTGCGATCCCGATCCCAAGACAAAGGTCACGGATATGAATGGGGTCAAGGTCATCAAATCCGCGCGACTGGCTACAATTGCCTCAATGCCAATCAGTTTTGCGCAAATGACCCATGCAATGCGCCTAAACCCCGACGTGGTACATGTCCACTCACCTTATCCCCTGGGAGAAATGGCAGCCTGGGTATTGAAAGCACGTAAGCCCCTGGTTCTCACCTATCACTCTGATGTGGTCCGGCAACAAGGATGGCTTAAGCTTTATGCCCCGATTCTGGCACGCGTGCTCAAACGCGCAAATCGTATTATTGCCACCAGTCCCCCTTATATTGAAAGTTCAGTCTGGCTCAATCCGTTACGTGATAAATGTACTGTGGTGCCATTAGGCGTGGACCACGTGCGGTTTCAGCCCCCGGTACATCCTTTTGACGGGCCGCCTACTCTGCTTTTTGTAGGGCGATTACGCTATTATAAAGGTTTGGATACGTTGCTCAATGCGCTGGTAGAACTCCCCGATGTGCATCTCAATGTGGTGGGTGATGGTCCGCTGCGTAAGGAATGGGAAAAAATGACCGAGGATTTAGATATCACCATGCGGGTTCATTTCCTGGGAGAACTGGAAGATGCCGCGCTTCCGGCGCAGTATCACAAAGCACATCTGTTTGTCCTGCCTGCAAACGCGCGTTCTGAGGCGTTTGGAATGGTCCTATTGGAAGCGATGGCCTCTGGATTACCTTGTGTCAGCACTGAATTGGGAACAGGGACTTCATGGGTGGTACAGGATAGTGTCACCGGGCGTGTTGTGCCTCCTCAAAATCCATCTAGGATGGCAACGGCTATTCGCGAGCTGTTGTCTGATCGCGCACAATTGCAGATGATGGGAAAAGCAGCGCGCGCGCGTGTGGAGACGGAGTTTACCCATGAACTCATGGTGGAACGGGTGATGGAAGTCTACCGCAGTGTTGTGGTGTGAGTTAGCAGTAATTCCCTGTTAAAGAAATGTTCTTTTGAAACGTAAAACGTAAGTAAAATTTACGTTTTACGTTTCACGAACATCGTGCAAAACAACGATTCAGGGAAGATAGTTATTGCCTATCCGTCGTTGGGTAACGTGCGGAAGGGATCTTCCTCTGGCCAGGCGGGAAGTATTGGCTCCAGAGGCCGTTCTCCTAAGACGACATGTACCTTTTCCTCTTCTCCGTTGCGCAGGATTGTCAGCGTAATCTTATCTCCGATTTCATAATTTAAGATAATCATTTGCAGTGGGTTGCTTTCTGTCACCTGTTGCCCATCCACTGCGGTGACAATATCCCCCACACGTAAACGCGCGGCTTCGGCGGGACTGTCATCGACAATTTCGGTGATTTGCGCGCCCTCATCCGTCATAAAAAAGACAACGCCTAACCACGGCAACCCACTTTCCAGGAACGGGATTTCAATTTCAGGCTCTATCGAAGGGATGGGAATGTTGGGGGTTGGAGGAGTGATCTCATAAGAGGGCATTTCGCCGGGCGTATCAAACATAGGCGCGGCTTGCTTTCCTATTGAATATCCCACCATTCCACCTACCCACGCGCTCACACAACATATCATCATCAACAACAGAATCCCGCCACAGCCAATGGCTATCCACTTCCAACGATTTTCTTCGTTCATTTCGCCTCCTTTGCTTGTCGATATACGCGCTCAAATTCCTCTATATATTGTACTGCTATTTCAGAACTATGGAGAATGAGTACGTTTTCATCGTTCTTATCTGCCGCGCTGGCAGTAAAATTATAGGAACCCGTGACAACAATGTGTTCATCTACAACCATGACTTTGTGGTGCATCATATAGGGGTTTCCATCTTCTAATACATCTATACCGGCTTTGCGCATTTCTTCGAAATCTTCCCCTGTCCCGCCAACATTACGTGCTTCTATTACACCGCGCACTGTCAAACCCGCGCGATGTTTGGCAACCATCCGTTTGGCGATTTCATTATCGGTAAAAGTAAAGACCATAAAGTAGATACTCGATTCTGCCTGCTCCAAAATTGTTAGGATAGGTGCAGGTAAGTCCCCTTCGGAAGCAAAGTAATTCTCCACCTGTACCTCGCCAATCTTGAGTTGAGGATAGGGTGTATCATCAAGTGATGTAGGCCCAAATTGTCCGTCGAACATCTCCTCAAATTCCTGGGTATAGTTCGCGGCCAATTTCTCGGATTGCACGATCACGACATTGTTATCATTGCGGTAGGTACCATTGTCCGTAAAATTCCAGGAACCTGTCCAGACTTGGCGACCATCAATCACTACAAATTTGTTGTGCATAAAAGGATCGCGGTCGTCGGTCACAATAGGAATACCGGCACGCCGGATATGTTCAACAGATACTTCATCTGCGTAATCTCCATCTACTACTAACCGCACTTTGACGCCACGCTGGTGAGCATGGAGCATCGCACCGGTGATGGCGTCATTGTCCAATTCAAAGGCTGCCACGTCAATCGTTTGCTGCGCGCCATCCATCGAAGAAGCTAATGACTCGTCTATACCACCGCGATGATAACTATTTGCGTCAAGCTGGTGTGGCGTAGTAAAGAAAATCTGTATTTGCCCCCCAGGATCCAGATTGGGCGATGCAGGATCGGAGTGCGTCTCGCTCCCCAAGAACTTCCACCCGCCCCACAAAACCAAGATTAGAAACAAGGAGAGTAGAATTTCTTTCCTGCCGACTTGTCTTATCGCGTTTTTCACTTTGGATTTCGCTATCATACTTATGAGTTGATTTGCTGATTCGCTGATTCGCTGAATCGTTCTATGACCTCAATCTGCGGTGTGGTCGGGCGGATAAAAGGCCGGCCCCGGCGGATAGTAGCCCAGGCCTTCTCGCTGCTCATCCCTGTTGTGACGAGATAGGCGGCCGCCATTGTTGGGGCACGGCCTACACCTGCCGCACAGTGAATGTAGACTCCGCGCTGCGCGGCGATCTGTTCTGCAATAAAGGCCGACCCACGTTCTAGTTCTTTCAATGAGGGAGGACGATCATCCGTTGTAGGAAGCCAGAGATAATGTGTTAGGGCGATACCACGCCGGGCATCATCTGATTCTTCGCGCATATTCACAACTGCCGTAATTCCTTCCGCCCCCATTCGCGCCAATCCTCGACGATAATGCTGCCCCCCTACATACAGATAGGGAGCAATTTTGCTTGTAGAAAACGGTGAAACTCCTAATACGCGCCGCAAAATTTTATCCTGTAGCCATTGTGCCGTCGCTTTAACACCATGTTCTACTAGCCGCCGGTAGATAATATAAATTAATTGCGCAGGCGGAAATGCCCGCAACTTGCTGTGTTTAATAAAAACATCCTGTTCCAATGAAAACTCCTTATATTTCAAACATCGCGTTGGCCCCGCTCACAATATCAACACTTTTACCCGCGATCTCCCCATACAAATCCTGGTAATTACGCGTACGCACGACAATGGGCATGGGTACAGCGTGCCCCAGGATAAGAGCCTGCTGGCGGGTATCCAAACGGGCCAATACTTCACGTAGCGCGGCAGTTCCCGAAACCCCGGAGAAAACAGCACGGATGTCATTTTCTTCATCCAGCAATGCCGTCACCCGCGTGCCAATCTGACTCATCACCTCTGGGTCAATGCCACTTGGTCGTTGATCCACAATCAGTAAGGTGACATTATACTTACGCATTTCGCGCGCAATAGTACCAAAGATAGTATGGCGGGCAATCGCGGGGTCGAGGAATTTATGTGCCTCCTCAATTGTAATGACCAGGGGCCTGGGTTCCTGGCCCTGCCCGCCCAGGTAGGCTTCTTTGCGATCGACGTAAGCCCTGTGGATGCGGCGCGTAATGTAGTTGGCGACCAGCAAGTAGGCTTCCAGCGCACTGCCGTAACGTCCAAATTCCAGAATAACGCTTTTATTACTCTTAAGGTAGTCCAGGATACGACCAATGGGATCGTCGGTTGCCTTGTCTACCAGGAAGCCGAAACGTTGGAGTATCGAGAGCTTGCGCTTGATAGCTCCCAACGTGCCCTCGTGAAGCTGGTTATTCTCCAAAATAGCGATGAGTCCCTCATCCGGTTCTTCAGCGAGCAGTCGCCGCACCCAAGCCGGCCCCAATCTACGCCGTAGCATATAAAGCGCGTTGGATTGCACATCGGTGAACCCAAACAGCGGCGCGAGCATCTCCAAATCCTCCGGCTCCAGTTGCTCATAGCCGATATGAATCGTGTAATCCACCTTGCTCCCTCTCCGTTGGGAGGAGTCTTTATCTAGTGTGAAAACACTGACCTCCGCGCCACTGGAGAAAAGCTGCCGCAGTCCCTTGACGTCTTGTTTAGATTCATCCTGGCTTTTCCACCCATATTCATTGTGCATATCAAAGATCAGATTCACAGCGGCTTTCTCTAAAATGATACCCGCTAATAACATCCGGGTAAGAAAAGTCTTACCTGTGCCACTTTTGCCAAAGACTCCGCTGGAACGTTCCACAAAGCGTTTGAGATCAAGCGCGATGTGCGTCTCTTCCATTTCCAACGGCGTCCCAATATCGAAATTCCCGGCTGCGCGCGGGTCGCCGAAAATTTGCGCGACTTCGTCTGGTGAGGCATCGTGAACGTGGGTAAAATGCGCGGGCACAGTCTTCGCCGGGCGAGTTTCGCCATCTTCCAATACTAACATCGGGGTAACATGAACGCGCCCATAGGTCAGTGTACCGCGATACACTCGCGCTATAAAATCATCGGGGTTTTCCGGGGGGGATTGTTCGACTTCCGGGTGACGGCTTTCCAAGATAACATCAGTGATCATTCCAAAGAAACGCCGCTCGCTCTGACCACGCACCACTACATAGCGACCTACCGCTAATTCTTCGATCGGACGATCGGGAGATAATTTTACCTCCAGTCCTCTGCTCAGGCTACCACTGACAATGGTACCAAGCCGGGAAATATCCTCTTGTTTAGAACGCGGAAAATACATATCAAACTCATCCATAGCCTAATTCCTTAAAATACATATTTTTCAACAAACCCGGTTTTTCTAAAACCGGATCTATATCCCTAAGCGTACTTGTTTTTTTGCCATTGACAAGTTGCAATCATATAAACCCAAACCACAAAAGTCTCAGCGTATGCGTTTGGTTTTGTGAGCAAACGGTGCCATTGACGGCAGCAAAGCGGCTAAAGCCACAGGAAAGAGGTGTTTTTTCGTTGGCGGGCATAGCCCGCCAACGAAAAAACACCCTCAAACCCTTGTTTCTGTCTGGAACGGACTCGCCGGGAAATATGCCGACTTGCGACTTATGCCAAATCGTGGTAGCTTATAGGTAATGTATCCTAATCGTTTTTACTGGACATACTGAAATTTCCGCCATTCCAAAATCGCAGGGGGATGGTTCAAGTTATCTTTACACTTTATGCCCTATCAAGCGTAAAAGTGTAAAGGTAAAAAGCAAGATTTCTGAACCCTGCCTACACCTGTGTTGGAAATTTCAGTTTGTAGTCGGTATATTGTATACTCGAAAGGAGCTGTGTAATTATGAAACCGAAACCCATTCGTACTTTTTCCATTGTCCCCTCATTGCCGGCCTCCCTGAAACCATTGTGGAAACTGGCACACAATTTGCGTTGGGCTTGGAAACATGACACGATCGAATTGTTCCGGCGCTTAGATAGTGAATTGTGGGAGCAAACTAACCACAATCCCGTGTTGATGTTGGGCACAATTGATCAGGAACGTCTTGAAGCTGCGGCGCAGGATGTTGGGTTTATGGCACATATGGAGCGGGTGAACACTTACCTGGATGAGTATGTGCAGGATAAATCCTCGGCCTGGTTCCCTCGTACCTACGGCAAGACGCAAGATCCGCTAATCGCTTACTTTTCCTTTGAGTTTGGGATTACAGAGTGTCTCACTATCTTCGCCGGTGGGTTGGGAATTTTATCTGGCGATCATATCAAGTCGGCCAGCGACTTGGGGATACCCCTGGTCGGGATCGGGTTACTTTACCAGCAGGGCTATTTCCGACAATATCTGAACCAGGCGGGGTGGCAGCAAGAGGCTTACGAGGATAATCATTTTGATAATCTCCCGTTGACTTTGATGCGTAAACCTGATGATACTCCACTAACTATCCAGGTAGAACTACCGCCAGGCCGGGTGATCACTGCGCAGGTTTGGCGCGCGAATGTCGGGCGCATTGCCCTCTACTTGTTGGACACGAATATTCCGCAGAACACACGCCCCGAGGATCGAGATATTACCGATCAATTGTACGGCGGTGACCAGGATATGCGCATCCGCCAGGAAATTTTGTTGGGTATTGGTGGATACAAAACATTGGAGGCGCTAAAACTAGAACCCACAGTTTATCATATGAATGAAGGTCATTCTGCTTTTTTGAGTTTGCAGCGTATTCATTGCTTGATGGAGAAACATAACCTGACTTTTGCTGAAGCCCGGGAAGCCGCTTCGGCCGGATTGGTGTTTACATCCCACACACCCGTTCCCGCCGGCCATGATCGGTTTCCACCACAGTTAATGAAATACTACTTCACCGATTACGTGGCAAACAAACTTATGATTCCCTGGGATGATTTTATGGCATTGGGACGGCAGAACCCTTATGATTACAATGAACCTTTCTGTATGACAATCCTTGCAATGCGCCTGGCCGCGTATACCAACGGCGTAAGCAAACTTCATGGAGAGGTCACCCGTGATATGTGGCAGGGAATGTGGCCGGGGGTGCCCCAGGAGGAACTCCCCATCACCCACGTGACTAACGGCGTTCACATCTTATCTTTCATCTCACGGGATATGAAGGTGCTTTATGATCGTTATCTTGGGCCGCGCTGGCGTGAGGAACCCGGCGATCCGACCGTGTGGCAGCAAGCAAAGGATATCGCATCCGAAGAACTCTGGCGCACCCACGAACGACGCCGCGAACGACTGGTCAGCTTTGTTCGCCGCCGCTTGCGTGAACAGTTGGTGCAGCGTGGTATGTTGCAGAGTGATATCCAGGCGGCGGATGAAGTGTTGGATCCTGATGCGCTGACGATTGGATTTGCCCGCCGTTTTGCCACCTACAAACGCGCCACGTTGATCTTACGCGATGTTGAGCGACTTGCACACATTCTGAATGATCCAGAGCGACCGGTACAGATCATTTTTGCCGGTAAGTCGCACCCCCATGATAATCCGGGCAAAGCCCTCATCCAGCAAATTGTAAACTTGGCCCGTGATGAGCGATTCCGCCACCGGCTGGTATTCCTGGAAGATTACGATATGACTGTTGCGCGTTATATGGTGCAGGGGGTAGATGTCTGGTTGAATAACCCTCGCCGCCCGCGCGAGGCTAGTGGCACCAGTGGGATGAAAGCGGCAGCTAATGGCGTTCTTAATTTGAGTATCCTGGACGGGTGGTGGGACGAAGCCTACACACCGGAAGTCGGATGGGCTATCGGACGGGGCGAGATTTACGATGACCCTAACTACCAAGATCAGGTGGAAGCTGAAGCTCTGTATGATCTATTGGAACGCGAAGTGGTACCTATGTTCTACGAGCGAGGATGGGATCGCGTCCCGCGCCATTGGGTTGGGCGGATGAAGGCCAACATCGGCTCAATATGCCATTTCTTTAATACCAATCGGATGGTCGCCGAATACACGCAGCACTTTTATATGCCGGCAATGCAGCGCTACGCTGCGTTAACCTCAAATGATATGGCCTGCGCCCGGAGTTTAGCGGATTGGAAACTTCGTATTCATAACAATTGGAACCAGGTGCGTATTGATCGCGTTAGTGGGAATTTACCAAGTGGGATCAAAGTTAACGATGAATTTACTACTCACGCACTGGTATATTTGGGCACGCTGACCCCTGAGGATGTAACGGTTGAACTTTACGTAGGATTGGTTAACCCCAGCAGTGAACTTGTGGAGGGAACTGCCATTCCCATGCAGATGGTTAAGCATATCGAAAATGGCAGTTATCTTTTTGAAGCCAGTTCACAGTGCGCAATGAGTGGCTTGCACGGTTACACTGTGCGTATCCTCCCTCATCACGCCGACCTGGTTACTTCCCTACTGCCGGGCTTTATTAAGTGGGCGGAATAACTGAATATGGGACAGACATTCCTGTCTATCAAACAGGCTGGAAAGCCTGTCCTACTTTAAGCACCCGATCCTTCCCCGCGAGATCGGGAAGTACGCTTATCTGCGCTCCGGGGAACGCAGTCCGGGCCAGATCCTGGACCGCGTTCCCTTGATCTTCCCCGATCTCCACCAGCAACAGGCCGCCGGGGCGCAAATACGCGCGTGCTTGTAGCAATAGGCGGCGGATCACGTCCAGCCCATCCTGCCCGGCGAGTAGGGCATTACATGGTTCTTGCCGTACCGACAGGGGCAGATCATCCCACGCAACTTCGGCAATATAGGGTGGGTTACTGATGATTAAGTCCACCGGCCCCATCAATGGCGTGAGCAGATCCCCTTCTAAAAATATGACGTGTTCTGCAACATTGTGTTGCTGAGCATTGGCGCGCGCGATCTCCAACGCAGCGGAGGAACTATCTACAGCATAGATGCGCAGGCGTGGAGCGTGGACAGCTAGTGCTACTGCGATACAGCCGGAACCGGTGCCCACATCTACGGCAGACCATGTTCCATTCGGAAATAGAGTGTTAGCTTGCATCCAAGCCAGCGCTTCTTCAACAAGCAATTCCGTTTCTGGACGGGGGATCAGCACGTCGGGTGTGACGGCGAATGTTAATTCGAAAAATTCAATAAACCCGGTAATATAAGGTAGGGGTTCGCCCATCGCCCGCCGCATCACCCACATTTGATAAGTCTGAGCCTGCGCAGTGGTTAGAACGGCTTCGGGATGAGCTAACAAATACGTCCGCTCCCGTTCTAAAAGACAGGCAAGTAATATCTCTGCCTCTAACTGGGGGCGATCCGTCACCCCATGTAGTTGTGTTATGGTATAGGTGAGGGCCGCGCGTATTGTGTTAAATACCGTTTCAGGCTTCTCTTGCATACGTGCTCCATGCTTTCCTGGAAGCTGGTACTACTTAGTTTATGGCCAAAAATTCTGCTTCATTACCGAAGCACATCTGCCTGCCGCAAAGTATCTAGCAGCAGTGTGTGTAACGGTAGGTCGGTACGCAGAAGGACATAGCGCCCCCCGTGCCTGCCGGCTAACGCGCGCAGTTCAGATTGCCAGGCGGAGAGGCGATGCTGGTATGCATCCAGTAAGGAACGATCCAGTGTGATTTCACGCTTATCGCCAGTCTCCACGTCTACCAGGCGCAAATCGCCGCGTAAATCGGGGGCCAGTTCATCCGGGGTGAGCAGATGCAACAACACAACCTCGTGCCCGCACCCGGCTAATGCCGCGAGGCCCTGGGCCACTCCAAGGGGATCGTAGCCATCGGTGAGTAGTAATATCAGGCCAGGACGGAGCGGTTGCGCGGCATATACTTGCAAAGCTGTTCCCAATTCAGTTGCGCCAGATGGCATTTGTGTCATTACCCAGGCTTCCCACTGTGGAAGCTGTCCCCGTCCTCGTCCCACACCCCATGAGGGAGGAGAAACGGTCTTCCCTGTGTGCAATAACGCGCCGCGCAATGTATCTCCACCCAGGAGCGCGAGCGCGCCCAGGGCTATCGCCAGGTGTTGCGCCGCCGGCCAACGCGCGACAGTTTCTTCTCCCCATTCCATAGAAGCACTGCCATCCAGCAGTACGTACACAGCCAGATTCTCTTCCTCTTCATAGACGCGCACATAGGGCCGGTCCAGGCGCGCGTAAAGATTCCAATCCACACGGCGCGGGTCATCACCGGGCGTGTAATCGCGGTAGTCGGCGAATTCCAGCCCAATCCCCCGGCGCGTGGAACGTCGCTCCCCCCATGTCCCCCCATGACGGCGGGCACGGGTGACAAAGCGCAAACGGGAAAGTATGGCGAGATCGGTATTCAGGGGCAAGAATAGTACGTGAAACGTGAAATGTGAAATGTGAAACGTGGATGTCCACGTTTCACGTTTCACGTTTCATTGTTCTACGCCTCCGCTACAGTGTCCATAAGGGTTTGAATAATCGCATCCGCCGTCACACCCTCGGCCTCCGCCTGGTAAGTAAGGATTAAGCGATGACGGAGGGCGGCGGGCGCGATGGTTCGCACATCTTCCAACGCGACATTGTAACGTCCCGCCAGCAACGCGGCGACTTTAGCACCCAGAATGAGCGCCTGCGCCCCACGCGGACTGGCGCCATAGCGCACATAACGGCGCACAATCTCCGGGGCCGTGGGGTTATCGGGATGTGTGGCAACGGTGAGCGCGGCGACATAAACACTGACCGGCGTCGCAGTAGGTACACCCCGCGCCAGGGACTGCATCGCCAGGATGGTATCACCCTCGGCAACCGTTGCAACAGTAGTTGTCGTTGTCTCCGTCGTCCGGGCCATAATCTCCACTAGGTCTTCAGTAGAGGGATACCCCACCCGAACTTTAAAGAGAAAGCGATCCAGTTGTGCCTCTGGAAGGGGGTAAGTCCCCTCCAATTCAATAGGATTTTGGGTTGCCAGCACAAGGAAAGGGCAGGGCAGAGGGTAAGTGGTGCCACCGGCCGTTATCTGTCGCTCTTGCATCGCTTCCAACAGCGCGGATTGTGTCTTAGGTGTGGCGCGGTTAATCTCGTCCGCCAGGAGCAGATGAGTGAAGATCGGGCCCTGGTGAAAGCGGAAATACCGCTCGCCAGTGGGGTTGACTTCCAAGATGTCAGTGCCAATGATATCTGCCGGCATCAGATCAGGCGTGAACTGCACGCGCGTGAACGTCAGGTTAAGTACCGATGCCAGGGTGCGCACCAGCATTGTCTTTCCCAGACCGGGCAAGCCTTCTAGCAACAGATGTCCATTGGCCAAGAGCGCGATGAGCGTGTGCCGGACCACTTCGCGCTGCCCTACGATGACGTGCCCGATGGTAGTTTCGATCTGCGCCGCCAGATCGCAAAACTGGCTTGGGGAGAGATTGGAAGTTTCAGGGAACAATGCGCACCCCGAAAATATAGAATACTGCTAGTACCAAGCCACAGAGAAGCAGTAGCCCCCCTAGTACGGCGATGATACCAACGATACGCGCGGTTTGCGGTGATCCCAACCAGACTTTGTCAGCTTCCTCTTTGGCGAATCCTTCGTAGAGCGCGTATCCTCCCACTCCTAACACTACCAATGCAAGTGGTATCAACAGGAAAAATAGTAATAATGATACAGCCATTGTTAACTCCTCTTGTTCTGAACCTTATCCTCTTGTAAGTATTTCAAAACTCAAAATTGAAAACTTTTGTACCCTTGCGCGAGATTATGCATCCAACCGGCTATGTCCAGAGACGGCAAAAGGCGCAGATGTCAGTTGCGGTGGTGGGCTGCCCACACTGAGAACATGGGTGCATATCCGGAGTGCTGTCTTCTGGAGTGCCAAACAATCCCTGTTCCTGTTTGGCTTGCAAAAAGTGCAAGTAGAATTGCAATTTAGTGCCCGGAGCATCATGTTCCATTTGGGTGAGCGTTTCTTTGTGTGTAATACTTGTCGCGCCTTTAGCGTAAGGACATTCGTCGTAGATGTAATCAATGTCGCGCAGGAGCGTGTAAGCTGCAGTCTCGCGCTCATAGAAGCGGCAGAGTGGCTTGACCTTGCGCGCTAATCCTTCCCCATCGGCTGGCAGGACTGGGCTTTGTCGCTGCAAATATCCCACTTTCCAATGGAGTACATTGCCGAAAAGTACTGCTGCTTCATCATCCAGATTGTGACCTGTCGCCAGCACAGTATAGCCCGCTTCCAGGGCCACGCGGTTCATTTCGTGGCGTTTGATCAATCCACAGACGGCACAGGGACGTTGTGTCCGATGTTTGCGATGGGCCACCTCAACAATACTCTCGCCATAAAGATTGGGGATACTGACGATGTGGAGATGTGCTTTTGGATACCGGGTGGCAAATGCCTGAGCTTTCTCCTTGGAGACTGTGGAATAGCCGAATCCCCCATCAATACCCAAGTCAATATAAAGTCCATCGACCTGGTAACCGAGCTGAAGCAATACATCCCAGAGTGCAAGACTATCCTTTCCCCCGGAAACAGCAACCAAGATACGATCTTGATAAGTAAACATACGATATTTAAGGATCGTGCGCTGCGTCTTTTCTACAAACCACGCCGGATAATGTTCCGCACATAATGCTAGTTTGTAGTGGCGCATATTGATGGCCGCCGGCTCACCACACCTGCGACAGCGCATCATTAACCTCCAGAAACAACGGCGACGATTTTCACTTCGTCGGCGGTGGACAAATGTTGATCTTCTGCTACCAACTTCCCATTGCGCACCACTAACACACTTTCAGGTAACAATTTGAGGTATTTCAACAATTGGATAACGGTCATACCCTCATCAAATTCCCATGTTTTGTTGCGGTAAATGACGTGCATAGTATACAGTCTCTATTCTTTACGGAATCGGTTCTCTAATTTCTCCAGCAACTCCGCGGCCTCGACTAGCTTATCAAGAGGATTCTGATCGCCTGTGAAATACCGGTAATCACAGGGCATGATGTCTAATAATTCAACCAGACGCCGGTTATGTTTGCGCACTGTATCAGGCGCAACATCGTAAAATTCAGCCAGTTTTTCCAGGGGCACATCCCGCAAGTTAACCTTGCGCACAGTATAGTCCAAAGCGGCGGCCCAAGCCTCCGGTTTTGGGATACTAAGCGGTTCTTCCCCCAGTGCAATTCGAAACTCCATCCACATTTGAATAGCCGCGCCGATCATCTCAATGCTGCCCTGGGCTTGTGTCATTTTATGGGTAACGACCTCTTCTACAGGATCCATCCCACTTGCGAAAAGCTGTTCAATACGTGGGGCTACGGGCGCATTGGGATCCAAACGCAGATAATCCGCCAGGGCACGTAGTGCGCGATCAAAATCCCCCATTCGTGATAGAGCTTGAGCTAAGCGCATATGGTATGTAATATTGTTAGGAACCAACTTGACAACTGCTTCCAGTTGTTTAATCGCTGTGTCCATATCCCAGCGGTCATAGGCCGCTACTGCCTCCTGGTAGAGCATTTCTGCTTTTTTTCGAGTTGCCGAACTGGGTTGCACTGAGCTCATATTTTGCCTCCGTACGCATTTACTAATCACATTCAACACTCACGATCCAAAGTTTTGTGTTTATGATTAGCTTTCTTGGAATAACCTTGCTACTATCTAATTATAACATTTTCATTCTGACTGCCAAGACGTAACCCATAACGATACTGTTACGAATCGAACTGCTTTGCAAAACAGCTTAAACGGGGTATACTTTCCCCGTTTTATTGCAATTGGGTGAGATACAATTTCTGGGATTAGGATAGATCCTAAAAGCATATTACAGGATGGTTCGAGTCGCTTTTACACTTTAAGCCCTATCTAGTTACCGGACACTTTTTATTAGGGTAACGTATCTACCCCAAAAGTTACACTTTGATCCGGATTGCGTGGCTAAAGCCGCCTCTTAAAAGCGATTTTAGTCGCGCAATCCAACTTAATTACGGCTAAATACCCTGCTATGAAAAAGTGTCCGGTAGCTAGATGCCCTATCAAGCGTAAAAGTGTAAAGGTAAAAAGCAAGATTTCTGGATCTTGCCCATATTACACCTGGAAAGAGGTAAGCAGAATATAGATGGACAAATCGAAAGAAATATGGGAAAGTGTACCACGGCAGACAGTGCAGGTTACATTGCCGGATAAACGCACGTATGAAGGCCCTTTGGGAACAACGGTGGAAGCGTTTATTAAGGCGATGGACGGGCAGCGACAGGTTCCCTATATTGCCGCGTTGGTAGATGGGCGATTGCGCGAGTTATCTTACCCTGTCCGACGGGATTGCCAACTTGAATTAATAGACCTTTCTCAATCGGATGGAGTGCGTATTTATCGTCGCTCGTTAACATTTCTTATGTTGGTCGCTGTCAGACAACTTTTCCCCGGAGTGGATATCTTCGTTGACCATTCCTTGCCCTTTGGCGGATATTTTTGTGAGGTGCGGGACCGGGACCCGTTTACGGATGAGGAATTAAAAGCAATTTCTGATGCAATGTGGCAAATGATCGAGGCCGATTCCCCAATTTCACGTGAAAATGTCTCTCTCGACGATGCATTACAGATTTTCCGTGAGCGGGGACAACTGGACAAAGTCACGATTTTTGAGGGTCGCGAGCGCAGCAATAAATCCTACCTCCGCATTTACAGCCTTGCCGGCTACCGGGATTATATGCACGGCTATATGGTCCCCTCCGCGGGGTATTTGCACTATTTTCGCTTGTTGCGTTGGGAAGATGGTTTTATTATGCAGTTTCCACGGCGACATTTCCCCACCCAACTACTCACCCCACAACGTGACCCCAAGTTGTTAAAGGTCTTCCGTGAGTATGGACGATGGCTGCGTTTATTGGGCGTGGAGAGTGTCGCCGACCTTAATCGGGCAATAGGTCGGGACAAATTGCGTGAAATTATACTTGTCTCTGAGGCGCTGCATGAACAACGTATTGCTGAAATTGCACATCAAATCTGGCAGCGTAAAGGAGAGGTTCGTGTCGTGTTGATTGCCGGTCCTTCCTCCTCAGGCAAAACAACGTTCTCTAAGCGGCTGGCAGTGCAATTGTTGGCCCACGGACTACGACCCTATGCGTTGGAGTTGGATAATTATTTTGTTGATCGCGCTCGGACACCCAAGGATGAAAATGGCGATTACGATTTTGAATCGTTGGAAGCGGTAGATGTTGCACTTTTTAACGAACATCTCCAGGGGTTATTGCGGGGTGATGTCGTCCAACTTCCGAAGTATAACTTTCTCACCGGGCAGCGCGAGACGGGTAACGTGGCTCACTTGGAACCAGATCGTATTGTTATTGTGGAAGGTATCCATGGAATGAATCCGCAGTTGGTCTATGCCCTGCCGGAATCTTCTACTTTCCGTATTTATGTCTCTGCTTTAACACAGTTAAATCTAGATCGTCACAACCGGGTTCCTACCACGGATACCCGCCTCATCCGGCGCATTGTCCGTGATGCTCGGAGACGGGGTTACAGCGCAATGGATACCCTCGCTCGTTGGGAAAGTGTACGCCGTGGTGAGAAGCAATATATCTTCCCCTATCAGGAAAATGCCGACGCCATGTTTAATTCTGCGCTGGTCTACGAGCTTTCGGTGTTGAAGGCATTTGCGGAACCGTTGTTGTTGCAAGTCAACCAGAACTCGCGACAATGGGTGGAGGCCAATCGCCTGTTGGCCTTCTTAGAATGGTTTCAGCCTGCTAATCTGGAACTGGTGCCGGAAAATTCCCTGTTGCGTGAGTTTGTTGGGGGCTTGTCGTTAGAGGATTTCCACTGGGGAGATTAGATGTTATGCAGGAACCTATTCCGAATTCGTCGGAGAACCTCGATCTGAGTGTATCGGAGGAACAAACTGTGAAATCGCGTGCCACCCTCTGGCGGCAGTTGCTGATTGCTGTGCTCGCGTTGTTGATTTTTATAGCCGCTTTGGCAGCCTCGGCTTATGCCGGGCTGTATCAAGGGGAACGGGACCGCGAAGTACAACGCCAGGCGACATTACAGGTGCACTATGATGCCGGCATTGTTGCGCTGAATGAAGGCCGTTTCGAACGTGCGTCGGCGGAATTTTCTTATATCCTTCAGATTGATCCGGGGTATGAACTGGCACAGCACGGATTGGACGAAGCACGCGCGCGGCTGGTTGTTAAACCTACCCCCACCTCCGAAGCAGCGCAATCCCTGGCGGAGCAACTTCTGGAACAGGCCCAGGCATCTTATGCAGAGGAAGACTGGGTTGCTACTGCACGCACGTTAACCCAATTGCGGGCGCTTGATACCGGGTATGAGCAAGAAGATGTCGAGGAAATGTTGTTTACCAGCCTTTACAATGCGGGAATCGCCTACCTGGAAGAAGATAGCCTGGAAGTGGGAATTTCCTATCTCGACCAGGCCATCGCCCTGCGTCCGCTGGATGCGGAGGCCGTCAACCGGCGCAATCTCGCGGCTCACTACCTCGATGCCCTCAATTATTGGGGTGTGGACTGGGAGCTCTGTATCTCACGTTTTGAGTCGCTCTATGCCAACACACCACAATACAAAGATGTCACGACGCGCTTATACCAGGCATACTTGACGTATGCCGATTTCCTCGCCGATCACGGGCAAATGTGTCCTGCTGAATTGAACTATACCCAGGCCTTGCGACTATTTGTAGATGGGACAGTGGAACAGAAGCGTGCCTCTGCTGCACAGATATGCCTGATCGCCACCCCAACGCCAATCAGCGGCACGGTAGCAATTTTGACGCCACAACCCGTGTTAGGATTCACGCAGGGGCGGTTGGCATATCCCGTTTACAATAATGATACTGCAAACTATGACGTGTATGCCCTGTATGCGGATGGTCGCATTATCCGGGCGGCGGCAAATGCGGATCAACCCTGGTGGGAACGAGGAACGGGCCGGCTGGTTTATCGCAACCGGCTCTCACAGGGGATTGGGATGGTACTACCTGAAGAGGGTGTGCCCCTACAACTGCTCGCGCCGACGGGACAAGCCTGGCCGACGCTGTCACCGGATAGCTTGCGTATGGCATACTCCGCGCTTGGGGAGGATGGGGTATGGTATATCACTATCGCTAATACGAATGGCAGTGGCGAACCGCAACAACTCGCACCGGGATGGTCGCCGGCCTGGGGCCCGCATGGTGTGTTGGCCTATACAGGCTGCGATGCGCAGGGCTGCGGGATTGTACTGGATAATCCTGACGATGGTGTGCCGGGCACGCGGCTCACAAACAGCGATAATGACACTGCCGCTAGTTGGGCGCCAGAGGGTAATCTGGTGGCCTATATGACCAACCTCACCGGCAATTTTGATATTTTCCTGCTAAATCCTCAGGGCGGGGTACAACAGATAACCAGTGGACAATCACAGGAAGGACTGCCTGTTTGGTCACCGGACGGCAGCCGGATCGGCTTTGTAAGTGACCGGGATGGGAGCTGGGCTATTTACGTCATGCAGTTGGATGGCGACAACGTACAACGTATCGTGGATCTGGGGACGACCTTCCCCGGTTGGGATAACCAACGGCTTTCCTGGGCACCCTAACTATCATAACCCAAGTTGCTACTCAGAGATTGGGCCAGTCTCCCAACAGACTGGCCCAATCTAGGTAAGGTGGCAACTTGGGTTACCATAATAAGCACGCAATAGATAACTAACCCTGGCAAGGTATCTTACTGACACTTGTCAGGGTCGGGATAAGTAATCACATTGTCCCATACAACAGCCTCACTGCCGGATGTGACCCACACCGTTAACGGAGCATCGGTACAGCGCCGCATTTGTAGTGAAAAGGTGCCATCTTGGCTCAGATTTTCCTGGCGTACTTCATTCCGATAATAACGATAATCCCCTTCGCCGCCAGTCGCCTGGAAACGTACAGTTGCATACCATACTCCCTGGACCACATCTTCACGCCATGTTACGATCTCCGGGGCGACTATCGTCAGTGGTTGTTGTTCTGGTTCCTCTGTCATCGTTACTTTGGGGGTAGGTGTCGGAGTCGGTAAGTCTTCACGTACCTCAATGGCAATCACGATAGGATTTCCTAAAGTAGTGCCATCCGATTGCCGGATTTCCCAGCGCGCTTCGTAGTTGCCGGCTTCTTCTGGGGCCTGAATAGGTAGCACCAAAATTGTGGTTTCCTCGGGTACAAGGGGCTTGATAGGTTGTGGGCTTGGTGCGTCCATTTGTGTACCGGTCGCAAAAGTGAACTGAAGACCGGTAGGCCAATCGCAATTCCCAATGTTCCGCAGGGGGACATAGGCCACCAGTGAAGTGCCTGGTGCTACAATATCATCGGGTTCTATATTCACATCTTCACGCTGTACACGGAAGATACATTCAGTTACGGCTGTAGGAACAGCTTGGGTATCTCCGGTGGGCATTGGCGTTGGTGTCTCTGTTGGGACAGTCGTGGGGGTGTTTGTGGGCGATGGGGTAGCGGTCGGTGTTGTTTCCGGAGTTGGGGATAAGGTGCTGGTCGGCGTAGGCAATGCGTATGGCGTGGGTGTATCTGCGGGCATGATATATGCCATCCAGTTAGAGGGAATGAAATTGCGTACCTCGGCAGGGATTGTATGTCCCATCGCGATCCAGCCTCCTGCTAGGGCTACGGACAATACCGCCAATACCAATGCAGCGCGCAGTAAACGGCGTGAGAACCGGGGTTTCTCTTTTTTGGATTTTGTAGGGGGTTCCTCTACAATTAAGGCCGCTTCTCTCGGCGTTGAATATGTAGTGCCGGTATGGGTGGTTTTAGTAGGGGGCGTTCTATCCTTCGAAGTCCAGGTACGCAGCAGAAGATCGTCGTCGTCCTCAACCGCTGCTACGGGTTCCACCTTGGGCATTTGAAGCATTTCTTGGGTGGGTGCCTCCTGATGAGATTTTCCTGATGCAATATAGCGCAAGGCAGAGGCCATTTCACCCGCGCTACCAAATCGCTTTTCCTGTTCTTTTTCCAGGGCATGTATAATGATGGCTTCTAGGGGACGGGGTAGGTCGGGGATAATCTTGGTAGGGAGAGGCGGTATATCATTAATATGCTGCATCACCATTCCCATGGGTGAATCTGATTCAAATGGTAATTGTCCGGTGACCATTTGGTAGAGCACTACACCCAGGGAATAAATGTCCGCAGCTACGGTACCGGGTTTGCCCATCCCGACTTCTGGAGCCATATAGGCAGGAGTTCCTACCATTGCACCACTGGCCGTTAAACCAGAGAGAGACATCATTTTGGCAATACCGAAGTCTGTCAGTACCGGATGTCCATCAGCCGTGAACATAATGTTCGCGGGTTTAATGTCACGGTGAACCATATCACGTTGATGCGCGTAATCCAGGGCATCGGCGATGGCGGCTCCAACCTTTGCTGCTTCATCAGGCGGGATGGGGCCTTGGCTTAGACGATCTTTAAGCGTCAATCCGTCAATATACTCCATCACCATATAATAGATGCCGAGTTCTTTGTGCTCATCAAAATCGTAGACCTGTACAATGTTTTGATGGCGCAAAGTGGCCACAATACGCGCTTCGCGCTGAAAACGAATGACGAAGCCCTCTTCATCAGCAAGGAAGGGATGGAGAACTTTGACCGCTACTAAACGATCTAATTGTTCTTGAATGCCCTTATAGACTTCAGCCATACCTCCATGACCGATATGTTCGAGGACCTTATATTTCCCTAAAGTTTTACCTACAAGAAATTGAACGCTACTCACTACCGGCTCCAAATATTAGACATCTGATAACATCTCTTGCCCTTGACACGAGCGAATGAAATCTCGTAATACTTTCCATGCGCGATCAAAATCATTTTCCATTACAAAGATATGATCCCGTGAAAAGGCCGAGATTGGATAAATACTAACCCCCGCAGTCGCCAATTCATGGCTGAGTATTGCCAGATACCCCACTAACCCCAGATCCAAGGTCAAATCAAATGTAATGAGGCGGTAACTGGGAGATTCATCTACAATACTTAACATTGGCCGCAGGGACCGCCAGACCTCAAGAGGTACGACTAATGAGATTTCGTCTTTATCACGCACCAAAGCGAAAAACGGCGCTGATGGGCCTATGCGTAGTAATTCTTCTAATACCTCTATAGCATCCTGAGCTTGCCCAGTAGCAACGCGAAGGATAGTATAAACTTGTCCATCAGTAAATAATCGTGTTTGCGCAATTGTATGAATAAGTCCAGGTGGCAATTCCATAAGACACCTCCATTGAATAGGTCGGATTTGGAAATTTCACAAGCTAATGTTCCGTCAAGCATCATTTGAGGGGCAAACATAACTGATTGTTGATATTTTGACCCCTCATGGTTCTCGACAGCACACCACCACCTTATTAAGTTAAGATCCGAATCTTGATTATTATACTCTTGAAAAGCAAAGGGACAAGAGTCTTGACATAACTTGCATTATGTTTTAAAATGAAGGCAATTGAAAGTAATTAGAACCATCCATGTATCTTGAAGAGCGCAGACAAGAAATCCTCAGATTATTAACACAGCAAGGGCGGATCTCTGTCGCGGAACTTAGCCTTCGGTTCAACGTTTCCGGAGTGACTATCCGGGCCGACCTGCAATCACTGGCGGAGCGGGGGCTGATTATCCGTACACATGGCGGGGCGATTCCCATCAATCATAGATTGTATGAGGTGTCGTTAATTCAACGTCGTAAACAACAAATTCTTGAAAAGCGCCGTATTGGTGAGGCTGCTGCCCAGATGGTTGCCGATGGAGAGGCCATCTTCCTCGATAGCAGCAGTACTGTACTGGCGATCACGCCTTATCTTAAGCACCGCCGGGATTTGACCGTGATTACGAATAGTCTTATGATTGCTCAGGAAATGTTAGGTGTATTGAACATCACAGTTGTGATGCCCGGCGGTACGATGCATCATGATACAGTATCGTTGATTGACACAGCGGGATTGACCGCTTTGGAAAAATTTAACATTCAAAAGGGTTTTTTTGGTGCGTATGGTCTTGATTTTTCCGCCGGATTTACGGATGTGAGTATCCCCGATTCTAAGATTAAATGTCCCCTGGTACAGATGTGTCAACAGGTATTTGTCTTGCTCGATGCGACGAAGTGGAACCGCGCCGGTCTGGCGCCGTTTGCCGATGTACAGGATGTGGATATGATTATTACCGATAGTGAAGCTCCTGCTGATTTTGTAGCACGTGTGCGAGCCATAGGTGTAGAGGTTAAATTAGTTTAATGGTAAGGACAATACGTGATTCAGAAATGGCGACGGATATCATTGTCGCCGGTCATATTTGTCTGGATATTATTCCCGATCTCAGTATAGGAGTAGCGCAAAGTCTGGCGGAATTGCTGCATCCAGGGCAGTTGGTGGAAGTCGGTGCTTTGACCCTGGCGACTGGGGGGGCGGTTTCTAATACTGGATTGGCCTTGCACCGGCTTGGTATTCATCCCCGACTTATGGGAAAGTTGGGAAATGATTTGTTGGGCGAGATGGTTCGACAGGTTATCGGTGAATATGATCCTGCTTTGTTACAGGGGACGGTGGTGGATGCACTTTCATCAACATCTTACACCGTGATCCTGAGTGCGCCTGGCGTAGATCGCACATTTTTGCATTATCCCGGTGCAAATGCTACTTTTAATGCAGATGATATTCGTTATGATATTGTCGAACAGGCATGTTTGTTTCACTTTGGCTATCCGACGTTGATGCGAGAGATGTATGCACGTGGAGCCGAACAGACTGTAGCTATGTTCAAGCGTGTGAAGTCGTTAGGTGTGACGACCTCGTTAGATGTTTCTTTGCCTGATCCCCATTCCGAAGCCGGGCAGGCGGATTGGTGCGCGATTTTGCGTGACCTTTTGCCCTATGTAGATATCTTTTTGCCGAATGTGGATGAAGCCCTCTTTATGTTGCGTCGTGAGGTTTATCTGGAGCAACTGTGCAGTGATATTCCGTTGATAGATGCGACTTTGCTTTCGGAACTGAGTGATGAACTGTTGGCTTATGGGGGTAAGGTAGTTGGATTTAAATTAGGCAATCGTGGCTTTTACGCGCATACTGCCGGCGAAGCTACGCTGGCGACCTTAGGAGCGGCACGGCCCGGTAATTTGGCCGGTTGGGCGAATATAGAATTATGGGCGCCCTGTTTTTTGGTGGACGTGGTAGGAACAACGGGCGCAGGGGATGCGGCGATTGCTGGGTTTCTTGCCGCATTATTGCGCGGTTTGTCGTTAGAGGAAGCTGTTACGATGGCAACGGCAGTAGGGGCATGCAACGTGGAAGCCGCCGATGCCCTGGGAGGTATCCGTTCGTGGGAAGAAACGCTTGCGCGCGTACAGGGTGGCTGGCGGCAACAGACTCTTGAACTGGATGCACCGGGCTGGTATTGGGATAACGATGTAAGGTTATGGAAGCACAACTAGATTATCATTTCGACAGTTGAATGAAAATTTACACTATTCAAAGGAGAAAAAATGGATCGGGTGCAGGTGTTGAAAGAATTGGGTAAGGAAAAAGCCGTAGAGATATTGCGGCAAATGTGGGAGATCCGTATGTTTGAGGATCAGGTTTATGATTTGTTGGGACGCAATCTTATTAAGGGGGCATCCCATCTTTACGCCGGCGAAGAGGCCGTGGCTGTGGGTGCAATGTCAGTGTTGCGTGAAGATGATCTTATCACCAGCACGCATCGTGGACATGGGCATTGCTATGCGCGGGGTGCGGTATTGGCACAAACTGAATCTGCGCATCAGGAACACTACAATAAAATGATGGCCGAATTATGCGGGCGCGCAACGGGGTACTGCAAAGGCCGTGGGGGTTCGATGCATATTGCCGACGTTGAACATGGCAACCTGGGTGCAACTGGCATTGTGGGGGGGAATATTCCCGTAGCGACGGGGGCAGCATTAGCACAAAAGATGCAGGGTACCGGGCGCGTGGTTCTCTGTTTCTTCGGTGACGGCGCAGCCAATACCGGCAACTTTCATGAAGCCTTGAACCTGGCTTCGCTTTGGCAATTACCGGTGGTGTACATCATCGAGAACAATCTATATGGGATGTCTGTGCCGGTCGAATGTGCCTCTTGTACTACGGACATTGCGCCGCGTGGCGATGCATATCATATTCCTAATGAAATTGTGGATGGAATGGATGTATTAGCTGTCCGGGAGGTGGTGGCCCATGCTGTGGAACACGCGCGCAATGGCAACGGCCCCTATCTCATTGAGTGTAAAACTTATCGTTGGTATGGTCACTCGCGTTCCGATCCCCGTAAATATCGCACGAAGGAAGAGGAAGCCGACTGGAAGTCCCGTGATCCTATTTCGGTCTTTCCCCAACAGTTAATTGAAGCAGAACTGGCGACCCAGGCGGAAATTGATATGTTAGAGGAGAAGGTGGAGCAAGCTATCGGGACAGCAACCGAGTTCGCGCTCAGTTCCCCGATGCCACCGGTTGAGGAGTTGGAAATGTTTGTCTACGCTCCATTCCAATGGACAGAGGCCGATATTCAACGGGAAAAGGCATTACGGGAAAAATGCCGTGTTGGTGGGACAGGGATACGAAAGATCCAGTATCGCGTGGCCTTACAGGAGGCGATGCGCGAGGAACTTATACGGGACTCTAGCGTTTTTATCATGGGAGAGGATGTTGGCTTGTATGGCGGTGCATACGGGGCAACACGTGGTCTGTTCGATGAATTCAGTGGGGAGCGAGTGCGCGATACTCCCATTTCCGAGGCGACGATCGGCGGGGCGGCGGTAGGCGCGGCTATGGCCGGGATGCGCCCGGTTGCAGAAATTATGTATGTAGATTTCACGCCTCTTGCGATGGATCAGATTGCCAATCAGGGAGCCAAAAACCGGTATATGTTTGGTGGTAAGACCACGGTACCGATGGTAGTACGAACTGAAGGCGGCGCGGGCCGCAGTATTGCGGCGCATCACTCACAAAGTCTCGAATCATTGTGGACACACTTCCCCGGTATCTACGTTGTGATGCCCAGCACACCCTATGACGCTAAAGGACTGCTTAAAGCTGCGATTCGTGATGATAACCCGGTGATGTTTATTGAACACAAAATGCTTTATGGGGTTGAGGGGTATGTGCCTGATGAGGATTATATTATCCCCTATGGGGTAGCAGACGTTAAGCGCGAGGGCACTGACGTAACGGTCATTACCTATTCGCGCATGGTGCATCGTGCATTGGAGGCTGCCGAGAAACTGGCGGAGGAAGGTATCAGTGTAGAAGTTATTGATTTGCGCACGCTTAAACCATTGGATATGGATACTATCGCGGAGTCGGTGAAAAAGACAGGGCGGGTGGTAGGTGTAACCGAGACGTATAAGACCAATTCTTACATTAGCGAGATCGCGGCATTGATCCAGGAGCAGCTATTCGATTGGCTGGATGCACCCATTATCCGCGTGGCAGCGGCGGATGTGCCAGTCCCAATGAGTGAGACATTAGAAGACGCCGCAATTCCAAATGTGGATACTATTATTGCCGGTATCCGAAAGGTACTATAAAAAGGGGGGAATATGGTTTATGAAGTGATTTTGCCCAAATTGGGACAGACTGTAGAGGAAAGTCGCATTGTAGAATGGATGAAACAAGAGGGCGACGCAGTCCAGAGTGGTGATGTTCTCTTTACTGTCGAGACAGACAAGGCCGTGTTGGATGTCGAGGCAAAGAAAAAGGGCTTTCTGCGCAAGATCTTGGCGCCGGCGGGTGATATGCGCCCGGTCCTGTCTGTAGTGGCACTGATGACACGCACGGCGGATGAACTGCTGGAAGTAGCAGAGGAGCAGGGAAGTAAAAGAGCAGAAGGACCGGGGAGCGAGGGCGCAGTGAGTCAAGGGAGTGAGGATGCAAAGGAGCAGATTAGCTCTCCCTTGCTCTCTCGCTCTGTTGTTCGTTTGTTTGCGTCTCCACGAGCGCGGAAGTATGCGGAGGACCATGGGGTCAATATTGCGCTGGTGGCAGGTACGGGGCCAAATGGACGCATTGTAGAGAAGGATGTAGTTGCTTACCTGGAAACTCAGCCGAAAGCAACGCCGGTAGCACATCGTTTAGCTGAACATCTTGGCGTTGACCTGCATTTCGTTACTGGCACCGGGCCGGAAGGACGGATTACAAAGCAGGACGTAGAGAAGCAGGGAAGCAAGGGCGTAGAAGGGCAAGAGAGCAAGGGTGTAGGAGAGCAAGTTGACCTCTCTGCATTTCCGCTTCCAAGTTCGCCGCCCCGCTCTGTTGTGGCTGAGACGCCGATGACGGGTATCCGGGCTATTATCGCGCAGCGGATGCATGAAAGCCACCAGGTCACTGCACCTGTGTCACTGACCATCGAAGTGGATGCGACGGAGTTCGTTGCGTTGCGTGAGAAACTCAAGGTACGATTGGCACAAGAGCTGGGATTCAATCTCAGTTACAATGTGCTGTTGATTCGGATCGTAGCACGCGCGTTGCGCCAATTTCCAGAGGTGAATGCTCAACTTGTCATAGACACCGACCAGCCAACCTCGCAGATGTCTTCAAATGCCGTGATCCGCCAGTTTGAGGATGTCCACGTCTCATTAGCGATTGATACGGATCGAGGTTTGGTAGTACCTGTCGTGCGCAATGCCGATCGCAAAGGCTTAGTCGAGATCGCGCGGGATGTGCAGGGGATTATCACACGCACGCGTGAAGGGAAGATTATGCCCGACGAGTTGAGTGGGGGAACTTTCACACTTACTAATCTGGGGATGTTTGATATTGATGCTTTTACTCCCATTATCAACCTGCCGGAAATCGCCATTTTGGGGGTCGGGCGGATCAAGGATCGCCCGACGGTCTACAATGGGGAGATTTGCATCCGCAAGTTGATGTGGATGAGTCTCACATTTGACCATCGGTTAGTAGATGGCGGCCCGGCATCCCGATTCTTGCAGTATATCAAACAAATCATTGAGGAGCCATATTTACTGTTAGCTTAAATCATAACGGTGCATTTCAAATCGTAAGACGGTAGACAGAAAAAAACTGTCTACCGTCTATTATCTACTATTAGCTGTTACGAGGGGTAACCAAATAGTAAAAGTACTGCCTTTGCCTACCTCACTTTCCAGTGTGATTCGGCCCTTATGGAGTTGCATAATTTCTTGGCTGATTGCTAACCCCAACCCTGTGCCTGGTTTGTTGGTCGCTCGGCTTGCTGTCCCCCTGTAGAAACGTTGAAAGAGTTGAATCTGTTCCTCTGGATCGATGCCCGGCCCTTTATCCTGTACGCTGATAGTAGTCCAGTTCTGCGCCTTATCATCTGTTGTATGTGCCGTGCATATCCATACTTCATCTCCAGTTGTGTAATTCAGCGCGTTGGTAAGTAAATTGGTTAATACTTGCTCAATAAGCTTTTGATCGACCTGCGGCATCGGTTGGGCCGGATCGGTTTGTGCGGCCAAGTGTATGCCCTGTTCTGCAAAGAGGCGTTGCCGGTCATAAACTAACGTAGTTACGAGTTGATTAACATCAGTGGGTGCAAGTTTGGGATGAATCTTCCCTAAATCTAGCCGTGAGATACTTAACAAATCCTCAATCAGGTTATGTAGTCGCTCTGCCTCTCGCTCCACAGTTTCCATATAGAAATCACGCCTGTCCTCGCGCCCTCGTTTGATCAGATCAATGTAAAGCTTGATATTTGTCAAAGGAGTGCGTAATTCGTGGCTGACGTTGCTGACAAATTCTGATTTAGCGAGATCGGCAGCTTGGGCCTGTTCCATGGCGGCCTGTAGTTCTAATGTACGTAGATTGACCATTTCTTCCAGTCCCTCGGTGTATCGTTGTAGCGTCTGATAAAGTTTGGTGGCTTCCAGTGCCTGTCCTGCCGTTACTGCTGCGCTTTGCACCAGGGCGATTTCTTCCGGTGTAAAAGTGCGTGGCGTGATGTCATTAAGTCCAATAGCACTGAGAACGCGCCCGCGTACAACTAAGGGTACCAGGAGCAAGGAGACAGTACCACGCCGTTGTAATTCTGCAGCCGTCACACTGTCAAGTCGTTCATCTGTCTGTGTATTTGCAATGAAGACAGGTTCCTGTTTTTGCAGAAGACATTTGTTGAGTTCATTACCATAGATTGGAAATTTGGATCCCAACGTACTGGGACGGCCGGGTGCTAGATATTCGGCGACAATGGTAAACATACCTTCTGTAGTATCTCCAAATGACGTATCCAGATGTGCAGCCGTAACCTGTGGGAGATTGAAAGTGATTGCGAGTTCTTTACACAAGTTTTGGAGGATAATCTCCGTATCCAGTGTTGTGGCTGCCATTATAATGATGCGGTTAAGCATTGCCAGTTCGCGGTTTTGCCGTCGTACCTCAGCTTCTGTTTGTTTGCGCAATGTAACATCGCGTCCTACCCCCACAATACTCACAACGGTTGGGGAGTCTTCGTTCTTTTCATCGAGTATCGCTTTATCCGCCCAAGCCAACCATCGCCATCCGAGCTGGGTAAGCGCGCGCTGTTCCACGTAACAAGTATAAGGGGGTGTATAAAGGTTTTCCATTGCTTTCAGCGTTATTGCTTGATCTTCCTCATGTACTAAAGGAAGGAATTGATGACCTATTAATTCCGCTTCTGTTTTGCCAAACAATTCGCAATATGCCGGATTTACAAACTCGAAATATCCCTCAGTGTCAACCTTAACTACCAGATCCGTTTGGTTTTCAACCAACAGGCGATAGTGTGCCTCTTTCTCATGGAGTGCTCGTTGAGCTTGCCGTCTTTGCCGAATACTGCGGATCAACAATCCAATAATGCCAAATAAAATGATGAAAGTGCAGAAGGTAAGCCATACCAGAATTTTATATTGTTCATAAAAAGTGGGGTCACGATTGACGATAATCGCATCCGAGGGCAAATTTGCGAGGTCTATTCCCCATTTTTTTATTTGCACATAATCGAACATAGTGGGACTGGCCCCCTGAACAATAACGGGTAGCGTAGTGAGAGATTCTCCTGTGAGGATACGCAATACAAATTCGGCAGCAATTTTACCTTGATTATATCCTGAGTTGAGGTAGCCGCCCACAATACCCTTGCTCAAATATTCGGTACCCGTTGCGTAAATGGGCGCGCGACTGGCATTTGCGACGATTTCCATAATCTCTGGTGAGGTGAAGGTACGTCCATTTTTATCACGATGGAAACTCATGAGGTAGACAATACTTGTTGTAGGAGATAAGCTGTCTAAACGATTTTCCAAATCGGCCAGGGTAATATCATCCAGATAGACAATATTGACCGGGCGCTGGAGTTGGTCAAGCGCGGTATCCAATTGTTCGCGCAGAGTCAACCCTGTTGTGGTCCAGTCTACAATCACAAAAATATTCTCGGCGCGTGGATGTAGGGTCAGCGCCAGGTTAATGGTCTTAAGATGTTCAGTCTTCTCTACCACACCGGTGATCCCCGGTTGGCCCTGCAACCGCTCCTCGGAATACAGATTAACGCCACAGAAGACAACCGGTACATCAGGAAACAAATGATCACGATAGCGTAATATGAAATCCAGCGCATTGTCGTCTGCGGTGATGATAATATCAAATGTATCTGCTTTAAATTTGTGCTGATAAAGTTGATACAGATTTTCGTAGTGCGTATTATCAGACAACCTTTTGGTGTCCATATACTCAACGGTTAGTTCTGCATCGGAAATGTAAGTATTGAGGACATCTTCAACTCCTGAAGTAATTTCATCGGCCCAGGTCATTCCCTTGTGATAGGATTGCAGCAACAGCACGTGGTGTACGGTGGATGGGATGTTCGAGGGAGGTGTGACTTCAGTGGAGATGGAATCATCCTTTGCCAGGCAACCTACTTGTGTACTTAGTATAATAAACCATAGGAAAAAAGGGAATAAGTATTTATATCTCATGAATTGACCTGTATTTATTATTTTATCTGAGTGTATTTTATTTGAGTTAATAGTTGAATAAAACGTAAAAATCAACTCGCGTTTTATGTTTCACTTTTTTCCATGGCAGTGTTTGAATTTCTTTCCACTGCCACAGGGACAGGGATCGTTGCGCCCAATCTTCACAAAACGTTGTTCTTGCGCGGCTCTTTCTTGAGCCAGACGGTACATTACATTAGCCGGCGCGCGGTGTTGATGCAGTTCCTCTACCATCATCCGCATTGGGCGGTCAATATGGTTAAAAAACGCTTTGTATCCCGCACACAGGTAGTTAAGGCGCGTTTCTTCACCCTCAATGGTAAGTACACGGTTTTTCGGACATCCTCCATTACAGATAAAGCGAACTTCACAGTCGAGACATTGTTGGGGTAAGGTGTCGAATTTGGCACGCCCGAATTTAAATTGTTCCTTTGAGGCCACCATTTCAATCAACGGGGTTCCCATAATGTTCCCTAATTTGTAATGAGGCTCAACATAGTGATCACAAGCATAGAGGTCGCCGTTGTGTTCCATTGCCAGTCCCAAGCCACAAGTCGGCTCAAAAACACATAACCCTGGTTGTTGCCCAAACCATGCGGCCAACGCGACGTCAAAAATTTGCACGAAGATTTGACCTACATCATGCTGTAGCCATTCATCAAAAACGCCAATGAGAAAATCACCGTATTGCTTCGCTGTGACTGAATGATGTGTTAATTCCAATCCTTCTTGATGTCCAGTTTCGTTATTTCGACGCACAATGGGGATGAACTGGATGAACTTTGTTTTAACCTCGTCGCGGAAAAAACGATACACCTCCACAGGGTGAAGGGCATTGGCCTGATGTACAGTACAGAGAATGTTATATTCAACCTGATGGCTTTGTAGCAAATGTAACCCGCGCATCACCCGTTCCCAAGAGGGGTGTCCCCCCTTGTCCACACGAAAGGCATCGTGCATTGCCTGGGGCCCATCCATGCTAAGTCCGATAAGAAAATTGTGTCGGTGGAAGAATTCTGTCCATGCGTCATCTATAAGTGTGCCATTTGTTTGTAAGGTGTTGATGATATGCATACCGGGATGGTGGTATTTTTCCTGGAATTCCAACGCACGCTCAAAGAACGGAATCCCCATTAACAATGGCTCTCCCCCCTGCCAACCGAAGGTGATTTCTGGCACTTGCTGGGCTGCCATATATTGTCGTGTAAAGCTTTCCAGTACCTCATCTGTCATCCGAAAATCGCTGCCGGGGTACATTTGAACTTTGGGGATGTAATAGCAATAATCGCAATTTAGATTACAGATTGGTCCACGCGGCTTGGTCATAATATGGAACGCGCGTGGCATAGGATATGGATTTGACATCATGACTCCTGTTTACAAAGGGAGTATTTTTCGTTTTCGGGCGTAGTCCGAGGCAAGGTCCAGAAACCTTACTTTTTACCTTTACACTTTTATGCTTGATAGGGCATAAAGTGTAAAGATAATTTGAACCATCCCTAGTCCGAAAACGAAAAATACTCCACCGGATCAATCTTTTAAAGGTTATTAGCCGTATTTAAGCCGGTTCAGTGTGCCGGTTATAGTAGTGCTTTCACTGATACCCGCCACTGGTTGCCGCTATCCCGCGCTTGTTACGAATTTTTTCTTCATAGCCACTGGCCCAATAGGCTGCGATAGGATCCACCGGCACTCCCATTTCTTCGCGGATGACGGCTAAGAGGGGGCGCACATCAATGCGGAATGTTTCAGCCAATATCAGGTGGGCGCCCATAACATCGCCTTCTGCACGGGCCGTCGCCAGCTTCTTGCGTGGCACAAGGAGGGCTTTGGCATAAGCTTCCTGGCAATTGAGTACTGAGACGATCATCGGCGCGAGCTTACCCTCAATAGCGTGTGACTGGTCAATCATATAGGCGATGTTCTGGGCTGTGGTTTGTGCTGGTTCCTCTCCGCACTGCATTGCATCTACAATCTCGTTGTAGATGAGGAATAGCTCAAAGGGATTCACCGTGCCTACTATTAAATCATCATCCGCATACTTGCGGTTGTTGAAGTGGAAACCGCCCAACTTTCCCTCATCAATCAAGAAGGTCACAATCTGTTCAATGTTGACACCTTGGGCATGGTGTCCCAAATCCACCAAGACCTGCGCCTGATCACCCAATTTGAGGCTGAAGGCATAAGATGTTCCCCAGTCAGGAAGATCGGTGCTGTAGAAGGCCGGCTCAAAAAGCTTGTATTCGATAAGCATCCGGCTATGGGCAGGGAGGTGAGCGTAGGTTGCTCTTAGTCCCTGCTCAAAACGGTGTTTACGCAGGCGCAGGCTATCCTGACCAGCATAGTTCGTACCATCGGCGAACCATAGGCTGAGGATATCGCTGTGTGTCTTAGTCATAATCTCACAACACTCCAGAATGTGATCGAGGGCCATTTCCTGAATAGCGGGGTCAGGATTACCCAGGGCTCCCAGGCGATAGACATCATCCTGGAAAACATTAGGATTGATCGCACCCAGGATAATACCCTGTCCCTCGGCATATTCGCGCATCGCTGTGTAGTCACCATCCTCTGGCTTATCCCAGGGAATGTGAAGGGCCACTGATGGCGCGATGCCCGTCATCTTATGGACCATCGCGGCATCATCTAGTTTCTCGTGAGTTGTCACCGCCGCACCCGGCCAAGGGAACGCCTTAAAGCGCGTACCACTGTTGGCATATCCCCACGAAGGGGTTTCAATCTTCTGAGATTTGAGTGTGGTTCTCACCGCCTCTATGTCAATACCCTGTTGTTCTAGCTCCGCGGCCAAAATCTCATATTTAGTTTTGATACTCATACAATCCTCCTGATAGGTTATTTTTTAAATGTGTGTATAAGTTAATGACTAATAAAGCATAAAAAACCCTTTAATTATACTATCTTCAAAGGTAACTATGCAGCTTCAGGTGGAACGCCACTTGACTTACGTTGAATTAAGCTCGCTGTAGTAACCGATTGCGTCTTTTTAAGGTGCTAAAGTGCGTCCTACCTAATTAGCTACGTTCAAAGTATGGAGTGCAGTCGCGTGGAAGGGTGAGGTGACAGCACCATTAAGCAAAGGATCATCTGTTTCTTGCATCCACTGGAAGAGACGGGATTTTAATGTCCTTTCGACTCCTATTGTTTCAGGTTGTCCAGCGAGATTATTTTGTTCCCACCGGTCACTATACAGATCGTAGAATTCTATAGGAACATGAGGTTGTTGATTAAGAGATTGGATCATCATTAAATATATGTTGCTCTCCATTACGTCTCCGGGAATTTGTACAGCGGGTTGTTCTTCCAGATTGACAATGAGCTTGTGAGTCGCTGTACGGATAGCGCGTTGAGGATGATAGTAATTATGATAGGTTTTTTCTGCGAAGATCTCCGCGCGTGGTATATAGAAGCGATCTTGCAGTCGGGGCCAAAAACTCTGACCCTGTAGATTACCCGGTTGAGGAAGCCCCAGGGCATCAAGCATTGTGGGAACTATATCCACATTGCTGATCAAATCGTTGTAAACGGCGCCCCCCATAATGCCGGCGGCGGGCCAGCGCATAATAAGCGCGGTTTCAATACCAGGATCATAAAGTGTACATTTGGCGCGGGGCATTGCTATCCCGTGATCTGTTGTGAAGATAACCCAGGTATTGTCCTCAAGTCCTGTCTCGTGCAGTGTTTCCAAAACTTTACCCACGGCAGTATCCATCCGGCGAATTGCCCCCTGAAGTGCGGCAAACTCCATACGTGCTATCGAACAATGGGGCACATACCCCGGTAAAGCGACACCTCGACTGACCTCATACACGAGTTCTTTCTCGTCATAATAAGGGCGATGGGGTTCAAAAAAACCCACTTCCAAATAAAAGGGATGTACTTTACGCCGTGGATTACGTAGATAATCGGCGGCAGTTTGCGCCTCGCCCCGTGTATTATCCATCGGATAATACATGTCGTATCCCAAACGTTCCGGGCGAGATGTGATGTGCTGGACACCAACTAAAGCGGTATCATATCCGGCATTACGCAAGTGTTGTACGATATGGACTTCATCAGGGTATAAATCCCATCCGAAATCCGCGTAGGATAATCCCATTACTCCATTGCTATGGGGATAACGCCCTGTGTGTAAACTCGAATGGCTAGGACTACACTGCGGCGCAGTACAAAAATGGTTTTCAAACCGCACGCCATGGTAAGCGAGAGCATCCAGGTTGGGTGAAATTACTGTAGATTGGCCGTAACAACCCAGATGTTGGCCTAAATCATGGCATGTGATAAAAAGAATATTGGGCAGCATTAAGATCCTCCAAAAAAATTCAAAAATGGTCAATGATTAGAGATAGACAATGGTCCCGTAGACAGTAGATAGGCTCCTTTCTTCCTATCTACTGTCTATGGTTGACCCTTCACCTTTAAAAAGCATCAAGTTTTATCAAAACTCTTTGTACCCCGATGCGTGGCGTGCGCGCGGAAGACGGCTTCTTTCGCCATTGAGGGCGCGGCCTGCATAGCTTTAAAGAGCATTTGTGTTCCCTCGGTTTCTTCTTCGGCGCGTTCCTCGCCTAGCAAAGCTGCGTAGGATTGCACGGTGGTGAGTTCTTCTCTGGCGCGGCGTGCACCTTCAGCATGATCCTTTGCCATACTCCGTGAGACTCCTAGTACGCTGGTAGCCTTCATTTGTTCCAGTACGCGCTCGACTACGGGGGCTACAACGCCGTCGCGCAGTTGGAAAGTAGGATGTTCTACGAAGCGTACAGTCACACGATTAAGGGGAGTTTTGAGGACATTGCCAGCCGGGGATTTGTAAGTTAAGCTTCCCTTAATACTAAGTTTGGTGCCGGCGGGTTGCGCCGGCAGCGTGATGCGAATGGGAATTTCCAGTTCGGTGTCGCAGGGGATATCACCAATGGTTACAGTGGCCTGGTCGCCGTGTTGTTGGGCTGGATAAGCTGCAGAAAGGGGCATAAGCATCGCGCCCTTGGGCAGGGAGAGGGCGAGCGTCGTTTCTCTGGCCGCCAATGCTGCCACTTCGCCTAACTCCCCGGTCATATACGCGCCAATCTGATTGGCATTAGTGACATGGTAGAAACGCCCTCCCCCTTGGGTGGCAATTTCCACCATCAGCGCCTCGTTATAATCCGCGCCGACGCCAAGTGTAGAAACAAGGATGCCCCTTTGCCGTGCTTTGTGGCCACGTGCCCCTACCTTCTCGATGTCGGTTTCACCGACATTGGCCTGCCCATCGCTGAGCAAGAGTACCAGATTTGTCTCGCACTGCATTTGCTGCGCGTGTTTGATCCCTGCTTCCAACCCACCACAGAGCGCAGTCATGCCGCTGGCCTGAATCTCATCCACCGTCCCGATGACCGTGCGTCGCCATTGTTCATTCAGGTGGGTAGATTCGAGGATGCTGTGAACCTCTTGCCCAAAGGTGACCAGGGAAAAGACATCACCATCGTACATCCGGTGTAAGGCCTGCCGGATGGCTTCCTTTGCCTGGGTGAGCTTTTGGCCGCGCATAGAGCCAGAAACATCAAGTACAGCGGCAAAGTTGAGAGGAGTACGTCCGGTTTCGGTTGGGACGGACTCTTCCGGCGGAACCTGCGTAGGTGTTTTGAGTGTAATGAGAATATGACGTTCAATATTACGCTCACTGGGCGCCATCACCTGGTCAAGCTCCATTTGTACCTGGATATAAGCAGGGCGAGCGCCCGGCGGTGGCCCGGATTCATAAGCTAATTCGCCGCCGCATCGCACGCAGAGTTTTGCACCCGCCGGTTCATCCTGCAATACACCACAATAGAGACAACGCATTAAGCGTGACATAGATATACTCCTTATAATGGTAACAGGTAAACAGTAGACGGTAAATGGTAGATAGGTAAAAGTTTGTTAGTGCACAAAAGTGTCGGAATGTAGCCGCGCTTTCCATAGCGTGTTCTTTGTATTCCACAGGTTGGGCGCGCTAACAAAAGTTTCTTACTACTCATTACCTTTCTCCTGTTTACCATCTCCTTTCTCTTGTCTACCGCCTACTTTAATATTGAAGATCATACATGATCTCTTCAAAGACATCGCCAAAAGCTGGCCCGAGCAAGATGAGTATAAATACAGTCAAGCATGCGAAGAGGGCACCAACCACAATTCCGGGCAATAAGACTGCACCGGTGGCCTTGCCGGTGGTGAGGTTATGTGTGACCATAACTGCTCGCACATTAAGGACAATGGCGTAAATGCTAAGGCCCACGGCAATAAGTGCACCAATGCAGGGAATGAACCCCAGCAAACTCGATGCAATTCCGATAGGCACGGTGAATAAGGACACCAGGTAAGCCTGCGTTCCGTAAGTTCCGGTGCCGCCGAAAATACGCGCGCCCAAGTAGGTTAGTCCATTACCGAGATAAAATCCAATGATAGTTCCAAACAAACCACCACAGATAGTGGCTGCCACACTTTGACCCAAACTCATACTGCCAAATTCCTGGTATTCTGATAACAAAGTACTTTGTATTCCCCCCCAGAGCAGGGTTGAAATCGTAGCCAGGATCGTTCCCACACCGGTAAGAATGAGTATGCTAATCAGTGTATTGGATCCACTTGCCCTGGGGGCCTCCTGGACAAAGAAATTCTCGGTCATCTGAAAAATCTTGAGCCAGAGAGGCGGAATCTCGCTAAAGGGACGCGGACCGGTATTCACGACCGGTGGCTGTGAGGTGTAAGAAAATTGTTCATCATACATGTTTTTTGCTCCTTTTTAGTGAATACGGGTGGATAAAACGTGAAGCGTAGAAAACCTATTCGCACTTCACATCCTCCAAATGTTAATGGACACACTTAAATTGTATATCTTTGTGAGAAGATGACAAATACTGCTCGAAGACAGGCGATAGAGCAACCATTGTCACTCTCGTGTGTTATAAGCTATACAAATCTTACGTTTGTGTATATAATTTGAAAAGTGATCGTTTCTTCCCATTTTGCGACAAAAGGAGGTGGCACAGAGCATACATATAGATACTGTGTACAATTTCTCTATAAATCTTTCTGTTTTTCTACATTATTTTCGATAAGGAGGTTCAAAATGTTAGTCGATCGTGTTATGCGTGTCATTAAGTTGGATAAGACAGTGTATGCCGAGGTAGAACATGATGAAACTGCGATGACTCAGGCAGCAATTGTGGTTGCTATTGTTGCAATTCTCGCAGGGTTAGGTGGCGGGATTAACACGGCGATCCAAGGTGGCGGGTTTGGTGCTATGATTCTGTCATTGGTTGTTCTCGCGTTGGTTTCATTTGTGAACTGGATCGTATGGGCGGCGATTACGTACTTTGTGGGTACCAAGGCTTTTGGCGGAGAAGCAGACCTGGGTGAGATGCTGCGCGTGATCGGGTTTGCGTATGCACCGCAAATCCTGAGCATTTTCTCATTTATTCCCTGTCTTGGCGCGCTGATTTCATTAGCAGGAAGCTTGATGTCTATTTACACCAGTTTCCTGGCAATTAAAGAGGGATTAGATCTGGATACTAACAAGACTATTGCGACGGTGGTTATTGGTTGGCTGATTACGTTTGTATTGGGCAGTGTGATCGCCCTGGTTACCGGTGTGGGTGGGTTTGGGTTTGCCGCGCTCTCCGGTGCATTTAGTGGTTAGGCAATAGGTGTTTTTAAGACCCGGTTTCTGGTCACGCGGAAGTGACTTAGAGGCCGGGTTTTTTTATGGTTCACCCTTTGCGCCTCTACCGCGCTGTGGTATAATTTAGAAGAAAATGATTTACAAAAATTATCTTTAAGGAGAAAGTTGGATGACATCTCAAGAGATAACGCAGCGGATGGCTACATCCACGATGTCTGCATCCGCTCAAACATTAGCCGTCTGTGATCTGCACGTGCGAGTTGAAGGGAAAGAGATCCTTAAGGGCGTGACGTTGACCATCAGACCGGGCGAGACCCACGCGCTGATGGGACCGAACGGTTCCGGCAAGAGTACGCTGTCTTATACATTGATGGGACATCCCAAATACGAAGTCACACAGGGCGATATTTTGATAGACGGCGAGAGTATTCTCGCGCTGTCACCTGATGCACGCGCGCGTCAGGGTCTGTTCCTGGCAATGCAATACCCGGTTGCGGTTTCTGGGGTGACGCTGTACTCATTTTTGCACGCGGCCACCAGCGCGATGCGCGGGTATGGAGAGCAGGCGCGGGCGGCAGGGCGCAGTGGCCGCTTCAACGCACACTTGATGCCTGCTCGCGAATTCCGCAAGGAAGTGAATGAAAAGTTGGAAATGCTGAAGATGGACCCAGCATTCTTGCGCCGCTATCTCAATGAAGGTTTCTCTGGAGGAGAAAAGAAACGCGCCGAAATTTTGCAGATGGCTCTGCTTAAACCCCGGTTTGCGATTATGGACGAAACGGATTCCGGTCTTGATATTGATGCACTGCGCATTGTGGCTGAAGGTGTTAATACACTGCAAAAGGATTTAACAATGGGTATTTTGCTGATCACCCATTACCAGCGTATCCTCAACTACATCTATCCTCAATTTGTCCATATCTTTTATGACGGGCGGATTGTCCGCTCCGGCGATGCCAGCCTGGTTTCAGTGCTGGAAGAGAAAGGATATGATTGGGTGAAAGAAGAGTCAGGAATAATGAATTAGGAATTAGGAGTTAAGAGGAGAGGTTTTTCTAACGCTTTACCTTTAACTTGCAATCTCTAATCCTTTTCGGAGTATATATGGCAATAGAACATAACGACTTACGCGATATAAAAGAACAGCAACGCTATGATTTCATTACTGAGATTGATTATACGCATCGCGCCCGGCGGGGGATTGGGGAGGATGTGCTGCGACAGATTTCAGCAGTCAAGGGTGAACCGGAATGGATGTTAGCTTTTCGACTGCGGGCATTAGACACGTTCCTCAAGATGCCAATGCCGACCTGGGGGGTAGACCTGGGGGCAATGGACTTCGAGGAATTCTACTATTATATGCAGGCTACCCGCGAGAAGGCCCGTACCTGGGAAGAGGTTCCAGACGCGATCAAGGACACTTTTGAGAAATTAGGGATTCCAGAGGCGGAGCGCAAGTACCTGGCGGGTGTGGAGACGCAGATGGACTCCGAGGCCGTTTATAGCTCGCTGAAGGAGGAATGGGAACGCCACGGTATCATCTTTGTGGATATGGATACGGCGGTGCGCACTTATCCCGACATCGTGCGCGAACATATCGGCACCGTCGTTTCCATCGGCGATAACAAGTTTGCCGCGTTAAATAGTGCGTTCTGGTCTGGTGGAAGTTTCGTCTATGTGCCCAAAGGGGTGAATGTAGAGATTCCCCTCCAGGCTTACTTCCGCATCAACGCGCAGAGTTTGGGACAGTTTGAGCGTACTATCATTATCGCCGATGAAGGCAGCAATGTGCATTATATTGAAGGGTGTACTGCGCCCCAGTACACCGAGGCCGCACTGCATACCGGTGTGATCGAGATTTTTGTCAAGAAGGACGCTCACGCTCGCTATACAACCATTCAGAACTGGTCCACCAATGTCTACAACCTGGTCACACAGCGAGCCGTAGTGGACGAAAATGGCTTGATGGAGTGGGTAGATGGTAATCTCGGTAGCGGCGTGACGATGAAATATCCGGCGGTAATTCTCCGTGGCCCACGGGCACGGGGAGAAGTGCTATCTATCGCGTTTGCCGGCGAAGGGCAGCATTACGATGCGGGTGCGAAGGCCATTCACTTAGCACCAAATACTTCTTCGATAATCACATCCAAATCTATCAGCAAAGGGAACGGGCGTTCCAGTTTTCGAGGGTTGGTCAAAGTCAACCTGGGAGCCGAGGGTGCGCAGTCGAAAGTGGTCTGTGACGCGCTGCTGCTCGACCCAGAATCGCAATCTGACACCTACCCCTATATTGATGTGAATGAGGACGAGGCGCAAATTGAACACGAGGCGACGGTGAGCAAAATTAGCGAAGATCAACTGTTTTACTTGATGAGCCGGGGATTGACCGAGGAGCAGGCATCGGCTATTATTGTCAATGGCTTCCTGGAACCATTTGTCAAGGAGTTGCCAATGGAGTATGCTATAGAACTCAATCGCCTGGTACAGCTTCAGATGGAAGGATCGGTGGGGTAGAGAATGGAAAAAACGCAAATCGCGAATGTAAAAATGGAGAATCAGTGTGTGAGTGTAGATGCAAGTACCCCACAAATGTTGTCGCCTAGTTTGGCGACGGTGGAGGCAATAGCAGAGCAATATGCGGAGCCGGCATGGATGCGAGAGGCGCGGCGGGAAGCTTGGGCATTGTATCAGCATATCCCCTTGCCCTATACCAAAGAAGAAGCCTGGCGGCGGATGCCGGTGCAGCAGTTTCCTATGGATTCGATACACGTCGCGCTTCCGGCGCGCGTGCTGCCAGTCCAAAAGAGAGGAAGACCTGAGTTGCCCCCATCATCCCTTGAGGCTTTGCCGCCCTGTTGGTTTTATACGATGGTGCCGGAGCAACATGTGTCAGGTTCGCTGGTGCATTGTAACGGAGTCCATACTTATACTCAGATGCGCGACAGTGACGCCCGGCAAGGGGTTGTGTTTACCGGTTTGCACCAGGCTCTGCAAACCCACGGTGACCTCATTCGTCAGTATTGGATGCGCGGCTCCAATGCGCGCCCTGACTTTAATACGTTTACTGCACTCAATGCCGCTCTATGGCATGGCGGGACATTTTTGTATGTTCCTGCGGGTGTGCATGTCGCGCGCCCACTGCAATCCCTCATTTCTTATGACATAGATGGTGGCACGGGACTGCATCATACCCTGGTCATTGCCGAAAAGGGCAGCCGGGTCACGTTGATCCAAGATCGTGTGTCCCAAGAGCACCAACCGGAGATGAATGTCGAGGTGGTGGAGATTTATGCCGAGGCCGGCGCGTGGGTGCGCTATATCCATTTGCAGCACTGGGGATCACAGCGATATTCGGTGAGTGTGCAGGATGCCGCTCTGAAACGTGATACTAATTTTGTCTGGGTGAGTGGCGCGCTAGGCGGCGGGTTGGTCAAAGATTTTATGCGCAGCGACTTGCAAGAACCGGGGGCACGCGCCCAAATGCGGGGCTTCGCATTTACACGTGGCAAGCAGCGCGTGGATCAGAGTACTTACCAGCATCATCAGGCTCCCCACACATACAGCAATTTATTATTCCGCAATGTGGTGCGGGACACCTCGCGCACCGTTTTTTATGGGATGATCCGGGTGGAGCCAGGGTCGCACGGAATACAAGGGTATCAAGCCAGCAACAATCTGTTATTGGATGGGGATGTGGAGCGGACTTTCCAGTCTACCCACAGCAAGCCCCGTGCGTATGCTATTCCCGGCCTTGAGATCGCGGCTAACGACGTGCAGTGCAGCCACGGCGCGACGGTTTCCCGTATTGACCCGGAGCAGCTTTTCTATCTCCAGACGCGGGGAGTGCCACACCCGGACGCCGAGCGATTGATTGTGCAGGGCTTCTTGTGGCCTATTGTAGAGGGTATCCCGTTGGCCCATGTGCGCGACCGGTTGGACGAAGAGATTGTGCAGCGGTTTTGGTTGAGCGAAAATAAGGATATGTGATTTGTTTACACTACTTCCGCAATAGATCCTGCTTCAGTCTTGACAACCTGGATATGAGTCGGGAATGCCTCGCGCAGTTCATCTATGTGCGTGATGACCAGGATCATATCGAAATCTCGCTGCACAGCCTTGACCGATTCAACCAGGCGACGGCGACCGTCGGCATCGAGCGAGCCGAATCCTTCATCTACGAATAGAGTGCGCAGCCGCACGCCTGAACGTTGAGCCAGCAAGCGAGAGAGCGCGACACGGATAGCAAAGTTGGCGCGGAATTTCTCCCCTCCTGAAAAATTCTCGTAGGGGCGCGACCCTTTTTCGTCGCTAATAACAATATCAAGCGTCTCGCGCACATTGCCCGTCTTGGTTTCGCGCTGCGTTTCAAACCGGACGTGCATCCGTCCATTGGTCAATTGTTGCAAGATACGGTTGGCCTCGCGCTCCAGTTCTGGTAGTGTGTGCTCGATAATCATCGCAGGGATGCCGTTCACACCAAAAGCATCGCGCAATTCTGTTAGGATGCCGGCGCGCCGCGCCAACGTCTCCCGTTGCTCACGCAAGGTACCAAGTCGCCGTCCCAGGGTTTCCAGCGCGGCCAGATTCTGCCGGGCCGCCCCGACCCGTTGCCGAGCCACTGCCTCTTGTTGGCGCGCTGTATTGAGCAATTGTAGTAGGCGTGGCCCCTCGGCGAGCTGGGGTTGTAGGGCATCAATTTCTTGTTGACGAGTAGTGTGTTCCACTACGATAGCATCCATCCGCGCTTGTTGTGCTGTAATTTCGCCCGCGATGCGCTTAAGTGCCTCGGTTTCTGCCTGGATGCCGACCCGGGCTTTCTCCAACTCACGGTAATCGGTATCGGCAGTACTCAATGCCTGGATCCCGGCCTTCACCTGATCATGGCGTACGCCATCGTAGCCAACCTCGGCTAACTGCGCGAGTATTTGGGCCAAGGCAGCGCGCGCTTCGGCGGCATAATCCCCCTGTTCCAGGCGCGTCTCGTAGATAGCTTTTTCCTCTTGCACCTGTACCAGAGCTAGGTGGGCATCCGGCGCATAGTCTATGCCGGCGATTTGCTGTTCCAATGCTGCTGCGCGCGCGCGCAGTTCCTCAGCGCGGGTTTGTGCCACGGTAGATTGCTCCACCTGTTGTTGTAATCGTGCAACCTGTTGCTCCCGAACACGGCGCATTTTCAGTTGCTGTTCCTGGCTTTTGATCTGTGGTTGCAATTGTTCCTGGGTCTCTTGTAACACACGAACCCGCTCAAGGTTAGCACGGTACTCGTCGCCCATTGCCGTTCCCTCGGTGCGAATCTCCGCAATCATCTGCGCTTGATGTTCCGGCGTGAGCGGTTGGCGGCAAAGGGGACACAGGGCTTCCGCCCTTGCCAGCGCGTCCAAGCGCGTTTTGGTCTCGTTCATTTGTTCACGAAGCTGGCGGTTGCGCTCATTCAGGCGGCTTTGTTCTACTTCCGCCGCTTGAAGCGTGGCGCGCGCTTCATCCTGGGCCTGCGCTAGGGCTTCCAAGCGTGCCAGCTCTATCTGCGCGATCTCTAATTGCGCAGTTTGTTCGGAACGACAGTTTGCAGTTCCTTGCTCTTCCAATATCCCAATCTGCCCGCGTATATCGCTCAGTGCATTTTCCAACTGGGCGCGCGCGCTGGCGATCTTCTGCTCCAGGTGGGCCTGTTGCTGCTCCGCGCGCCGGAGATCATAAGTGAGTGATTCGCGTACCTGGGCAATCGCCTGTTCATGGCTTGCCTTCGCTGCCTGTAAGCGGGCGGATTGGCTTAGCTTCTCCCCCCAGGTCCGGTCTTCAATTAATGCTTCTTGATAAGCGCGGTAGTGGGTCTCGATCACGTCAGCATGGGCTACTAAATCTTGATAATAGGTGAGTTGTCCCTGGTGCTGCTCCTCATCATGCTGCATCAAACTGAGACGTTCCTCTTCCTGCGCCAGCCGTTGATTCAAGTCTGCAATCTGCCGTTGCAGTGCTAACGCCTGTTCCTGGACGCGGGTAATTTCATCTACCTGACTCTGTATGGCCTGGCGTTGAGTCTCAGCCTCTTTTGCTTGAGCCTCGGCGGTTTGTAACTGCTCCTCATATTCCGGACGGCGAGCTAATTCCTGCGTGGTTTCATCCAGGCGGCGATCTACTTCGCGGATCTGCCCTTGAGTTGTTGCCAGTTGTTTCTTGACGCGATCCTGGTATTCACTCCAACGATCCAGTCCCAAGATGGTGCTGAGAACGCGCTTGCGCTCGGTGGGAGTTTGGATAGTGAATTCGTCGGCGTGACCTTGGCGTAAATAGGCTGAGTTAATGAAGGTATCGTAATCCAACCCCAATTGTTTGATGATGCGTGCCTGCGTTTCTCGAATGCTGTCGGCAGTGAGGGAAACCCAGCCACTGTCACTTTCCATTTGCAAATCCAGGAGCGAATTGCTGGAACGTCTGCTCTGTTGTTCCCGGCGGCGTAGAATACGAAAACGGCGTTCTGTGCCTCCCTGGTAGGGCATCCGAAAAATGAATTCAACTTCCAGACCAGACTCCCCGTGATAGACGAGATCTTCGTCGTGGCCATAGGGCGCGCGTGAACGCCCCCACACAACCCAGGTGATGGCATCCAACAGCGCGGACTTGCCCGCGCCATTGTCACCTACCAGGCTGGCGATATGTACCCCGCGTAAGTCCAGATCGGTTTCGCGGTGCGAGAGAAAGTTGCGTAAGTGTAGTTCTTCAGGAATCATAGCAAATAAGCGAGTAGGGAGTGGAGAATAGACGCATCAGCGAATCAGAATCAGTTTCTCGATCCTTGATCCTTGATTCTCTGTTTCTCTATTCTCTATTTCTGCACATAGCGCTGTGTTTTGCCCCCGCCAGGGAAGCCAGTGCAGAAAATCCGCCAGGGAATTTGTGCCAAAGATTTCGACGCGATTAAGAGTATAGAGCTGGCTTTCATTGTGAACAGGATTCGAGCCAAGCGCAATGCCGGCCTCGTACCCGGCTTGTTGGACCAACTGAAGCGTTGTAGATGAATAGTATCCATAGGGATAGGCAATGCTTTTGATGGTGACACCGAGTTTTTCTTCCAATACTTTCTTGGAATAGTTAATCTCGGTCCATGCTGCATCCTGATCCAGGAAAGTCAAGTTGACATGTCTATGAGTGTGGGAACCGATTTCCATTTGATACGCAACCATCCTTTTCAACTGCGGCCAGGTAACCATCCGTTTTCCAATCGGATACGAACTGGGAATGAAAAATGTAGCCCGCATATTATATTTTTTGAGCAATTTGAAGATGACTGTATACTGTTCCGCCCATCCATCATCTACTGTGATAGCGATGGGGTGATTAGGTAGTGTTTGTTCTCCACGAATAGCGGCGGCGACTTCGCTGATCGTGACGGTGTGGTAGTCGAGTTCCTGCAGTAACGCGAGTTGTGCCTCGAAATCGGACGCCGTCACATTATATCGGGTGGTACTCTGCCCCTCGCGCTCAAGTTCGCTACGTCCGACGAAATGGTAGAGTAAGATAGGGACAACAATCTGCCCTTCACCTAGCTTGTACGTTTTATCCGGCCCACACAGGGTGGTTTGAAATTCTGTTCGGATGTCTGTACCTGTGGCATCCACTTCTACATCCTTTAACGCATTTGCCAATACCGGGGGACGTGTGGGCGTAGGGGTAGGAGAGGGGATAGGGAGAGGTGTAGAAGTTACTGGAAACGGGGTGATCGTGGGTAAAGGCTTTAGTGTTAAGGTTAGACGCAGTGGTGTGGGTGTGACTCCAGATATACGGATCATCGCCGTGGGTGTATAGGATGATGTGTCATTCGGAAATGATGTGGCTGTCGCCATCGCCCATACGATAGCTTCCACAGGTTCCAACGCTGCATTTACCGGTTGGAACATCTGTGGGATAAGTTGTCCCGTGATTTCCACAAATCCGATCAAAAGTAATGTGATAATAATGTTCAGGTGTTGTTGTCTAAATTTCATACATGAAACGTAAGTTGCAATTCCTAACTCTTAATTCCTAACTCCTGATCCACCCTTGTACCCCTGCGCCACGATAAACTGCTCCCAGCTTTCTTTGCGGCTGGCCTCGGGCTTGTGGAGTTTGACGGGATGGAAGGCGAGTTTCACTTCGTGAATCAGAGCGGGAAGGTCCTCGCCATTAAAAACTTTGATCACCAGATTGCCACCGGGACGTAGCAGGCATTTTGCCACTGCAAGCGCGGCGTACCCCAATTCAATGCTCAATACATGGTCCCGCAGTTTAATCCCCGTGGTTGAGGGAGCTGCATCGCTGAGTACAATATTGACCTGCCCCCCGGACGCTTCGATGATCTGAGCCTGGATTTCGGGCATGGTCATATCCCCTTGGAGACAGAGTACGCCGGGAATTGGCTCCATCGCTTGTATATCTAGGGCAATGATACGCCCTTGGTGGCCCACCAATTTTTTCACTGCCTGTGACCATGAGCCAGGTGCGGCTCCTAAATCCACAACGACATCTCCCCGTTTGATTATGTGGAATTTGTTCTGGATTTGTAATAGCTTATAGGCAGAGCGAGCGCGATACCCTTCATCTTTAGCCCGGCGGAAGAACTGATCCTGTTGTTGTTGTTTGCGCCAATGAGTCATGAACTACGACCCGCGCGGAATTCTTCAAACTGTGCGACCAGATGATCGGGAATACGCCCCAGAATATAGGTACCTTCGGGCAGATGTCTCTCCTCACTGATCAAGCCGCGCTCATGAAACAGGCTGACCAACTCTCCTCGCTCAAAGGGAATGATGACTTTGATGCGCCGCATCTCGGCTTCCAACACTTCCTCAACATTCTCCAGGAGGGTGTCTAACCCTTGTCCCTTCATCGCTGAGATGGCAACACTATCGGGAAGCCCCCGGAGTGACTCACAGGCTGCATCAGGATCGGATAGACGATCGATCTTGTTGAGGACATTGATGATGGGCAAATCGGCGGCTTTGATTTCTTGTAGTGTTTGATAGACGGCGCGCGCTTGTTCTCGTGCTTTGGGATGGCTGGCATCAATCACGTGTAGCAAGAGATCGGATTCGGCAACTTCTTCCAATGTTGCGCGGAAGGCAGCAATCAACTCGGTAGGGAGCTTTTGGATGAAGCCTACCGTGTCTGTCATCAACACGACCGTGCCGCCCGGCAACGTCACCCGGCGCGTGGTGGGATCGAGGGTGGCGAAGAGTTGATCTGCGATGTAAATATCCGCGCCGCTCAAAGCGTTGAGTAAGGTGGATTTCCCTGCATTGGTATAGCCCACCAGGGCCACCGTGGGCATCCCAGTGCGCCGCCGCTGCGAGCGGTGACGCGCGCGCGCCGCGCGTACGACATCCAATTCGTGCTTGATATGCGCGATGCGGCGGCGGATGGCAAAGCGATCCATCTCCAATTTCGTCTCACCCGGACCGCGCAACCCAACGCCGCCGGTGCTTCCTCCGGCGCGACCGCCGGCCTGCCGCGTCATTGTGTGCTGTGTCCACGTCTGCGTCAAACGCGGCAGGCGATACTCGTATTGCGCCAGTTCCACCTGGAGCGCGCCCTCTTTTGTGTGGGCGTGTAGGGCAAAAATATCCAGGATTAGGCCGGTGCGATCCATCACCTTAATCTCGTTGCCAAAGATGTGCTCTAATTCACGTTGGTGACGTGGAGTGAGTTCCTCATCGAAGATAATAACATCCGCCGCCATCATTCGCAGAGTATCAGCGATCTCTGTCGCTTTCCCCTTGCCGATAAATGTAGTAGAGTTAGGCTTTTGAAGCTTTTGCGTTGTGCGCCCCAAGACTTCCAGTCCAGCCGTTTGTGCCAGTCGTTCAAGCTCATCTAAAGATTCTTCGGCGGGCCAGGAATCGGGTATAAACTTACCGTCTGGAATTTCCTTCCATTCTACACCGACCAGGAAAGCCTTTTCCGGTGGTGCTATATTTTCCTTTATAGATTCGCGTTGTGACATATATCTCCCTTGAAAATCGCAAATTGGCAAATTTAAAATTGACAAATTGTGAAAACCCTTGAAAACTTGGTTCTGTCTTAAATTTTCATCCTGCTGCTGGTGAACGCACTGCGTTAATGGGTAATTCCTCTGAAAATAGCGAATTACGAATAACGAATTACGGATTCAATTTTCATCCTACTGCTGGTGAACGCACCGTGTTAATGGGTAATTCCCTTGAA
>JAFGFI010000315.1 GCA_016931185.1 Anaerolineae bacterium
AAAATAGCGAATTACGAATAACGAATTACGGATTCAATTTTTCATCCTACTGCTGGTGAACGCCAGTCGTTAATGGGTAATTCCTTTAAAATACTAAAACACTAACTTTTCCCGCCAAATAGATCCATATACAACACTTCAATATACTCGCATCGCTAACCACCTCCCTTTTCGCCAAAACACTAGATAGAGAGACTCAGTAAATCGCAATTTGGGTTCGTGGTAACAACTTTAGCCATAAAAACCATAGCTGCAATCTATTATGATTCAGGATAAAGCGTTGTCCAAGATGGCGCAGACGTAGGCATCCAAATTTAGGTCTTTGGGATTTCATGGTGTAGGTCGCAACCCCTAAAGGTTCAGAAACCTTACTTATCAGATTAACATTTCCAGGTAAAACAAGGGGAAAGTGTCAATCTAACTCGAACTATGCCGGGTAAAGGTATCATGATATGGAAGAGGTCGAAACTAGAAGTTTTTCCAGGTTGCTTAAGCGTTACCCTACTTATCATACAGCACTTGCCCAAAAAATGCAAGTATTTCATGCCTGTTCTCAATCGGGTTCGCGGGCTAATTGCCCCTCCCTCCTCCCACTTCGTCTTACTATTACCCACATGTTTGTGGAGTGCCAGTTTCCAGGCGGGAGCGTATGGAATACGCGCTTTGGCTCACCCCTAACCCCTCCCACTTTGTGGGAGGAGGCTATTTTGAGGTATTTTTCGATGCCGGGCTTTGCCCGGCATCGAAAAATACCTCAAAATAGTTTCCCCATCCCCCGCAAAAGCGCCGGGGGATGGGGGCTTTCGTGCTATGCCCAGACTTGTGGGTAATAATAAAACTTTGTGGGAGGGGGTTGGGGGGGGCAAGTCTCGCTATACAAGCGATTTGCGAAACTTTGACGCCCATCCTAGCGGGGTTTTTCCTTTGTGCTTTTCGACAGTTTACACTATACTAGATTACGAGGGGGCCAACCACGGATAACACATGAATGTACCCAACAGTCGACAAGCACCTCCAATTCAGCATGGCGCGCGAGCACGCCGCAAATGTGTATATTCGGAAGGTATGGGGATTGGCCCGGTCAGTATGCGCCGGATTATCACCCGGCACGGCGGGCGCACCCAGGCCGCAGGAAAAGTTGATCAAGGGCCACCTTTTACTTTTCGCTGCCGCAATAACCGGAAAAGGAAAAGCACGCGATGAAGTTTATAGAGCTTGTGGACATCAGCGAATTAAGGGAGTTGTGCAACAGTTTCACCGCTCTTACGGATGCAGCAACTGCCATCCTTGACCTGGAAGGAAATATCCTTATAGCTACTGGCTGGAAGGATATTTGTACACGTTTTCATCGAGTGAATCCTAAAACGGCATGTCGCTGTTTAGAGAGTGATACTGTTCTTGCCGGTCAACTAAAAAGAGGCGAACCTTACAATGTTTATCAGTGCAAGAATGGTTTGATTGATGTTGCCGTCCCGATTACTGTCGGGGACGAACATGTTGCCAACTTTTTTACCGGCCAGTTTTTCTTTGAACCGCCCGATAGAGACTATTTTATCCACCAGGCGGAAGAATTTGGGTTTGATAAAACCGCCTATCTCGACGCCCTGAATAGAGTCCCCGTTTTCACGGAAGATCAGGTCAAAGCGATGATGAATTTCTTCTCCCGATTGGCCCGTCTAATCGGAGAAATGGGGCTTGCCAGAAAACGTCTGGAAGAAGTTAATATGGAACTAAGGAAACATCAAGGTCACCTTGAAGAGCTGGTCAGAGAACGAACGGCGGGACTGGTCAAGGCCCAAAAAAAGGCTGAAACTGCAAATCGTGCCAAGAGCGTATTTCTGGCGAACATGAGCCACGAACTGCGGACACCGTTGAACGCGGTATTGGGATTTTCGCGATTGATGCAGAATGATCGCCAGGCCACCGCGGAACAGAAGGAATATTTGACCATTATCAATCGCAGTGGGGAGCACCTGCTGAACCTGATCAACAACGTGCTGGACATTTCCAAGATTGAGGCAGGCCACGTGACCCTGGAAGAGTCGCCGCTCGATCTGTACCAACTGGCGCAGGAACTCAAATCGCTGATGTACGCGCGCGCGTTTGAGAAAGAACTGGGTTTTACGCTGGAGCAATCTCCGGATCTCCCCCGGCAGGTGGTTGTTGATGGGGGCAAACTGCGGCAGATTTTGATCAATCTGATCGGCAATGCGATTAAATATACTGCCCAGGGGAGGGTGACCGTGAAGATTGACGCTGAGCAATTGCAGATTGACGAGTGGAAGAAGGATGCCGTTCCTGATCAAGCTACACTCTGCAAGCTGCGATTTTCAATTGGCGACACCGGGCCTGGCATCCGGGTCGAGGATCGGGAACGCATCTTTCTCCCCTTTGTGCAATTGGAGGATCGTCCGTCGACAGAAGTCGGTACCGGCCTGGGGCTTGCCATCTGCAAGCAGTATGTGGAACTGATGGGTGGAACGATCCGGGCAGCCGGTGAACCGGGCCGGGGTGCGGTATTTCACGTCGCGCTGCCGGTGGTCGTGCTGTCGTCTGAGGCCATCCCCGCTGAGGCGCGGCACAGTCGCGTGCTGGGGTTGGCGGAGGGGCAGCCACACTATCGTCTGCTCATCGCTGAGGATCAGCCGGAAAATCGTCTGCTGCTGCGTAGATTACTAGAGCCATTCGGTTTCGAGCTCCGGGAAGCTGTCAATGGACAGGAGGCGGTGGACATCGCCGCGCAGTGGCGTCCTCACCTGATCTGGATGGACATCCGCATGCCGTTTATGGACGGGCTGGAAGCGACCCGTCAAATCAAGGGCGGCGAGGCCGGCGCGCAGATCAAGGTCATTGCTATCACTGCCCATGCCCTCGAAGAAGAACGGCGCGCCATCCTGGCGGCGGGGTGTGATGATTGCATCCGCAAGCCCTATAAGGATGTCGAGATTCTTGACACTCTGGCGAACCATCTCGGCGTGCGCTTTACCTACGCAGAAGAGACAAGTTCTGTAGCCGTGGCATCGTCGTTGAATATGGCCGCCCTCACCGGCATGCCCGGTGAGTTGCGGCATGACCTGGAACACGCGCTAGTCCGGCTTGACAGCAGCGCCGTACACCGCGCGATTGAAGCGATCCGCGTCCGGCAGCCCGCGTTGGCGGATGCATTGGCGGCGGTGGCCAGAGACCTGCAATTCGGACAGATGCTGCGGATGCTCCGCGCCGCCCAGAATGACGCCGGCAAGGAGGATGAGATATGCCTGAAGCCATGAACACTGTTCACTGCGACAAAATCCTGGTGGTGGATGATGCCACCGCCAACCTTCAGTTTTTGACCAACTTGTTGACAGAGCATGGGTATACTGTGTATCCCGCCTCCGACGGCGAACTGGCGCTGGAGTTTGTCCGATCAATGCTGCCCGACCTCATTTTACTGGATATTCGGATGCCGGGCATGGATGGATACGAGGTCTGCCGGCGACTCAAAGCCGAGGAGCGGACGCGTGCCATTCCCATCATTTTCATCAGCATCCTGGAAGATGAATGTGATAAGGTAAAGGGTTTTCGGGCCGGCGCGGTGGATTACATTACCAAACCGTTCCAGCCGGAAGAAGTGCTGGCCAGGGTCCACATCCACCTGCATCTCCGGGACCTGACCGAACATCTGGAGCACACGGTCGCGGCGCGGACCGCAGAACTCCACGCCGCCAATGCGCAGTTGCAGATCGAGCTGGCCGAGAGAATACGTGCGGAGGAGGCATTGAAACGCGAACGCGCGTTGATTGCGAACATCATGGAAACCAGTCCGATTGGGATTACGACCGTGGATAGTTATGGACAAATCACCTTTGCCAATACTCAAGCAGTCAACATTCTGGGGTTGACCAAAGATAAAATCACGCAGCGGACGTACAACGCCCCGGATTGGCGCATCACGGATTTTGAGGGCAATCTTTTCCCGGATGAACACCTCCCGTTCCAACAAGTAATGACCACGCGACACTCTATCTATGATGTCCAACACACGATTGAATGGCCTGATGGGCGTCGCGTTCTACTGTCCATCAATGGCGCACCGATCTTGAATGAATCGGGACAAGTCGAAAGTGTCGTCTTTGCACTTCATGACATCACCGAGCGCAAACGGGCTGAGGAAGAACAGAAATATCTGACCGCCCAAATTCGTGAACAGGCGCAGGAATTACAGCAGATCCTGGCTACCGTTCCGGAGGGTGTGCTGTTATTAGATACCCAGGGAAGGATCATACAAGCCAATCCTGTGGCCGAGAAAGACCTGGATGTCCTGGCCGGCGCCAAAGTGGGGGATGTCCTTACACATCTGGGGGACCGTTCATTGGCCGAATTGCTTACTTCTCCCCCCATCAAGGGACTGTGGCATGAAGTCAAGGCCAATCAACGCACTTTCGAGGTTATCGCCCGGCCGATGAGCAACGGCTACGGGATGGAGCGCTGGGTATTCGTCATCAATGATGTGACCCAAGAACGGGAGATTCAGATGCAGTTCCAACAGCAGGAGCGGCTGGCCGCCGTAGGACAACTGGCTGCCGGCATTGCCCACGATTTTAACAATATCATGGCGGTGATTGTTCTCTACGCGCAAATGGCGGCGAAGGCCCCCAATTTGCCGGTCAAGACCCGCGAACGCCTGGAAATCGTCTTACAACAGGCCCAGTGTGCCACCAACTTGATTCAGCAAATCCTGGACTTCAGCCGGCGGGCTGTGCTTGAACCGCGGCCTATGCACCTGATCCCGTTTTTGAAGGAGCTGGTTAAATTACTCGAGCGTACCGTGCCGGAGAACATCAAAATACAACTGCGCTACGAGGCGGATGAGTACATTGTAAACGCCGATCCGACGCGGTTACAGCAAGTGATTATGAACCTGGCCGTCAACGCGCGGGATGCTATGTCAGAGGGCGGAGAGTTACGCATTGCTTTGTCCAGGACGACAAAAGCGGACAAAATCCGGTGTGCAACTTGCGCCTCGATCATCGGAGAGGGATGGGTACGCATTGCGGTGACGGACACCGGCAGTGGGATTTCACCTCATGTGCTGCCCCACATCTTCGAGCCATTTTTTACCACCAAGGAGGTCGGCAAAGGGACCGGGCTAGGATTGGCGCAAGTGTACGGTATTGTCAAAAAACACGCGGGCCATATTGAGGTGGCCACCCAGGTAGGGGTAGGGACGACATTCACCATCTATCTACCGGCCTTGCTGGTGCAACAACCAGCGGCCCCCACCCTAGAAACCCAAGCCTTTGTCCTAGGACATGGAGAAACCATCTTAGTGGTCGAGGACAACGCCACCCTGCGGCAAGTCTTGACAGACAGTATGACGTTGTTGAACTATCGCGTTCTGGTAGCGGCAAATGGCCGCGAGGCATTGGACATCTTGGAATTGCACACAAATAACCCGACGGCACTCTCAGAGCAGGGAATATCGCTGGTACTGAGCGATATGGTGATGCCGGAGATGGGAGGGCAAGCACTATTCTATGCGATGCAGCAACGGGGACTCATGATACCTGTGGTGATGTTGAGCGGGCACCCTATGGAGGATGAACTCCAGAGCTTGCAAGCTCAGGGTCTAGCCGGATGGCTGTTCAAGCCTCCGGACATGGCACAACTATCCCAGTTGCTGGCGCAAGTACTGCGAGAAGTATAAGAGGAGCGATCATGCGTAGTTTGTTTTATGCGTTGATTACTGTATTCGGATGGGGCACATGGCTCGCGCCGTCGCAAAAGGTCATTTTTCCTAATCAGCAGATCAGAAATTTGTATGTGGTTGCTGCCAATCTTGGAATTGCGACGGTGGTCGCACTGTGGCAGGGCAGCATAAGGGGACTGCCCCCCGCCACGTTTGGGTTAACTTTTCTCGGTGGCGTGATTTGGGCTGTCGGTGGTTTGTGTGCCTTCACCGGTACAAACAAGCTAGGTATGGCAAAAGCGTTCGGCATCTGGGCGCCGCTCAACATCATCGTCAGCCTGATCTGGGGCGCGGCCTTGTTTCATGAATTTGTCAATCTGACTGCCGAGACTGTCCTATGGCTGATCGCCGCGATTCTGACCATCCTCGCCGGTGTCCTGCTCATTATTTTCGCGAAAGGCGCCGACGAAGGGAGCCAGGAGCAAGGCGCATTTCAGCTTGGCCTTGCCGGGGCGGTCGGGGCAGGCATTCTGTGGGGCAGTTATTTCATCCCGGTCAAGTATTCTGGTGTGTCACCCTGGGCAGGCGCGTTTCCTATGGCCCTTGGCATGGCCGGCGGGGGCATCATGCTGGCGCTGCTATCACGTCAATCATGGAGATTGCCCTCGTCCGGCGATTATGTCCGCGCCTGTTTAACCGGTACGCTATGGAGTATGGGGAATTATGGTATGCTGCTGCTTGTCAGTGTCATCGGCGCGGGCAAAGGATTCACAATTTCCCAAATATCGGTGGTTGTCGGTGCGCTCATTAGCATTTATTGGCTCCATGAACCGGCCCCCAAAACCCGTGCCGCAAGCTTGACCTTCACCGGCTGTGTCCTGGCAACTCTTGGAGGGATTGTGCTTGGCAATCTCAAGTGAAATTTTTGTTAGCGTGTATAACACTAAAGAAGAACGCGCTATGGAAAGCGCGGCTACGTGGCGACTTGAGCATGGCATGGTTGTACTATCGTTGATGCTAACGGCAAAGAAATACCCTATTTTCCTGTGTTTTTCCAGTGAAACGTGGGAGGTTATAAATTTACGGTAACCGTTTAGTTTTGTGAGCGATTACGTTTTCTGTCACCCGCTCCAGACAGAAACGAGGGTTTGGGTGTGTTTTTTCGTCGGCGGGCTACGCCCGCCGACGAAAAAACACCTCTTTCCTGCGGTTTTAGCCGCTTTGCTGCCGTCAACGGCACCGTTTGCTCACAAAACTAAACGTATACAATTGACGGACCCTTAACAAGGGTCTTTAGTATAAGGAGGTAGGCAGGATGAAGTTTCGGCAATGGTATTTTGGTATGTTTTTTAGGGTTTGTATCAGTTGTCTGATCATCGGGTATATTTTTATTACTGCTACGCACCGTCCTCCACTACCCACGTATGCCAACGAAGTTCAATTTAGCACGCTTCAGCAGCCAAGCGCTACAGGTCTCCAGGTGCTTGCGCCGTCGTCCCCATTGACGGTGGGCAGTGTGTTCACCGTAGAAGTGGCGATTGCGCAAATGGCAGACCCCTTAAGCGCGTTCCAATTTGATCTAACTTACGCCCCCTCGATTGTAGCCTATACCGGCAACACGGGGGGGAATTTTTTATCCGCGACCGGGCGTAGCATAAACTGCCCCGCACCTATTACGGGTGCAGGTAAAATACGCCTGGCCTGCGCCTCCACCGGCGAGGCCGCGGGGGCAACAGGTAATGGCACATTGGTGACGTTGGCATTTCGCGCGCTGGCAGCAGGCGAGAGCGATCTAACGTTGGAGCATGTTATCCTTGCAGATACGGCCAACCCGCCACAGCTCATCACGCCTGATATTACAGATAATCATATTGTTGTTGCCGGCCAACAACATAACATTTACCTGCCGCTGATTATACGCGGTACCACAGCACACCGAGCTAAAATCCCATCTTTCCCATTATCATCCGGTGCAGCCTCCGTAGTTGGCCTGGGATTGATACTGGTGTGGGTATTTCCCACACCACGTCGCCGCATCGAGGGCCGGCGTGTGATTTCCATACTGTTGCTGTGCAGCATCCTTGGCAGTTACCTCGCACCTATAGTCGTTTACGCGGCTCCCATCACATCAGCGCAAGTGGATAGAGCACAGCCAATGGCGCGCGCAAGTGTGCAGCCGCAGGCTACCGGCGGGGCGTGGGCCGACCTGGATAGTGATCACGACATTGACAGTGGGGATCTCAACCTGATGGCCGGACACTGGAACTGTGCATCCGGTGATGCATGTTATGATGCTGCGTTGGATCACGGGGGCTTCACCAATGTGATTGACGCGCTGGACTTAGCGACCCTGGGCAATCAATACGACATAGACCCACCCGTTCTGACCGTGACCACCCCGGAGAATGGCGCCGTTGTGCGAGGCGATATTCTCGCCGGCACATTTGTCATCGGAGGCAATGTACAAGTCACCGGTACGATCAGTGACACACATCCGGTCACTGTCCTGGTCAACGGGACAGCGGCAACCGTCACCGGCAATAACTTCAACGTGACCGTCCCTATCTCCACCGGCTATCAGTCACTCTATGTGCTGGCCCAGGATGGTATCGGTCAGACCTCCGGTACCGTGCGGCTGATCGGCGTGGATGGTGAAGGTCCCTTTGTGGATGTCACCAGCCCGGCGCACCGGCAAGCCGTCTACACCACGCGGCCCAAAGCGAGCGTATCGTACACAGATTTCTTCACCGGCGTTAACGTTAGCACCCTGCAAGCCATACTCACCGGCGCTAACGGTATGGCCAACGATGTCACTGCGGCTTTCACGGTTGGCGCGCTGGAAGCAACCGGGCAGCTGGGTCCATTGGCGGAGGATACTGCCTACACGCTTACCGTCCGCGTATCAGATATAGCCGGCAACGTGGGGCAGGCTTATGCCAATTTCTACGTGCCGCTCAACGCCGATAGCATTATCACACCTGCTGTCTCCACTAACACGGGTTGGATCAGTGGCGTGGTCTATGATTCGGTAACATGCAGTGGCGCGCACGAAAATTTGCCGGGTCGCTGTGATGGCCTCGCGGGTGCGGAGGTATCCCTCTCCCTCGCGGGATCGCCGACAGATACGGTGACAGGGACTATCATCACCGGACCTGATGGTTTCTTTGCCTTCCCGGTTGCCGCGACGGCGCGTTATTGGCTACGGGTGGACAAAACTGGCTATACCTACGGGCAGCGTAAGGCTGAAATTGTCCTGGAACGTAGCACACCCGTTAATGAAATTTACCTCACTCCTATTGACCCGGCAACGACCCTCTGTGATAGCGCGGGTTGTAACCACACGGCCAGCAACAACTTGCTCAAAGTCGAAATTCCGGCAGGCGCGATTTCTGGCACGGATACACTCGATGTCAATGCCACATTCTTTGATCAGGTTGAATATCTGCCCTCCGGCGATCTCCCAGATGGCACCTGGGAAACATACGCTCTCAACTTGGGTGGAGATTCGACGTATCAGTTCGCCAAACCTATCACCGTTTCAGTGCGCAACGTGCTCGGATTCCCGCCGGGAATGCCTATTCCCCTGGGGTACTGGAATCAAGATACGCAAGCCTGGGAAGCCGAGGGGACCAGTTGGGTGGATGCTATAGGCACGTGGATTGTCTTTACGACGACGCATTTTTCCTCCTTCGACTGCAACGACCCGGTGACCATCAACACTGCTGATATCAACATTGAAGACCTGATCGAAGGGGATTTGAAATGTTCCGAAAAGGACAAAGAATGTTCTGAGATTATCCTGCGCTCTGGCATCCTGCGCCAGGACTACACGCTGCCAACGGTGCAAGTCTTAGGCGAAGCTTTCGCCCCAACGTTCCACTATAACAGTGGGCGCGCGAACCCTTCCGAACTCATTGAGGTTAAGATCGGGTTGGATACCCCTTATGATATTATCCTAGGCGACTATATACAGGCCGAACTTTACATCGAGGGTGAGAAGACGGACAATTTCACCTTTGCGGCGGGTACGTTAGGTGAAGGGGGCGAGATCGGCCATTTCCGCTATTTGTGGGATGGGCGCGACGCACAAAACCGCCGGCTGCCCCCTGGTGTCTACCACTATTCCATCCGCGTGCGCGTTCCCTATCGCGCGCAATACTACTGGTCGGTCAGTGGCAGTTTCGGCGGACCGCCAGACTACACCCGCCCCACCGGTGTCTATGTCAATGCGACGACGGAAAAATGGCTTTATGGCACCGTCACGCTTGATGCTGACCCTGACAGTGTCTTCGGTATGGGCTGGAAACTTGAGGACATGCAGCGCCTCTACGAAGATGAATCCGGCCGTATTCTTATCGACGATGGCGAGGGAGTGGACGAGTACTACTTCCCCGGCAAAAATCTGCTAGAGGGGGGAGTCTATTCGCAGACCGGACAGATTACGAATGACGAATTACGAATTACGAATGACGAATTACGAATTACGAATTACGAATCACGAATGACGAATGATGAATTACGAATGACGAATCGCGCGGCGCTTAACCCGCAACCTGCATCTGGCAAACGTGTTCCCGGGTTAGCTTCCCCTGCACGGATACCCGCACCCAAGCCAGTGGCGCTTGATGCGAGTGGCACGATCAGTGAGTCCACGATTTGGGATCTGGCTGGCAGTCCCTATGTACTGACGGCTGACGTGATTGTGAGTCCTGGCGTGACGCTGACCCTTCAGCCGGGTGTCATTATACAAGGGAATATCGATGCGGAACTGCACGTCCAGGGGCATTTGGTGGCATTGGGGACAGTTACGCAGCCAATCACTTTCACCTCAGTTGCCGATAGCGGGCCAAATGAATGGCAAGGAGTGTTGTTCAACGGAGGTAGTGGGGCGTTGCGCCACGTCACCGTGCGATACGCGGGACGAGGTGACGGTTACGGCATAGAATCCAATCTCACCGCGCGCAACAGCGCAACGCTGACCCTGGAAAGTTGCCGGGTATTGGATGAGCACGACACCTACCAGAATAGCGTTGACTACGGTATGTACATTGAGGACAGTAGCGTCATCATCAGCGACACACTCTTTGCACGCAATGGTGATACCGGCAGCGGCACCGACTATGCCCTCTATGCCACAGGGGCCAATAGCGTAGTCACCGTCACGAACAGCCGGTTTGAGGACAATGCCGGCCGCGCTATACGTGTGGAAGCCGATGATGCCCATTGTATCACCGGCAGTAGCTTCTCGGGAAATGGTCTAAACCGCGTGTTGATTGCGGGGGGGAATACGGCTTTAGAAGCGCGTTTAACCGCGCAAAGTGGTATGGCCTATGAATTGGATTGGAGCGTCATTGTACCGCCCAGTGCTACCCTAACGTTGGATCCCAACGTGCAAGTTATGGGCCAAATCGATGCGGATATGCGAGTCCAAGGGCATCTCGTAGCGTTGGGCACTGCCACGCAACCGGTCACATTCACCTCAGCTACCGATACCGGGCCACAAGAATGGCAAGGACTACACTTCGACGGCGGCATAGGAGATTTACGCCATACTACAGTGCGATACGCGGGGGGGGCTGACTACTATGCAATATCGGCCAACCTCACCGCGCGCAACGGCGCGACGCTTACCCTGGAAAGCTGCCAGGTGTTGGATGAGTACGATGCCTACCAAAATACCACTGACTACGGTATATACATTGAGAATAGCATCGCCATCATCAGCGACACACTCTTTGCGCGCAACGGCGACAGTGGTGCAGTAACCGATTATGCGATCTATGCTGCTGGGGCTGATAGCGTGATCACCGTCACCAACAGTCGTTTCGAGGATAACGCCGACCGCGCCATACGTGTGTACGCGGATGATGTCCATCGCATCACGAACAATACCTTCTCGGGTCATGGTCTAAATCCGATACTAATTGCAGCGGGAAATACGGCATCCGAAGCCCGTTTGACTGTGCAAAGTGGCACAGCGTATGAGTTGGATGGGAGCGTCGTTGTGCCGCCCAACGCGACACTGACGTTGGATCCCGGCGTGCAGGTGATGGGACAGAGCGATGCAGAACTGCGCGTTCAAGGACATCTAGTGGCGTTGGGAACCGCTACGCAGCCGATCACATTTACTTCAGTAACCAATACCGGGCCACAAGAATGGCAAGGGCTGTACTTCTACGGCGGGAGTGGCAACCTGCGTTATGTTACTGTGCGATACGCGGGGAATGGTAACACCTATGGGGTGGCATCCAATCTCACCGCGCGCAACGGCGCGACGCTTACCCTGGAAAGCTGCCAGGTGTTGGACGAGTACGATGCCTATCAAAACAACACTGACTATGGTATGTACATCGAGGATAGTACCGCCATCATCAGTGACACGCTCTTTGCGCGCAACGGCGATAGTGGCGCCGGTACTGACTACGCGCTCTATGCCACCGGGAGCAGTAGCGCGATTACCGTCACCAACAGCCGTTTTGAGAACAACGCCGACCGCGCCGCGCGCGTGGAGGCCGATGACGCTCATCATATTATAGACTGCGTTTTCTTGAACAATGGGTCCGACCGCCTGTTCGTTAATGGGGGGACGGTAGCCGCAGGTGCGCGCCTGACTTTACGGAGTGGGCTGGCAAAGTATGAGTTGGAGGGGAATGTCGTGGTGCCCCCCAATGCCACATTGACGCTAGGGCCTAGCGTACAGGTGATGGGGCAGGTCGATGCAGAGTTGCTGGTTCAAGGGCATCTGGTAGCGTTGGGCACTGCCACGCAGCCGATCACATTGACCTCATCCGACAATAGTGGGCCAAATGAATGGCGAGGGCTGCACTTCAATGGAGGCAGTGGGGAATTGCGCCACGTCACTGTGCGATACGCGGGGCACAGTAACACCTATGGTGTGGAATCCAATCTCACCGCGCGTAACGGCGCAACGCTTACCCTGGAAAGCTGCCAGGTATTGGATGAATATGACACCTATCAAAACAACGTTGACTATGGTATGTACATCGAGGATAGCATCGCCAGCATCAGTGATACGCTCTTTGCGCGCAATGGCGATAGTGGCGCCGGTACCGACTACGCGCTCTATGCCACCGGGAGCAATAGCGCGGTCACTATCACCAACAGCCGGTTTGAGGACAACATTGATCGCGCCGCGCGCGTGGAGGCTGATGACGTCCAGCGCATCACTGATAGTGTCTTCTCGGGAAATGGCCTTGATCGGGTACTGATTGCGGGGGGAAATACGGCGTTGGAAGCGCGTTTGACTGCACAAAGTGGCATGGCGTATGAGTTGGATAATGATGTCGTGGTGCCCCCCGGCGCGACACTGACGTTGGACCCCGGCGTGCAGGTGATGGGACAGAGTGATGCGGAACTGCGCGTTCAAGGGCATCTAGTGGCGTTGGGGACAGTTGCACAGCCAATCACGTTGACCTCGGCCACCGATAGTGGGCCACAAGAATGGCAAGGCCTGTACTTCTACGGCGGGAGTGGCAACCTGCGCTACGTTACTGTGCGATACGCGGGGAACGGTAACGTCTATGGTATAGAATCTAACCTCACCGCGCGTGATGGCGCGACGCTTACTCTGGAGAGCTGTCAAGTGTTAGACGAGTACGATGCCTATCAAAACAACGTTGACTATGGTATGTACATTGAGGACAGCACTGTTATCATCAGCGACACGCTCTTTGCGCGCAATGGCGATAGTGGCGCCGGTACCGACTACGCGCTCTATGTCACCGGAGCGAATAGTGTTATGACCGTCACGCGCAATATCTTCCAGCAAAATACCGGCATCCCCTTGCGCCTCCCGGCCTCAGCATTGTACACGCTCAAGGACAATATTTTTATTGACAATATCGATAACCGCGCGCGACTCTATGGAGATGTAAATCTTTCACGTAACACTATCCTGGAATCTGAGATGGGGATTTCGGGTTATGACTTTGAAGGCAACGTCACGGTTGCCGATGGGGTTACGCTGACGGTGAAACCGGATGTGACGGTGTACTTCCAAAGCGGCCACTATCTTAATGTCCACGGCAATCTGGTTGCGGTTGGCACGAAAGACAGCCCCATTGACTTCACTTCGAGCGATAATAGTGGGCCTGGTCAATGGAATGGGATCATCTTTGATGAAGCGCCATTAAGAAATGGCGCGAGCACATTGGAACACGTCACGGTGCGTTATGCCCGCACAGGCCTGGCGATAGAAAATGGGGAAGTATCATTGCGCCAAGTGGATGTGAATGATAACCAGTATTACGGCATCCAGGTAATGGGTAGTGATGCGCAACTTCATCTTGTTGGCTGTGACATCAGCGACAACGGCGGGGGAAGTCCAATCTACTATGGACTTCTCAATCAAACAGGAAAGCTGATCGATGCGCGCTATAACTGGTGGGGCGCGCCCTCCGGGCCATATCACCCGAATCAGAATCCTAGCGGCGCGGGCAATCGTGTGAGTGATGATGTCCTCTTCGAGCCATGGCTCGAAGAAGAAGTGGATAACCTGGGGATTCACAATCGTACTGCGACGGATCGAACGACGCTGAAATACAGTCCAGCGACGCATACCTATACCCGCTATTACCCTGATGGCACGCAAGTTCACTTTAATCCCGATGGGACTCACGCTTATACCCTCGATCCTGCTGGAAACAGGACGGTCTATACCTATAACAGTGAGAGCATCTTAATCTCACTCGCCATCGTTTTGGCCGGGGAAAGTGCTCCTCATTGGACGTGGACCTTCGCCTACATAGATAGCAAGCTGACCTCGGTCACCGATCCGGCAGGCCGCGTGACAATGTTTACGGTTGACGCGCGCGGTGACTTGACCAGCATCAACCCGCCCTCCGCTGCTGTGACTTACACCTATAATGCACAACATCTTATGACGCACAAACGCGATGCGCTGGACAATCTTACTACCTATACCTACGATGAAAACGGGCGCATTGCGCGCGTCACCCTACCCGCCCGCCAGGTCTATGATCCCGTCGCCGACGTCTACACCACCCTTCCAGAAATCCACACCTTTAATCCTAGCGACAGCATCTACCAATTGGTCAACAACCTGGATGCCGGGGACGAGCAGTCGCCCACCGACGCGCTAATCACGTCCACACAATTGCTGGATAGCGTCAGCTTTGGGAAAGGCGGCTACCAAGCGCAAACCAACGCTTGGGGCTATATGACCTATCGCGCCGATGCGCTAGGGCGCGAGACCTTCTACGAACGCGATGAGGCGAATCGCTTGCTCCGCGTGATTACACCCGAAGGCAACTGCACAGAATATGCGTATGGTGCAGATGGCAATACTCAGAGTGAGAGCCTGATGAGTGCGGCGCAATGCGCGCTTGATCCTACTGAACGGGACCCATCCCAAGTGCAGACAATCGCCTATACGTATGAGGCGCGCTTTAACCAGGTGAAGACCAAAACCGATCCCCTGGGGTATACAACAGTCTATACATACGATTACGAAATTGAGCAAGGAGAACAGGGACTACTGGCCGCCGTGCAGTACCCACCGGTTGCAAATAGCAGCGGTATGGTCGTCACATCCACAGTCACTTATGCTTACAACATCTGGGGGCAAAAAGTGCGCGAGACTAATGCAATGGGCGTCCCTACGTGTTATACCTACACCCAGGGAACCGAGGAAGAGCGCGCGGGCGGTAGCAATCCCCGTTTTGCACCCGGCGTAGACCCGGTACCGGGGTTGCTCACGCAGATAGTAAACGATTGTGGCGGACTCAACCCAATGACGGAATACCGCGAATTCGACGGTGCAGGTAACCCGCAGGTAATCAGCGGTTTTAATGCTGAAAATGAAGACTGTCCTGCCTGTGGGATTCGCCCACTGGCAACACAGCAAGATACCCCCATCACAAGTTTGGCCTACGACGCCTTCAACCGCATCATCTCCCGCACCAACGCTCTTGGTGTCACTACACGCTACGAATATGCTCCAGATCTCAACGGGAACCTGGTGCGCAAGGTTGAGGATACAGGGGGACGGGCAATTGAGACTATTTACACTTACGACACACGAGGGAATCTGGTCAGCGAGCGCACACTGGCAGCCGGGGGCGAAAATGGGCAACTCGAAGCCCAGATGACTTATGCCTATGACATCAACAACAACCGGGTGCTGGAGCAGGACGCGCTGGGCCATAGAACACGCTACATCTATGATGAAGCTAACCAGCTTATCAACATCATTGATCCGGCGGGCTATACCGTTGCCCGCACTTACACGCTCGAGGGCCGGCCGGCAACGATAACTGATGAAGATGGCTACGTCACCCGCTACGAATATGACAACCTGGGGCGTCGGTCGCGCCTGATCCAGGACGACGGCGGGCTGGCACTCACCACGGTTTACACCTATGACCTGAACAACCGTCTGATCGCGGCACAGGGAGCGGACGGCGACGTCGCACTGTATCGCTATGATGCCTGGGGCCGCCGGATTTCCGAAGTACACACATTGGATAACGGTGACATCGTTACACTGACGATGACCTATAACCTGGCCGGACAGTTGGTTACAGAGACCGATGAGCGCGGTATTGTCACCCGCCACGACTATGACACGCTAGGGCGTGAGGTGCGTATCGTTCAAGATGCGGGTGGTCTGGATGTGGAGACAAATTATACCTATGATCTCAACAACAATCTAATTGCTACTGAGGATGAACGCGGCGTCATCACTACCTATGAATACGACGCCCTCAACCGCCTCATCCGTCAAACCGAGGATGCGGGCGGTCTGAATCTCGCCACAACCTATGGCTACGATGCCCTCAATCAACTGATTACGACAACAACACCCAACGGGCACATCCACTACGTTGAGCGCAATGCCTTTGGGTTGCCGGTTAAGGACATTGAGGATGCAGGTGGTTTGGCCTATGCCACCTATTACGCTTACGACAATGGACTGAGCCTGACGCGCGTCACAGATGCCAACGGCAATGTCACACGCTATACTTACACTTCGCGGGATCAAATCGCCAGCGAAATCTATGCTGATGAGAGTCAAGTATCTTATATCTATAACGCCCGCGGCACGGTTGCGCAGCGGGTTGATCAGGATGGGCAGACGACCACCTACACTTATGACGGCGCAGGCCGCTTGACACAGCGCGCCTACAGCAGCGGGGAAACGCATACCTTTGCTTACGACGCGCGCGGTCGTATAGTGGACGCGGTACTCAATAACGCAACCCACACCGTGCGTGAACAAACAGCCTATAACACGCTTGGTGATGTAGTTAGTCAAACGCAGGTCCTTGATAGCGCGCCATTCGGAAATGGCGTGGCCTACACGGTATCATACACCTATAACTATGCGGATGGCGCAATGACAACCACATATCCGTCAGGAGCACAAGTCAGGCGCGCATTGGATCCACTCAGACGCACCGTCCAGGTTGCCCAGGACGGCAGTACAGTAGCGAGCTTTACTTACGATGATGCGACGGGTATCGAGACAACAACTTTTAGCGCGAACGGCTTGAATATCACGCGTGAACATGACGCGCTAGGGCGCGTGACCCAGATCGCATCGAATGTAGCAACATATAACTACGGTTACGATGCGCAAGGCAACCGCGCATGGGTGCAGCAGGGTAGTACATACGATGTTTACGTCCACGACGGCAGCAATCAGCTTACCCAGGTTTATTATGGTGCAGATACCCACGATCCTGCAAACGTCACTACCTATGACCGTCTGGTAGATTACACGGTGGATGGGTTACGCAATCGTATTCATGTTGCCGGTAGCACGACCCCATCCACCAGCTACGGTCCTAACAATGGCGCACAACTCACGGACCCCCTCAACCGTTACCAGAGCGTGGGGGGCGCAACACTGAGCTACGATGCACGCGGTAATCTGACTAACGACACACATACTACCTACACTTATGACCGGGCAAATCATCTGGTGGGCGCGCAAAATAGCGAACATACGGCAGAGTACATCTACAGCGCACTAGGACGCCGGATCGCCAAAGTTGTGGACGGCGAATTGACGCGCTATGTGTACGACACCAACTATCACATTCTTGAAGAGCGCGCTGCCGGTGGTACGTTACAGGCGCACTACATCCACGGCCCCGGCATCGATCAGCCGTTGATCATGGCGCGTGATGGTGAAACTTATACCTACCAACAAGACGCACTGGGCAATGTTACCCACCTGGTAAACGCAACAGGGATCGTCGTTGAACAGTACGAGTATGATGTCTATGGCGTGGTCAGCATCAGCAACGGCGCGCCATTCAGCAACGGCGCGCCATTCAGAAATGGCGAGGGCAAAGCGCCGGCAACCAGCGTCGCACAGAATCCCTACTTCTTTGCCGGGCGCGAACTGGACACCGAAACCGGCCTCTATCACTACCGCGCGCGTGCCTACAGCCCCACACTGGGCCGTTTCTTACAGCAGGATCCGCTCGGTTCACTGGATGGGTTGAATCTCTATACCTATGCCTACAACAACCCTGTTACCTGGACAGATCCGATGGGTTTAGAGGCCAGTTATTCCAAGAGTATCAACTTCGACATTATTCCGGCGACTGAAGTACGCATCCCCGGTGTAGGCAAAGTAGAGTTCAGCTTTGGCTGTTCCGGCAGTTTCTCTATTACGCTTAACGAAGAAGGGTGTGAGAAATTAGGCGGCTGCATCGGCTGTGAATTTGACCTTTCCGGCGGGCAAAATGTCGGCTTTGGGGCCTCGGCCAGCTTAAGCTGCGAGTACTGCCTGCCGGATAAAAATTTAGAATGTACAGGTTGCGTCAAAGTTTTCTTACAGATCAGTGTTGATATTGGTGTCGCGGAAGCCGGCTGTAAAGCCGGCGTTCATGCCTGCGGCAACGGCGGGGAATTGAATATCGGTGTCTTTGCCGAGTGCGAGTATCAGATTGGCTGGGGCTGGTTCTCCATAGGTGACCACTTTGAGTGGAAAAAGGATGTGTTCACGATTTAGGTGGATAGTTGCCCAATTGGCTTAGAAATAGATGGGGCGGACTTTTCAGTCCGCCCCATTAACTTGAAAAAGTGAGCTATTTTTTTAGCGCGTCAAACAAAGGGCGGAAACTCGCATAGGTTTCATCCAGGGACTGGGGAATCACACGGGTTTCACCCACGATGGTCATATAGTTCGCATCCCCGGCCCAACGAGGCACAATGTGCAAGTGCAGGTGTTCCGCGACACCCGCGCCGGCGGCTTCACCCTGGTTAATACCAATGTTAAAACCGTGAGGGCCGTAGACTTCACGCAAAATGCGCTGGCTGTGTTGCACCAGGTGCAGCATTTCCAGCAAGGTTGCATCATCTAGATCTTCTAATGCACTCGTGTGTGTATAAGGGACGATCATCAGATGCCCGTTAGTATAGGGAAAACGATTGAGGGTCACAAAACAGTGATCCCCACGATAGAGGATGTGCTCTACTTCATCTTCTTGAGTCAGCTTGTGACAGAAAAGACAACCTTCCACTTCTTGCTTGTATTCTCCTCGCAAGTACGACATGCGCCATGGTGCCCAAAGTTGTTTCATAATTGAGTTAAAAGTCGAGGTACTTATCCTTCATCTGGTTATTTGAGTAATCCCGCTCCCACCGCGAGTTCCTGCATCTCGCGGGTGATCGCCTGACGACGCGCCGATTGCAGATCTTGTGTCAATTCTTCTGTAATACGGTCCGCGTTTTGGGTTGCAGATTCCATCAGTTGATAGCGGGAAGAGTGCTCTGAGGCCGCACTTTCCAATAAAATACTGTACATTTGTACCGCTGCCCATTGTCCGATAATTTGAGTGTATAGGTGCAAAGGATCAGTTTCTATAATGACGTTTATATTCACATCTGCTGTCTGTCCTTCCAATGTTGGTGGAACCGGCGGCAGCAGGTGTGTGAGTTGAGGTATGTATTGTCCCGCGCCTCGATAACCGGCATAGATGATATCCACGCCATCAAGTTCACAGGCTTCATACCGGCGGAGCCAGTGTTGCGTCAATTCATCCGCGAGACGGTAGGAGGGTAAAGAGGTTACCGGCAAACTGTGTGACCACACCAGTGTACAATGCGCCAACTCTGACCGGCGTGCCGGTTCTGACCGGAGTGCCAGTTCCAACTGGCGCACCATACGCTTACCCAAACCCATCAACTCAACAGGGACATTATCTGCTGCATAGTGACGCAAATGAGCGTTAGCATATTCAAAAATGGTGGCGTTATAGCGTCCGCACAAGCCGCGCTCACTCCCGATGACGAGTACAGCAACAGGCAAGCCTCCCTTCTTTGGATTAATCTTTACGCCTGTAGGAAAATTTGAATTTTTCTGCGGTAAATGGGGAAGCACAACCGGCAATAATGCCAACAATTGCTCCGCATAACGCCGTACATCCGCGCGACGGTTGAGCGACATTTGCCAGCTTCCGAGCGAAATTGTACGCAATGCGCTCAAGATGGGGCTAATGGTACGAATATTTTCTAAACGGCTTTGGATATGCTCAAGGTCTTGGGCCATAGTAAAAGTTTAGTAAGTTCCAAACTGTTCCAGATCCCACACGAAAACAGTAGCCCAGCCGACTTCAGCGGTAGCGGGCTGTTTGCGGTCAAGTGAACTATCGTAGGAGGCCGCATCGCCCCCTACTTCAACTTTAGTGTGACAATAGTTACGAATAATGTTTAGCACATCTTCTACTTTCTCCGCCTTTGCAGCAATAAACATCATAATTTGTGCCTGGCGCAGCATCCCACCACGGCTCTCGGTAAAAGTCGCGCTGTACCCCGCGGTAATCAACGCATCCATAACCCGATCCGCTTGCGCACGCGGGACGACTACCATAACCATCTTTCTCATAAGATATTTCCTCTCCCTTGAAAATCGAAAATTGGCAAATTTCAAATTGGCAAATGACAAAATCTTTACATTCCCTACAGTCTCCAGGTATTTCTCTCTTGCCCCTCTGCCCACTTACTTACGCCTCTGTCCTCCTTTGCTGCCACTCAATACGAAAATTTTCCATAGTTTCTACCAGCATCTCCTGTATTTCTGACGTGATCTTTTCATGCCGTTCTATATGGCGCAGCAACGCCGGATATTTCTCCTCGATGTATGTCAGGAGCGCGCGTTCATAAGACGGAATATTAAGCAACGTGACATGATCCAGGTATCCACGACTGGCAGCTTGTAAGAGAATAACCTGCGCCGCCAATGATAGAGGACGGTGAACAGACTGAGTGAGCAATCGCTGGAGACGTTCCCCCCGGCGAATCTGCTGCTGTGTAGCTTCGTCCACTTCAGTACCAAAACGGGCAAAACGCGCGACTTCTTCAAATTGGGCCAGTTCGAGGCGCAAGTTTTTGGCCGACTGCCGCATTGCGGTCGTTTGTGCCGCCCCACCCACGCGCGACACAGACCGGCCCGCGTCAATGGCCGGCTTGATCCCCCGATTGAACATATCGTGATCCAATACAATTTGCCCGTCTGTGATCGAGATGAGGTTAGTGGGAATGTAAGCCGACATATTGCCGCGTTGTGTCTCCACAATAGGCAAAGCCGTGATCGACCCTCCACCGGCGGCTTCCGAAAGCTTGCAAGCACGTTCTAACAGGCGCGAGTGAAGATAGAAAATGTCGCCAGGATAGGCTTCACGGCCTGGTGGACGGCGCAAAAGCAAACTCAACTCGCGGTAGGCGTCCGCATGTTTGGTCAAATCGTCATAGACAATAAGGACATCCCGTCCTTCTTGCATAATGCTTTCAGCAATCGTACAACCGGTATAGGGAGCCAGGTAACGCAATGCGGGAGGGTCGTCGGGGCTGGAGACGACCACCGTGGTATAATTCATCGCTCCGAACCTGCGCAGCGTTTCGATTGCGGCTAATGTAGAAGATTTTTTCTGTCCTACAGCGACATAAACACAAGCGATCCCTGTATTTTTCTGACTGAGGATTGCATCTATAGCGAGTGTGGTTTTTCCCGTTTGCCGGTCGCCAATAATCAACTCGCGCTGACCACGTCCAATGGGAATAAGCGCATCCACCATTTTCCAACCCGTGAGCAAAGACTCGTTCACCGGCGCGCGCGTGATGATACTGGGAGCTTCAGATTCCAGGTACCGACGGTCCGTGTATTCCACCGGGCCACGATCATCTAAAGATCGCCCTAATGGATCGATAATACGGCTCAACAATGTTACACCCACGGGCACGCGCAATCGTTCACCGGTAGCCGTGACAAGGTCCCCACCCTGAATTCCCTGCGCACTTCCTAACAAAATCACATCAATGCTATCATGCTCCAGGTTAAGGATGAGGCCCTGAACGGCGGTAGGAAAAGTCACCAATTCGTCGGTACGAGATTGAGGTAATCCTGATAGCGTCGCCACACCGTTGCCAATATGTTGAACCGTGCCGACATTTTGAAATGTTACCCCGGGTTCAATCCGATAGATTTGTTGGCTCAAAAGCTCCGTCATCTTGTAAATGTCGGGTTTAACGTGAACAACCCCGGCCCATACCGCGACTTCATCACTAATACGACGTATAATACTGGCATTATCAGCTTTGTGAATCAACGTTTTTGGATCCATTTGCGAGGCTTCATATCGCAGTGTTGTGACCAGTCTGCCAACATTGACAGAAGTCTCCTGCTCAGATGGGGGAACCGTGTTCTGTGGTAGCAGATCTCTCGTCATGCCTGACCCTCTCCTTAAGTGCATCCGCGACAGTATCTCGCAAAGCATTTAACTTCCCGGCAATAGAGTTATCCACCACAATGTCCCCAATACGCACCCGAACCCCCGCGCCCATTGAGGGATCGACTTTAATATCCAGGTTTACATTGCGGTCGGCTAACGCGCTGAAGGTTCGTACCAATATCCCCTGTTGTTCTGAGGAGAGCGGACGTGCAGTTTGAGCCAGAACGGTGGGGATGCGCTCGCCCAATGAGCGGCGCAGCGTCTCCACCATTCGCATCTCGCTGCGTCCTAATTCCCAGATACGGTCGTTCAACTGTTTGACCATCTTGTCCTGCAATTCCGGAGGTGCTATACGCTCAATAACCAATCCACTGACATCTAAAACAGCGCGCAACAGATCATCGTGGAATTCATCAACGGCTTGCTGTTTCAGATTGTAGGCATCTACCTGCGCTTCGCTTAAAATACGCCGTACTTCCGTCTGTGTCTCCTTGAACATAGCTACCCGTTCTTCTTCAGCCTGGTTCTGGGCCGCCATAATGATAGCATTGGCTTCTTCTTCTGCCTGCGCAAGGCGTGCTTCTAGTTCTAACCGCAGCGTCTCGGCGGCTTCACGGTCCACTTTAAGTTCTTGCAGCAAGCGATCTTTTTCTGCAGTGCGGGCCTGTATATTGTGCATAGCCGGGGCGAACAGGAAACGATACAACAACCATGCCAGTACCAGGAAGTTGATGATTTGAAATATAACTGTTGCTAAGTCTAATTCAAGCATGGAGATCTTATCCCACCGGGAAGAAGCGATCCAATAGCGGGTTGGCGAAGAGCAAGATCAACATAACCAGTAGTACGTAGATAGCTGTAGTCTCCAGAAGCGCCATTGCAACAATCAAAGTGTTGCGCAGATCGCCGGCGGCTTCTGGTTGACGTGTCATACCCTCTAATGCTTTGAGTACAGCTCGCCCTTCGACAATGGCCGGGAGGATCGCTCCCAAAATCATACCTATGCCTGAGACCAAAATTGTAACCAACGTGATTAATGTTCCTGAATCCATTTGCATATTATGTGTACTCCTTGTAGATAGATTAACGCGAGTTGCTACCTTGTGATAGCGGAAGAGAAAAGGGTGTTTTTTTCGCGCGCGGCAAGAGCCGCGCGCGAAAAAAAACATCTTTTCCCTTCTAGCTACCGGACACTTTTTATTAAGGTAACGTATGTACTTCAAAAGTTACGCTTTGAGCCGGATTGTGCGGCTCAAAGCCGCCGG
>JAFGFI010000316.1 GCA_016931185.1 Anaerolineae bacterium
AACGTCAAAGGCAATACGGGGCTCACCGCGCGCGGCGACAAGCCCCACAATCCCCTGCGCACCCACCCGCAAGCGATAGCCGCGTCCCTCGGAAAGGCCGTTGGCTAACATTCGTTGCCCACCTTCACTAGAGGCCGCCTGTAATACCGCCCACTCGCCCGCCGAGTCGATAAGAAAGATACCGGTATGATAAAAATCAAACCGTTCACTGATCAACCTGACCACGCGCGCCAACAACTCATCAATATCCAGGATAGAGGCAATACTACGGGCCACATCCGCCGTCGCCTCTAAGTAACGCGCGCGATGGGACAATGCTTCTGTACGCTCGGCAACTACCCGCTCCAAACCGGCACGCTGTAATTCCAGGTCTTGCGCCAACCGCCTGCTCCGCTCCAATGCTACCATCAAACGAGGGACTAAATAGCGATTTGAGACCATGAGTAACACGCCGATCATCAGAAATACAACCGTATTACTTATCCATCCAGACGCATCTGCCGATCGTACTTCTTGAGCAGGCGGAAGCACTAACCATTTCATCGAATAAACCACACCAAAACCAATAAGGGTCAATAGTGATAACAACAGAACTGCCAGTTCTCCACGTCTACCAAAAAACAACGTAGATAAACTTATCATAGCCAACAAAAAGACACGACCACTGCCGCCACGCCCATCCTGTAAAAAGTCAGATACGGTAATCGCATAAATAAGCGTCAGACACGTTATAACCTGAACCTGATATGAAACCCGCCGCCAAAACGTGATGGCCAGCATAGCGCCATAGATAAGTAAGTAAATCGGGATTAGCCACCCTGTCTGCGTCGTATAAGCGTAATAGGACCCCGCCGCCAGCGCCAAAGGACCGACGATTACTAATGACAATAACACACCGTGAATCAACTGCTGTTGCCAAATACGGACATCAGCGGCCCCTGCAGAAAGAGGGGAGCCATTCGCTCCACCTCTCAGTTGAGCAGATGCTTCATCACCGGCGGGTAATTTTTCTTCACTCAGATTCATATTTTCACCTTGATTATCATTGGAAAATCATATAAACGTTTTTCAATTTGCGCAATTGGCGCCAGATTATGTCCCGTTACTTCCCGCTCCAGTCCCGGAAACGTTTGTCCGGGAAGAGGCATCCCCTATCAAGCGAATTGCCGCTTTTTCAAGCCCCAACGCCCGCTGTATCTCATCCACAGTTACTTTAAGCACCGCTTCTAAATCAAGCTCCTGCCGGATGCGGCCGGTAACCTCACCTACCAATCGCTCGCGGGCGGCGCGGCGCTGGGTGTCTTCGTAAAGCTGTGCACTTTCCAGGGCCAAGTTCAACTGATTACTCATCGCCGTCAACAAATCAATCTCTTCTTGCGTCCATTCCGTGCCATCAGGTTTGCGACCATCAATCACGCCAACCACCTGGTTTCGCACTTTAACGGGGATAGCGAGTGTCGGCGCATCCTCCTTGCCCAACGCAACCCGGCCTGTAAATAATGCCGTATCCATTTCCGGTCGCCAGACATCAACTCTCTGGACAGTGGTTTGTCCATCACTCAGGAATCCCAGATCGGATCGGGACTGAAGCAAGTTTTGCCACGCATCTTGAGTCAATACACCATAGGCACGGCGCTCAGCCTCCAGATTATCCTGAACTTGCCGGAACAATCGGGCATTGCGCACGGCGTTAGCGACCTGATCGGCTACAGTTTGCATCACAGATATATCTTCCTGGGAGAAAAATGCCTCTTGCTCGCTTTGCACGGTCAACGCCCCAATGACTTGGCCTCTTGAACGCAAGGGCAGAGCCAACTCGGAACGTGTATCTGGTAAATCAGGGTTATTAAAACGCACCGCTGCTTCGCCGACGTCAAGTTGAATATCGGCCTGCCCTGTAGCCACACAGCGGCCAATCATCGAACCGCCCCCAATACGTAACCGGTGATTACGCGCCAACATCACGCGCCCGGCTTCACCTGAACCGGCACGCAAAACAGCATATTCACCCTCTTCATCCGTCAAGAACAACCCCACGTAGTACAAATGGAAACGCTCACGGACCAACTCGACCACCTGGGGCAACAATTCCTCAATATCAAACACTGCCGTAGTGGCACTTGAGACTTCCGCCGCAGTGAGCAGACCCTGAGTACGCTCGGCCACCCGCTGTTCCAGACTCGCCAAGGTTTCACGCAATTGCGTGGTCATCTGGTTAAAAGCGTGAGCCATATCAATCACCTCAATAGGTCCTTGTGGCTCTGCCTGCAAGTCCAGCTCGCCTTCAGCTATCCGGCGAGCCGTAGCTGTCAGATGAGTCAAAGGGACGGCCAAACGACGCGCGATGTAAACAGCAACCAGCCCAACAAGGACGGCTACGGCCAAACCCACAATTACCGAGAGCAGAATTTTTGTGATGAATGGGCGTGTGCCTTCAAATACCGGTAATTCGGTGACGACGGCCCAATCAGGTACACCTAAGCGCACATAAGTCCCTATCACCCTTAATCCATTGATTCCCTGGTATCCGCGCGTCACTGTCTCGCCAGCAGGCACAGGATCTTCAATAAAACTGGTAACCAAATTCAATTGACTGACATCTTCGCCGCGCAGGACGCGCGAGGTATCCCCAAAAGCAATCAGGGTACCTTGCCTGTTCACTACATAGGCCACACCTTTCTCGCCAACCTTCAACCTATCTACCAAGTCCCACATAAACTTGAGATTCACCTCGGCCAGCAACATCCCCTGAAAATCACCAAAAACATCCAAAACCGGCACGACCATAATCACCAGCGGCTCACTCGTCATCTCGTCCACGTAGATAGGACTGATATATCTCTCTCCTTGCGTGACCTGAATCAGCCAATCACTTTCGAGCCGGTCAACAGGATTTCTTGACACAGTTAATGACAGACGAGAAAGCCTGGCTAATTCCTGTCCCTGCATATTGAGAAATGCCACTTGCCGGAAGGCTGATTGCAAGCCCAACAAGTTCGCCAGGATTTTTTCCTGATCTGACAGCGAAGTAGACGCGAGATCAGTAAGACTGGCCGCCGTCTCCAATACATCAAATCTCACCTGGATAAAATCGGCAACCGCATTAGCAGCATCTTTAGCCAAAAGCTGTTGTTCACGCGCAATCGCCTGATTGCCCACCTGTACAAAAAAGAACAACTGAGGCATATAAGCAATGAACAAGGCGATCAACGTTAACCCCAGGAACGTCGTGACCAATACCGCAGCCAGACTTCGTGAGGTCACGGATGACTGTTCGTTGGGCTTTTCTTCTTGCATAAATACTTCCTCCCGCAATGACATCAATCGCTAGTGAATAACCTCGTCTGCCTGAACCAACACACTTTCAGGGATCGTCACTCCTATAGCTTGCGCTGCTTTGTAATTAATCTGCACAAAATTCTCAGGCGAGACAATGGGAATCGTACTCACGGACATTCCTTTGAAAATCTTATCCACCAAGGGCGCCGCCAATCTGCCCGATTCGAACGGGTTAGAAACCACCCCAAAAATAGAATCGTAGCCGCCCACCGACATCAAAGCTCCGCCGACGGGGATTCCGTGTTCGTAAGCAAAACGCCCGATTACCTCAAAAGGCTCTGGGGTCACAGCAAGCGGTTCCGAGAGGAATAATATCGCATCTATACCCAGGTCATCTTGCTGCGCACGCGCGTCCAGTTCCATTTTGAGTTCTGTCGCGTCACCAGCAGGAAATTCAATCAAGGTCACACCCGCAGTTTCTGCTACCGGACGCAAGGCGTCCAATTGGCTCTCTATAATCGGATAATCACGTTGATAAGGGAGCCACATTCTATTAGCCTCCGGTGCGATCTTGCGCATAATCTCAAAACGCTTGACTGCAATGTCTGGGCCGGGGTAACGCACCCCGGTGATATTACCACCGGGTTCACGTACACTATCAACTAGTTCTACCCCCTCGATCTCAACATAACTAAACACTACCGGGATACCGGTCCCCTGTGTGGCAGTCTTGGCCTCAAGCGTTGCTTCTGTAGGAAAAACAAAGATCAAATCGACCCGGTCCTCAACGAATTTTTCAAGCACACTTCTATAAACGGCCATATCAAAATCTGTCGCTTGCACATCATAGATGATGTTTTCACCCTCAACGTAGCCCAGCTCGGCCATACCCGATTTAAGGCCATTAGTGATATCGGCAATGTAACCCAACCCGGACAGGACCCCAACCCGATATACCTTAGGTGTAGTCATGTCACAGCCACCTAACAGCAAAACTAACAAAGTCAAGCATAACCATGCCTTCCAACCCACTTTGCTCCAGTTGTAAGAACTCCCAGATACTACCATATTCCGCCTCCAATATCATCGTGTTCCCCCCTATCCGGGGAAATTCCATCAACACTTATGCGCGCGGACTCTGGTCTCACCAAACGGATAATTAAATCCTCCAAGCCAAGAGCCTGACACATCTTCTCGGCAGCCGTGTTCAGCATTGTCTCCATATCCAATGTCTCACGGATATGCCCCGTGACCTCCCCTACCAATCGCTCCTGGACCGCGCGCCGCTGCGTATCCTGATAAAGGCGCGCACTTTCCAATGCCACTCCCAACTGTTCGGTTAACGACTCCACCAGCGCAGTTTCTTCAGGCATCCAATCACTACCACCCGCCGGCTTAGAAAAATCAATCACGCCGATCACTTCACCACGAACTTTAACCGGAACAGCTAAGCGACCCACTGTCTGCTCATCTTGAGCGGGATTCCCCGTCCGCAGGGCCGTCTTCATCTCAGGCCGCCAGAGATTGCCTGCCGGTGCAGTAACTTCTTCATTACTGTAAAAACCCAACACCTGACCGGTTTGTAACATACGGCGCCACGACTCAGCAGTTAAGGTGCCGGCAGCGCGTTTTTCAGCCTCAACAGCTTGCTGAGCTTGCCCAAACAGGCGCGCGTTACTGATAGCAACCGCAACCTGGTCAGCAAGGGCCTGTAAGGTCTGAATATCCAGCGCATTAAATGCCTGAATTTCCGTACTTTGGATATCTAATACCCCAATCGTCTCACTGCGCACTTGCAAAGGAAGCACCAGCTCCGCGCGGGTATCAGGAAGTTCAACGCTCCAACGATACGTGATATCCTGGCGAACATCTTCTGCCAAACGATACACACCCCGCTGCGCCACATCCCCCACCATCCCTTCAGATCCCACCCGCAGACGGTGTCCCCGGGCCATTAGTCTTTGTCCCGCGTCACTGGAGGTAGCGCGCATAACGGCCCATGCATTTCCCCTATCATCTACCGTTAGTAAATAAATACCCACATGATAAAAACCAAACTCTTCACCGATTACACGCGTCACACGGTCGAGTAAATGGTGTAGATCACCCGACATACCTACGGACTCGTGAGCTACAATGGTTGTCGCGCGTAGATAACTGGCATCGCGTTCCAAATCTTGCGTGCGTTCCTGCACCGTGTGCTCCAACTGCGATCGTTGGGCTTCCGCTTCCATTGCTAAGCGCCGCGCGCGTTGCAAGGCCGAAGTAAGATTACCCATCGCCAAATACAACAAAAAGCTGACAATCGCATAGTTAGAGGTATGAATCATCCAATAACTGACCGGGAGAGTAGGTATAATGGGTAACGACCAAATTCCCACCTCATCGTTAATCCAGGTCAATGTGACCGCCACAAAATTCCAAATTGCCACAATGATTCCAGCCCGTCTTCCCAATAACAAGGCCGCGATAATAATAAGAATAATCATCGTCGCATAACTTACGCTAACAACACCGCCAGATAAAAGCCCCACCGCCACTAGAATAAACCATAACAACGTCACAGTAAACAAAGCTGCTATTCGCACATTGCCCCGGCGCAAGAGAAAAAGCGCAATAACAACCGCGAACAGCATACTGACTGCGATACCCCCCATAACCAGATAATTACGCAATATCGCAATGACGAAAATGGAAGTCAAAATGACAGCAAACATTACCGTCAACAGGATGGTATTGGTCAAACTGGCAATACGATTTTTTTCTTCATCGCCCTCGAACACCGGAGGAGCAAAGAATTTTCGAATATTACGCATCATCGCTCATCTCCTCGGGTCGCGCAAGTTGCACAATAACCCCTTCTAATCCCAAGGCCTGGCGCATCTCACTGGCGGCGGTCCTGAGTACCGTCTCTAGATCCAACGACTGGCGCATTTGGGCGGTGACATGAGCAGCCAATTGCTCGCGCACCGCGCGGCGTTGAGTATCCTGGTAAAGCTGTGCGCCTTCCAGCGCCCTGCCTAGTTGGTCAATTAACGCTTCCATCAAAGAAACTTCTTGATCCCGCCACTCACCATCGCCTTCAGACTTGCGCAACCGCACTACACCCACCACCTGGTCACGTATTTTAAGCGGTACACCCATCGTACAATCGTCCACGTGGACAATCTGCCCTGCTGTACCCACTTGTACCATCTCTGGACGCCATTCGGGAGTGACAGGAGCAACATTCCCCTGAATATCGCACAAATAGCCCAGATCAGGGTGAAGGTGAGCCATTCGTAACCATGTATCGCGGCTGACCTCACCATACGCGCGCCGCTCTGCTTCTAATGCCCGCTGACTGCGCGCGAATAGATCGGCATTATCCAACGCCACCGCAACGTGGTCGGCCATAGTCTGCAACACAACAACCGCGTCATGGTCAAAAGCCGCTTCTCTGTCACTTTGCACCGTCAACGCTCCCAGCACCCGCCCCCGCGAACGTAGGGGCAGCGCGGCCTCGGAACGGGTGTCGGGCAAGTCAGGATTGCTAAAATGCACCGCATCCTCGCCCACGTCCAGCGCAATGCGCGCCTCAACATTGGCAATGCTCCAGCCAACCATCCCCTCTCCCGCCTTAAGGCGGTGTCCCCGAGCCACCATCTGCCGGCCTGCCCTGCCCGTACCCGCGCGGAGTACGTTCCACTCGCCTGTCTCGTCCACCAGGAACAAACCCACATAATACATGTCGAGTCGCTCCTTGATCATGTCCACCACCTGCTCTACCAACATCTCCGTATCCAGAATTAAGGCCACCTCCCGCCCCACGTCGGCGGAAGCTTCCAGATAAGCGGAGCGCAGCTCCAGGTCGCGACTGCGCCGCTCTATGTCGGTTAGCGTCTGCTGCAACCGATCAACCATGTCATTGAAAGTGCGGCCCAGTTGCCCAACTTCATCCCCGGTCGTCACCTCCACACGCTGTGAGTAATCTCCCTCCGCCATCTGCCGGGCCACAGCACTGAACCTTTCAAGCGGGACGGTGATACTCCTCCAATTGATCCATATAATGACACCTATAACCACCACGACAGTTAGCAAGAAAGCAATAGCCGTGTTTTTCAACAACTGACGTTGAAAGACAAACAAGTCGCGATACTGAACCACAACACCGATGACGGCGCGTATTTCACCGCCCATGATGAGAGGTGTATAGGCCAGGGCACGCGGCATACCGGCCGGAGAAAACAAAAGGTGATCAACTACCGCAATCTGCCCCCCTAGCGCCTGTTCATACGCAGCGGACGTTTCTTCAAGCAATGAAGCAAGTTCCCCGGTTCCCACTTCAGAGTAATCCTGGGTCACAATCTGCCCGGCATAGATAAGGCCAAGGCTAACGTTCTCTATACGCGCAAAGTTGATCTCGGTCAGGAACTTTTCGTCAACCACGCGGCCGGCAATCAGTACCCCCAAAATCTTGCTTGTCACATCACGTAAAGGAAGAGCCACAGCCATCTGAAATTCCTGTTCGCCTGTTTCCATTTCTTGGACGATAATACCCTGGGCATCAATGCCCAGCAAAGCCAACGCGACCAGCTCGGCCTCCTGCGGATTGCCTTCGTGCTCCCCTCCAATCAAATAGTCACCCTCTGTATTGACCAATTCCAGGTAGTCAAATTCAAGTGGGGCTGCGCCGGCCGCGAGCAATGTCCTAAACCTGGTTATCTCCTCGTCCGCCAAAGCCTCTATCAAACCGGGCGTGTTAACCAAGAGCTTGGCGTTCGTAGACAGCAATTGCTCGGTCTCAGAAAACCGGCTTTGAATCACGGCTGCCTCCTGAGCAGCACGCTGCTGCCCCATTTGAGCAATCAAATGATCTATCCCCCTGGTCACGATCACGCTGAGGATCGCCAACAGAATGGCAAACACAAGAACGATCGCAACATTCAACTTGACGCCAAGACTCAAGTTTCTGAAGAATTTAGACAACATAGTGTACTCCCCTGAAAATAGCGAATAGCGAATTACGAATAGCGAATTACGAATAGCGAATTACGGATTCAATTTTCACCCGACTGCTGGTGAACGCACCGCGTTAATGGGTAATTCCTATATAAAAGCCCGGCAGTCTCACCCACATACAGCTCACATTTCACACCCTAACGCTCCAGGATCACGTCGAGTTCTCTCAGCGCTGCCCGTCCGTTCTCAGAAAACAGCCAATCAATCAAGGGCTGTACGTCTGCCTGGCGATCCAACATATAACCAATCCCGACCGGGGCCGTCATCGAATTGGCCGGGGCGCCGGGGGCAATGCCGTCCAATGCCAAAGCTGTCACACCGGCCTTCTCCGCCAACGCCGCCGGCCACGAGCCAAAACCCACTCCCCCCGGGGTCGCTGCAACAACAGCCTGCATATCGGATTGGCTGGTCTGCACCAGCGCCGTCTCTGGGAACGGGGTATCGCCGAAAATAGCCTCGCGCAATGATTGGGTACTCGATTCATTTTCGTCGCGCACGCACAAGATGATAATCTGATCCGGGCCGCCGACTTCGGCCCAATTGACAATCTCACCTGAAAAGATCGCGTGGGCTTGCTCTGTTGTCAAACCGGTGAGGCCCACGTCGGGATGTGTGTATATAGCCACCCCGGATTGACCAAATTCCACATACGCCACACCTTGATTGATTTCTTCGTCCTTGGGTGGTCTGGCCATCGCAGCCGCGTCCAATGTCCCCTGGATGATGCCCTCCACCCCGCCCCCCGTACCCGAGCCGGTCAGAACGTTAAGTGTGTAATCTGGCACATCAGCTTCGAAGGCCGGCTTGATGCCCCCCAGGATAGATGTCACAGTTCCGGAACCAGAGATCGTCAAAACTGTCCGCGAGGTAACCGTCGGCGAAGGGTTGCCCCCCACCCCGTTTCCACAAGCTGCCAAGCACAACACGGCAAAGATAACCAGCACTGCCAAGTAAGAGCGTTGTGTTTTCATATCAGACTCCCTTATGATTGCTTGGACGTAGGGCCGGTACCCATACGTACCTCCACCTCGGCCAGATCCAGCGCCCCCCATAGTTCGCGCACTGCGGTCTGCAACACCACGTCTACATCCAACGTTTCGCGCACGCGCGCTGTTACTTCACCGACCAGTCGCTCACGCGCCGCGCGGCGCTGTGTATCCTGGTAAAGGCGCGCGCTCTCCAAGGCCAAACTCAGTTGTTCAGCCATCGTTTCAACCGCCGTCCGATCTTCCTCCGTCCAAATCTGATCGGGGGATTCGCGACGCAAATCAATCACACCGATCACCTGGTCTCGTAATTTCAGCGGGACAGATAAGGCCGGCTCATCGGTATCATTATGCACCACACTCCCCCCACGCTGTGACGCTTGGAGCATCTCAGACTGCCATTTCCCCTGAACGGGTTGTAGCGTTTTCTGTTCATAATGAAAGCCCCAATTTTGACGCGCGCTCATCATCTCCAACCACGCGCGACGGGAAAGCTCACCATACGCTTGACGCGCTGTTTCTATCGCCTGCTGGCTCTCGGCAAACAGGCGAGCATTGTCCAAAGCTACAGCAACCTGATCCGCCATCACCTGCAATACCGCCAGACTTGTCTCATCGAACGCATTGGGTTGATCGCTTTGCACGGTCAACGCGCCCAAGACTTTGCCGCGAGAACGCAACGGCAACGCGGCCTCCGACCGGGTATCGGGCAATTCTGTCGTCGCCTGACGCACGGCATCTGCTTCAGCAACCTGGGCAATACGCGGCTGCTCGTGAGCCACACACCACCCAATCATCGACCCGCTTCCAATCTTTAAGCGGTGTTTCCGGGCTAACATTTTCTGCCCCGCATCACCGGTTCCGGCGTGCAACACGGCCCACTCTCCGCCGGCATCGACCAGAAAAAGACCAACGTAGTACAAAGCAAATCGTCCACGAATCAATTCCACCACCTGACGGATCAACTGCTCCGTATCCAAAATCGACGCCACCACACGTCCTACCTCGGACGATGCCTGGAGATACCGCGAACGGTATTCAAGATCGGCAGTTCGTTCTTGCACACGCTGCTCCAGACTGCCAATCAGCGCGCGTAATTGTTCTGTCATACTGTTAAACGAGCGCGCCAATGCCCCAAGTTCATCCTCGCTTTCAATAGGGGCAGTACGGCTCAAATCTCCGGCCGTGATCGCTGCCGCCGTCTCGGTCAATGTCGTTACCGGCTGGACTGCCTGTCCAATAGCCAGGGCCACAAACCCGGCCAGCACCGTCGCCCCCACGATGATACTGAGTAATGCCATGCTTCTAAACGCCCTCAGACTACTTTCCAATTCTGCCTCTTGCTGCTGAACAATAATGCCCCAGCCATTCGCCGCTGACGCGTCCGCATCTAACGTGTCTACATAAGTATGCCAACGTTCCCCATACTCATCAACAAAAGTCAAATACCCCGGCCCATTCTGCCGCAGGTACATAACAGGTTGAAAATCGGTCACTTCCACCAACTCGGGCCGAGTCACCAATGCAACATTGGAGTGGGCCACAAGATAGTTCGATCCATCCACCACATAAACTTCGCCCGTCTGCCCCACTTTTCCCGCGCTTACCTGCTGAGAAATAGCATCTAACTGACCGGCAATCACACCCACCCCTATGATTTGCCCCTCCGCATCCTTAATAGGCGCGGCCATCGCTAATGCAGGCTGGCCAGTAGTGCGGCTTACAATCACTTCCAAAGTAACACGCCCCGCGCGCGCGCCGATAAAATAACTACGGTCACTATAATTCCTCAGTTCCGCTTCATCATTGCGTGTCACATTCATTCCTTGCATATCTAATGTCATCACCAGATACGCTTGTGGATGTGATACCGCTATTGCTTTCAACACAGGTTCTTGCTGTATAGGGTCCATACTGATAATAGCGGGAAGTGAGACCATTTCCTGCAAGACTTGAGTATTGAGCGTGACCCAAGACTGAACACTCCCCTTCAATCCGACATTCACCAACCGCAGTTGTTCATCCGTCAACTTATTCAAGGCTCTAAAGGCCAAACTGTCTGATAACACAACCACGATCACAATCAAGGGTATCGCCACAGCCAATACAATGGCCGTTAACCGGAACTGAAGTCGCCCATGTTGCAACCGTCGCTCCGAAATCATCTGTCTGAAGCCCGCGTATGTATACGTGAGCGCAAAAATCGTGCTGGAAAGAACAGAACCGGTGCCCTCTCCCCAAAATGCGACCGGAACCACCTGAGTCCCCACACTACCCAATAACAAAAATAACATCAGCAAAGCCAGGTTATGCATGGATCGGGTTAAACTTTTATCAACAATAATTGTAATCAATAAAACCAACAACAACAAAATTGGAAGGTTGGTTATTATCCGGAAAAGGGGCGCTAACAAACCATCTACATAAGTAAACAATCCCACCACGCCGCCTTGATAGCCTGTACCTTCCAGACCGGTATACCACAACACGGGCTGGAGACCTACCCCCACATCTATTACGGTACACACGACGGGAAGAACACACAACACATACAACACGCGCCATACCCAGGACCACTTGCCACTTAACCACTGCGGTCTAAACAAAGCAACCGCAACAATGAATAAAAGCAGACTCACACCAGGCGCGACAGCCGCCAAAATCCAAGTTGCAACGCGCGCTTGATAAATATCTGTTGCCCCAGAAAACACGCCAAGGGCATACGTATTCACACTGATCAGCAGCAATAAGAGACTTACATGCCGGTTCGCCGTATGCCAGAAATTAAGCAACAGGATATACAATCCCGCAATAACCTCTAGGGAGGCGATGGCCCACGCTATATATTGCAGTCCTTGATTGAAAGCCAGACTATTCATTCAACCTTCCCCTTATATGCATCGTGCCCATTACCTCCCGATGTCAATTCGGACACCGGGCCAGACCCCAACCGCACTTCTGCTTTTGACGCGCCCATGGCTTCGGCGATTTCACGCAGCGCGGTCTGTAATACCTTATCCACATCCAGCGTTTCACGGATATGGGCCGTTACCTCACCCACTAGCTGTTCACGCGCCGCCCTGCGCTGTGAGTCCTGATAAAGACGCGCACTTTCTAGCGCCAAAGAGCCTTGTTCGAGAATCTCTTGCAATAGATCTAATTCATCGGGGGCGAGTTCACGCTGCGGGTCATCGTAGACACCCAGAGCACCAATAATCTCACCCCGCACAGTCAACGGCGCTACGGCAACAGAGTCCTCAGATGATGGAGGAATCAGGGTACTCTCCTGTACAGCTTGTTCAATCTTGGGCGTCCACACATCGTCAACCGGGCGAACGTCTATTTGGTCAAATTGATACCCCGGCGCCAATCGTGCTGCTTCCCGGAGCGCTTGCCATCCCTCCCGGGTCGAGGCACGGTACAGGCGTTCCAACTCCTGCATCGTCTCCTCCATCCTGGCAGCCGCCTGGTCGCGCTCGGTCACATCCCGCGCAAAAGCTAATACGCCCCAGACCTGACCTGTCGCATCGCGCAACGGAGCCTTAATCGTGTGGAAAATATGCCTAACCCCATCAATCATGACCTGATCGTCAGGATAAATGTGCGTCTCCCCGGTTTCTAGCACCTGCCGGTCGTCAGCCCAAAACCCCCGGATCCCTTTTTCAGGATCTCCCTTGACCAATTCTTCAGGGGACCCCAACTCAAGATCGTTTTTACCAATCACATCCTCTGGCTTAAGATGCTTGGCGTCAGCATAACTTTTGTTGACCAGTCGATACCGGTGCTCTCGGTCTTTGATAAAAATCCAGTCCGGCGTGGTATCAATAATCGTACGCATCAAGTTATGCTCTTCTGCCTGCGCCTCGCGGAGTTGTTGCTGCTCTATCGCAATCGCGATCTGACCACACAAGCTTTCAAGTAGCAATTGATCATCCTGTGTCAGGGCGTCGGCCCGGTCGCTCTGCACATCCAGAATGCCCAGGACGCGATCCCGCAACTTAATGGGAACGGCTAACTCCCCCTTCGTATCCGGCAGAAAACGGTTAGGTCGCCAGTCTTTATCCTGTGCTGCATCTGAGGCTAAAATAGATCGCCCCGTTGCCGCCGCCGTCCCCACCACACCACGACCCATAGGAAGTGTGTGTCCGGCAACAAGCATTTGACGTCCAGGCTCACCGTAGCCTGTCACCAACACCACCGCATCCTGGTCTGGGTCATAACGAAAGACCTGGGCGTGATAATAGTCAAAGCGATCTTTAATTAACGTCACTACCCGCTCAAACAATTCCTCCAATTCTGGCGCAGCAGCGATCTCCTGGGCGATCTCAGTTGTAGTCTGTACCCATTGTCCCCGGCGCGCCAGGGATTCAGTAATTTGAGCCTCCAACTGTTTGCGCTCTGTAATATCGCGGATCAGGCCCAGGTTTGTCAACTGCCCTTGATATTCAATCACCGAGCCAGAAACCTCGACATCTTTAATTGTGCCATCTTGACATTGTAATTGGGCCTCATACATTGACGGCACATCCTCACCCGCCAACCGTTGCCGCACCCGATCCGCGATCAACTGCTTAGAGACCGGGGCGACGTGGTCGATAAAGTGTGTGCCAATTAACTCTTCCGGCGAGGCATAACCCAAAATATCTGCTAATGCCTGGTTTACGAAGGTCAATATGTTATTCTGAATGACCAATACACCATCTTTCGCCTGCTTTACCAAGCCCGAATAGCGCGTCTCAGAATCGCGCAGCGCCTGCTCCACTTGTTTACGCTCGGTGATATCGCGCACAGTTCCTTGCAAAACCCGCTCTTTTCCTAATTTGAACGCCGAGAGTAAGACCTCCGCCGGGAAATCGGTACCATCTGTACGCCGGTGGAGCCACTCAAACCGATTGCGCCCTTGTTGATAAGCGATCTGAATTTGTTCCAATGCCGCCGGCAGCGACTCCCGGCCATCCGGCTGCAAGGGGGGCGAGATATCCGCCGGATGGAGCGCAGTAAACGCTTCTTTAGTTTCAACACCAAATAACTCCAGGGTGTATTGGTTACAGTCAAAAAATCCCTCTGGCGTGAGTAACATAATTGCGTCACCCGAACCCTCGTAAATAGCACGGAATCGTGCCTCACTTTGCTGTAACTCATTTATCGTCCGCTCCAGATTAGCCGCTTGCTCGGATACAGCTTGTTCACACACAGCCAGTGATTGCTCCAGAGCCGCGACCTGGGATCTCAGACGTAAAATTTCTTCTTGTTCATACATCTGATGTACTCCCTTCACCGTTCTGTGGCTTGGCCGGCGCCCGGCCAAGTTCTTCCGCACTCCCTAACCGGACAAATGTGGAACGACCAAAAATCGTACCTACTTCACGAAGCAACGTTCCCAACACAGTTTCAGGATCCGTAGAACTACGCACCCGCGCTGTAACCTCACGCAACAGCCGCTCGCGGGCCGCGCGTTGTTGAGTTTCGCGATAAAGCCGAGCACGCTCTACCGCCGCATTTAACTGATCCCCCAAAGTTTCCGCCATTGCCCTTTCCTCTGCCGTCCATCCACTTGCCCTACGTCCTTCCAAAACGCCCACCACCTGGCCACTGACCTGGATAGGCACCGTCAGATAGGCCACATCCTGATCGACTTCTGACCGCGAGGCATCCAACTCTGAGATACTCTCCTGAACAGGAAAAACACCGCGCTGATTACTGACATATCCCAAATCAGGTTGCTCACGCAAAAATCGCATCCATGCATCCTGTGAAAGTTCCCCACGAATCCGGCGTTCTCTCTCTGCCATAGCTTGCAGTTGTTGCAACAATTGTGCATTACGAATCGCCACCGCGATTTGCGCGGCCAGGGATTGTAATACCCCCACATCTTCAGAACTGGGGACTTCAGATTCCGTGCTGTGCATATCTAATACACCAAGAAGATCACTTTGTACGAGCAAGGGCACAGCAATCTGAGAATGGGTATCTGGGAAATCAGAATGGTCACCCAGAGTAACACCGGCATCATTCTGCGAAAGAATGCGAGCTTCCCTGGAACGGGCAGCGGCTCCTACTATGCTATCCTCGCCAACCCGCGCGCGATAGCCACGGGCTAACATCTGCTGCCCGCTCTCGCCGGATGCGGCGCGCAATTCCAACCCCTCGGCATCAACAGCCTGCACCATAAACAGACCCACATGATAAAAATCCAAATGCTCACTCAACACTCCAACCACACGGGCCAACAAATCTTCTAGGTCCCTAGCAACAGCCACCACATCCTGGACAGCTATGGTAGCTCGTAGATAGGTCGTGTGACGCGCCAGATCACGCGAGCGATCCTGCACCAACGTCTGCAATTGCTCTTGTTGACCTTCCAATTCAGTCACATACTGCCGCGATCGAGAGACAGCCTCGCTCAAAATACGCAGGGCAAGATTCAAGGGAACAACGGCCATTGCTAACCCGAGACTCAACATCACCCAGTTAGCTGCCAGGGGAGATGGAAACAGAATTGGGATTTCGTACCCAATCCCTTCCACAATTACCATAGCCAACACCAACAGACTGCTCGCACCGGCTACAATCAAGGCCGCCCATTGGCTAAGAATCAATCCGGCGACCACGGTCACCGACACAAAAGAAACCGCGTACAGACTGCCGGCACGCGCCAGCACAGTGACAATTGCCAGTGGCAACCACATCCCGACAACGAATACAATGCCAGCACTCCGCACCCACCCACGTTGCAGCGTCAATTTAGACGCGAAAACCACACCTAACAGGAATAATACCGCTATGGCACTGCCCAATTTCTGCGCGAATATAAAAGCCGTCGCTATAGCGCCTACTATCACTATCCCAAACAACGCAATAAGTAGTGGATTAAGCAACGCAGCAGAACGGGATTTACCCTCATCCTCATCAAAAACCGGAGCTGACCAGAATTGCTTCACATGATCCCACATAAACAGGCCCTTTCAATTATGATCCGAGTGGCTATAAGCAGCCGGGGTCAGACGCACCACAAGTTCATCCATATCCAGCACACGACGGATTTCCTCTGCCGCCGTCTTAAGTACATCCTCTATCTCCAATGGCTCGCGCATCCGCGCCGTCGTCTCACCCATAATCTGTTCACGCACCGCGCGAAGTTGCGATTCACGATAGAAACGCGCGCTTTCCAACGCCACGCCCAACTGCTCTGACAGATTTTGAAGGAGCAAGATTTCATCGGGGTGCCAATCACCCGCACCACCTGGCTTATAGGTATCAATCACGCCAATCACTTCTCCTGACGAAGTCTTGATCGGCAGTGCGACGGGCACACGCCCCTCCGCATCTACATACCCTATCTGCACCAGAGCCTCTTGTTGCATAGCCTGCGTCATCTCAGGATACCAGACATCCAAAGCAGAGCTAACTCCACTTGGAGTACTGCGATACCCAAACCCCAAATGTCCTTTCAACAATTTGGCCCATGCAGTACGATCCACCTCTCCATAAGCACGCCGTTGCGCCTCGACAGCCTCACGCGCTTCTATAAAGAGCCGCACATTATCAATGGCAACCGCGATCTGGTCGGCCAACATTTGCAGCACATTGGCTACTTGTTCATCGAAGACTCCGGTCTTTGCACTACGGACATCCAAGACCCCAATCAGTTCACCTCGCGCGCGCAAAGGCAGAGCCAAAAGAGATTGGGTATCGGGGAGATCAAGCTGTACAGAAGTATCCATCGTCTGTGATGCTTCTACCATCATCCTTTTCCCAGATTTCACAACGCTACCCATCACGTTATCTGTATCCACGCGTACGCGGACAGTATGTTCACTTACCTTGCTGGAAATCGCCCGCAAGACGGCCCACTCTCCCCCTGGGTCTAACAAAAAAATACTCACATTATAGAATGCAAACTGTTCACACAGCAATGACACCACCCGCGTCAGTAAGGCATCCAACTCCAATTGCGTAGCAGCCTCGCGCGCTATCCGTGAGATCGCCTCCAAATAGCGGGCATGCTGTTCCAATTCACGCGCGCGAGTTTCTAACAACACACGCCCTTCCTCTAACTCGCGATTAGCATCTCCCAATACCGCTGCCGCACGTTGCACCGTCCCGACAGCTTGTTCAAAATTCGATGTCGACAACCAGGCAATAATGCCCAGCGCGAAGAAAAGAATGAACAGCATCCAATTTACCGGCATACCTAACACAAAAAGAAAGAGCATTTCCGCCATCGCCGCCGGTAGCGCTAACCAGGATTCAGCTATCAACGGTACCACAATAATGGGAAGCGTAACAGCAATCATGACCGGGGTATATAACGATTCACGAAAGCCATAAGGGATTGCCAATACCATAAAGGCTAACAGCACATAACGTGGCCATTGCTGGTTTTTCCAGGTAAACCAATAAAGCGCGCTCATCATTGCAAACCCAATAAGCGCAATAACAAAAAAGTCCCAGCGTCCGATAAAGACATCCATCATCATCACAATCGCGGCAATGATGCACATAACGAACAGAAAGAGAAGCTGTGATCTGCCGCGCTTGGCATCCAACTCACTTACAGAAGTTCCTGCGTCACTCACTTGAACAGTGAACCATTTACCTAAGATGTGTCTTATACGTTCCATCATATCTCATTCCTGGCTTCATCAACAGAGCGCTCACCTGTCCGGTCCGTCAAACGGATCACAACCTCCGGTGTTTGCAAAGCCGAACGAATTTCCTGGGCGGCCGTCTGCAATACAGTCTCAAGATCCAAGGTCTCACGCATCCGCCCTGTGATCTCGCGCGTTACCCGTTCACGTGCCGCGTTGTGCTGTGAAGCCTCCAAAAGGCGCAGGGTTTCAGCAAACAGGCTCATACGTTCAACTACCGCACTGACGATAATCTTTTCATCCTCCGACCACTCCCGCCCAGCAGCATCGTGAATTCCCAATGCCCCGATCGCGGTTCCCCCACGTTGTGTGATGGGCATAACCAACGCTGCGCGTCCATTAGTATCTTGTTGCATGACCAACGGCTCCTTTTGCGCCAGCACCTGCTGCACTTCAGGCAAGACAGCCTCATTTAATGTATCCCCCTGGTTTGTAATCTCGTAATGGGTTACCGGCGCAGATTGCATATATTCAGCCCAGGCGCGTCCCTCATATTGACGCTGAATTGCGGCCATATTTTTCAACGCGGCCTGACTTTGCTCGAACAGGCGCGCATTTTCAATCGCATTTGCTAACTGGTTAGCCATAGATTGCAGCACGGTAATGTCCTCGTCACTAAATGCCCGTTCCAGTTTACTTTGAATCGTCAACGCCCCTAATGATTCCCCCCGGCTTACCAAGGGCAAGGCCAGTTCTGAATGGGTATCAGGCAAAAACGGATTATCAAAACGAACCGCTTCTGCCCCCACATCCAGAGCGATCCGCGCCTGTTGTGTCGCAACACACTGCCCGATCATAGATGCCCCTCCCACCTCTAAACGGTGGCCCTGGGCCATCATCCGTGCTCCTGCTTCACCTGTACCGGCACGCAGAACTGCCCAACGCCGCTCCTGGTCCACCAAAAATAACCCCACATAGTACAATTGGAACCGCTCACGCACCAAATTGACCACTTCTTGAATTAATTCATCGGGCGCGAGAATACTATTTGCTACTCGTGAGACTTCGGCGGCAGTTTGCAGAAGCAATGCGCGCCGTTCCAGACCAGAAAGCAAACTTTCGCGTTCCTGTGAGAGCAAAGCTCCCTGTAAAGCGCTGCTAATTTGTTTGCTCAATACATCATAAACCTTACCATCCTCCGGGCCAACCTCAAAAGCGACAAATCCCAATTGCAGCTCCGGGGAATAGAGGGGTTCTACCACCAAACTATAGGGGCGATCTTGTGGTAACACATCCCCAGGCACTATTTGCCGGGCTGAAAATGCCCTACCCTCGGGAGCGCCAGGACGCGCGCGTGACAATTCCAGACGTTGCTGTTCGTGATAAGCCAGGAGAAGGCGTGCCTGGTTTACATCTTCTGCCAAATGGTCATAAAGGGAGAGATAACATCCCGGTATCCCTAACGTTGGCAAGGTCTGGGCCAACAAGTCCATCTGGGCACGCAAATTGAATGCCATTAACAAGGATTGTCCAAACGTATACAACTGCTCGGTTTGCTGCACGACTAACCCACGATGGTAAAGCTGTGTCTGTAGTGAAACCTCTTCGACGAGTACCCTGGCCTGCTGCCAAAGGCTCTCGACACGACAACGCAGTTCCAAGTTTTTCCCGGCACACTGCAACACATGACGTCGTAATGTAGACAGTACATTCTGCCAGAGAGCAACGGATATATGCGCCAATTCAAGATCACGCAACACGTTGTACAACACGGATAAAAACATATTGGAAGAAACTGTGTCGTTGAACATGCCCTCCAGCGATTCCAACAATGGAGAGAGCCATAGGGGTATCCGAGATACCGCTTCCTCTCCTAACACATGTTGAATATCTACTATCATTTGTGAACGTTGTGTCGCCAAAGCTGCCGAAAAAGATATATTTTCTAAATGCGCGTGTGTATCAAACTCTTCATTTTCACCCGCCTGCATAACTGCGGGTGAAACACAACCGCACGACTTGCGCATCACAAAATGCGCGGGCACCATCACATGGGCAACCACAGACTCATCGGCAATCCGCGCCAGCAGCGTTTCCACCGCCAACTGTCCCAGTTCATAATTGGGCATCTTGACCGTTGTCAACGGTGGCATTGTAAAGCGTCCCTCCACCACATCATCAAATCCGGCTACCGCCACCTCATAAGGAATTCGTATGCCTCGCTTCTGTAAGGCGGTCATGACTCCTATTGCCATCAGATCGTTAGCTGCCACCACAGCATCAAAGTCAACACACGGTTGCAGCCCACGCTCATCCAACAACAACTGCATTGCAGTTTCCCCAGATACTTTGTCAAAATTACCAGGTAACACCAGGTTCTCGTTTAGGGGAAGGGTATGCGCGGACAATGCATCCACATACGCGCGATACCGTTCATCCGCAGAAGGATTTCCCTCAGGACCACAAATAAAAGCAATCCGCCGGTATCCATGATCTTCTATCAAATGGCGCATCTCCGCCAACATGCCCTCATAGTTCCCAACCATGACACCTGGAATTCCCTCGTAAAATCGCTGTATGTTTACCACGGGCAGAGGCGCATAATAACGTTGATAGGCTTGCTCAAAAGCCTCGCGGTCGGGCCACCATTGCGCGAGTAATACCCCATCCAGGCGTTCCAGTCCCAGTAGGTCCTGTAAGACACACTCTGGACTATCCTGCCAGGCAAATCCGGCAGGAAACGTGATCAAGTTCACTCCGTGTTCCCGCGCAGACTCACGGGCGCCGGCCCACCAAGAATCTGCTTCAAAAATATCATGAGTCACCAGGCCTATCGTCAGCCGGCCATGTTGTCCAGGTTTATTTAGCATCTCGGTCATTTTTGCCAACCTTTTGTCCATCCACACCTGTGCGTTGGGCATCCGCATCTAAATGCACATAGACGCGAGAACCTTTCAAAAGCCGGTTCAATTCCTCTGCCGTGATACGCATTAACATCTCCATATTCGTAGCCCGCTGCATCTGATCTGAGATCTCACGTATCACGCTCTCGCGAGCAGCGTTACGCTGCGTCTCATCCAACAAACGTTGATTTTCTGCCGCCAATAACAATTGCTCGGACAATGACTGTACTAATGTCACATCTTCTGGGCTCCATCCTTCCTGCCCATCTTCACGCTCGAATCCCAATACACCCAATATCTGATCTCCCTGCTTAATCGGGACAACTAACGACTGGGAAGCGACAGACATTTGTCGCGTCTGTATAACATGCTTAGTTTCAGGTAACAGAGTTTTGGGAAGTGGTAACAAAGTATTTCCGCGCCATTCATATCCACGCACTTGCCCGGACTGTAAATAACTCTCCCACGCCTGCCCCTGGTAACGTTGCTGGACACTCTGCGCTCGCTCCAGGGCAGCTTGCGTTTTCGCAAAAAGCTCTGCATTTTCCACTGCCACGGCAACTTGATCGGCCAGATTCTGCAACAGCGCGATATAGGCATCGTCAAAAGCTGCTTCATACACGCTTTGTACCGTCATGGCCCCAACGATCTGTTGTCCATAACGCAACGGCAATGCCAGTTCAGAGCGTGTCTCCGGCAAAAATGGGTTTTCAAAACGCACGGCTATGTCACCAGCGCGTTGTTTAAGCCCCGGCTGGCCGGTAGCCACACATTGCCCAATCATTGACGCTCCTCCCACTTCTAATTTCCAACCTTCTGCCATCATCTGCCGTCCAGCTTCTCCCGTGCCGGCACGCAATACAACATCTTTCTCGCTTTCGTCAACCAGAAACAATCCCACGTAGTAAAGATTAAATCGTTCCTGCACTAGATTTACGACTTGGGGTAATAATTGTTCTGGGTCCAGCACCGAAGTTGTCGCGCGAGATACCTCGGCCACTGTTTCCAGACCCCGGGTACGAGATTCCACACGTTGCTCCAGGCTGTCAATCAACTCGCGCAACTGTAAGGTCATCCGGAAAAACGCTTGCGCCAACGTGCCGATCTCATCGGTATGTTCAACCTCAAATTGCAGTTGCTTATCCAATGCGTATTCCAGATCACCGGCAGCGATACGGGTTGCCGTGTTGGCTAAACGGGATAGGGGGTCTGTAATACCATTTGTAACCAACAATGCAACGCCCGCAGCAAGCAACACAGCCAACAATGTAATGCCTATACTCACCCCCACGGTTACATAAACCGCGCGGAAAGCATCCCGTTGTTCCTGTTCTGCTACTAACACAGCCTGTAATTTGGGTAACCAAGCATAAACTCCTATGACATTGACATTATTGTAATTGGTATACACATCAGCAACTTCTCCCTGCGTCTGGATTGCCGTCATCACTCCTGCAGTTCTCACGTTACTTCCTATCTGTCCATCACGCAATTCAGTCAACGCCTGATAATCGGTATTTACCAGATAGATTTCCCCGATAGTTCCCAAACCTGCGCGATCCGATAATAATTCAAGCAGGGTTGTAGGATTTGCATAACCAACCAAAACGCCAAGAATCGTCGTCTGAGAATCTATAGCGGCTGACGTGTCATCAGGCATAACATCAAAAATAGGTATAGCCACTATAAGCTGTGTCTGCTGCACCAATTCTGGTGTCAAATATACATACGATGCCCCTTGCATACCACTTTGAAAATACAACGTGTCACTATAAATATACCCACGTTGCAGAGCATTGGTAGTAGCTATAACCCGACCGTCTACATCCAACAATGACAATTCCGAAAATTGATGAGGAGCGCGCGCATAGGGCAACAAAAGCCGCTCAACATTTGTAATATAAAATTCAGCAAGCGTATCCGACAAATATTGATCATAAGCCACAAATTGCAATAATTCTCTAGCATAACTGGCTGATAAATTTGCAGTCCAGGCAGTATTCAATTCACTTACCAAGCCATTGACCCAAGTACCAATTTCAGTTCTCCGGTACCCGGCCGTCAATTCAAGTCGCTCCGTGACTTGACGTTTACCATCACGCCAACCAAGAACGGCCGAGACCGTACCAACGGTACCCGCCGACAGAGCCACTAAAAGGACAAAATAAACTAACAAACGTATACGAATACTTGTTCTTCGCCGAGAAAAAAATAATTTATTCAACGTGCTCCAAGCACTCAACTTCTTCCCTGGAACAGATGCTTTTTTATCCGCCATATCCGACTCCACTCGCGATTACTTTCTCCGCCATCATCACTGCTCTGTCTCCGGGGGTGTCCACTGCACAAACGCGCGGGAAACATTCAGCACGCCACCTATCTCCTGAATCGCTACCTGCATCAATTCATCCCAGTTTAAGGTACCACGCATCTTATCTGTAATCTCGCGCGCTAATCGCTCACGCGCCGCGCGCTGTTGGGTCTCCTGATACAATTGCGCGCGCTCCAACGTCTGCCCTAACTGCTCGGTCAGCGTTTCTAATAACGCAATCTCCTGCGCGGTCCAGGTTTGCACCACAGACTCAGAGCCATTTGTGCCAGTCATCTCCCCTTTATCAAAGTTCAATGCTCCAATAATCTCACCTCGCACCCGCACCGGCAGAGCCAGGGAAAGCTGTCCCTCACTCATATATTGTATTTGTTGCCCTGTCTCGCGCGCCCGTTGCATAACAGGACTCCATTCCCCATGTAGCGGCACGACCTGGCCCTCGGCGACGCCGTCCACAACCGGCGTATTTACTGTATATTCATAACGATACCCCCAATCTTCGTGAGTACGCAACAACTCAGCCCAAGCTTCCTGCGTGCGTTGTCCATAGGCCCGTCGCTCAGCGTCCAACGCAATTTGCGCCTCAGCGAACAGACGTGCATTATCAATGGCCACACCAACCTGATCGGCCATCGTCTCTAATACGTTTAGCGTGTCCGCATCAAAAGCATCTACCTGTGTACTTTGCACACTCAAAGCCCCTACAACACGTCCCCGTGAACGTAACGGCAAAGCCGCTTCGGAACGGGTATCCGGCAACTCAGGATTCACCAGGCGCACTGCATCCGCCTCGGCCTGTGAAGCAATACGAGGTTGCGCGTAGGCAATGCACCAGCCGATCATACCATCCCCCACTTTAATATGATGCCCACGCTCCAACATTGCTTTACCAGCAGCGCCGGTACCCGCGCGCAAGATGGCCCAGGTATCCGTTTTGTCCACCAAAAACAACCCAACGTAATACAAATCAAATCGCTCGCGGATCAGTTCCACAACTTGATAAATAAGCTGTTCAACATCAAGGATAGAAGCCGCTGCGCGCCCCACTTGAGCAGAAGCCAACAAATATGACGATTGCCGGCTTAACTCCCGGGTACGGTCGGCCACACGCTGCTCCAAATTGCCAAACACATCACGCAATTGGCGCGTCATAGTATTAAATGTTTGAGCTAACTGGCCGATCTCATCCTCACGCTTTACCTGCGCTTCACGATCCAACTCACCCGCGGCAATCAATGCCGCAGTCTCGGTCAAACTCGACAATGGTTGCACAATACTGCGAGTGACAAACAAGGCAACTCCCACCGCCGCTATTACAAAAAGCAACGCGATCCCCCCACTAATCGCTCCCGTCACATATAATGAGCGAAAAGCCTCTGAACGATTCTGTTCGACCAACAACGCAGCCCGCAATCGGGGCAACCAACGATGGACTTCAACGACCGTGACGCCACGATCATTCACATAAAGACCAGAACCACTTTCCTGATCACTCACTGCCCGTTTAGTCCCCAAGGTATAGACTGCGCGCCCCTGCTCACCAAAACGCATCTTGGTCAATGCAACATAATCTGGCCCTACCAAATAAATATCCCCTGTGTTCCCAAGTCCGGTTTTATCGCCGATCATTTCATTCAAAACGTCTAAACTAACACGACCTACCAAAACACCAATAGCGGTCAAATCATCCCGTTCCCCCATCTCCTCAACCGTTTCCAAATCGCTCAATTTAAATACCGGCATCACCGCGATAACGACCTGCTCAGATGAAGAAAAAAATACTCGAAACTCTTTTTGTCCCTGTTGAAAGAATTCCGTCTCGGCATAGATTTGATTGCGCAATTCATCATTATGCGCGGCAATAATCACTTTCCCAGACTGATTAAGCAACAAAATATCATCGAAAATCCGATTATCATCAATAGATCTCTCGAAATATCTTTCCAGTTCTTGCAAAGCATTGGTAGATAGTGAGGACGTCTCCTCCAACTCAAGCCCCATATACCGCAGTAGGATATAATCCGCATAATCTACGGCCGTTCCCTCTACCATAGCAGCATTCAAGCCACGCTCCAACTCATTCACCCACATATCCAAACTGGCCTCAAACAAGTCTGCCTCTAAGTCCAACCGTCTAAAAGCCTGTTGCTGTCCACTTCGCCATCCCAACCCAATAGATGTAGCACTCACCGCAATCACCGGTAGCAAGACCAGCAAGATATAAGACATCAACAAACGGGCGCGAATCGTACCTATACCGAACGCAAGCCATATTTGCCAGACTATCAAACTTATGTAAACAAATATAGTCCCCCCCAACCATAAGGCAGGCATAAAAAACGTCCGAGTCAGTGGCGTGTAACGAAAAACAGGATTAAGCCTCTCTATCACAATCATAGACACGATAAAGAGTACCAAGAAACTACCCCACACTCGCCAACGCCCTGGCAGGGTCATATAGCCACATACCAGACCTAACAACACAGCCCCTACAATCACATAGCCCGTTGTTCCGTGGAAAAGTATGCCTCCTCCCAAGTAAGGCAAAAGTATAAAAGCCAACACGCCATAACCACCGGCAACGAGTTTATTCTGATGCAAAAACCGGATCACAGCAATTGAACATAAGATAGCTAACATAGCAAATCCTGACATTACCAGAACTTGCCACGCTTGTACCTGTATATAAAACAACACACTCCATCCAATGGTCAATATATTTGTAAGCAAACTACCCCATACCATCCAACGCATAAATGACGTGCGCTGCTGCATCATAAAATTGACCACATCAATACGGGAATCCGATGGCGATGTTTTTATCCTGTCTCTTTCAGGCATACCGTGTTCCACCTGTTCTGAGCATTGACTCACTCCTCAACGTGTTTGATACTACCCAAACGCACTTCCACCCGGGCAAGATTCAGCGCCTGTCCAATCTCGCGTACCGCTGTCTGCAACACTGTATCAATATCCAAAGAAACACGCATTTTTGTGCTTACTTCACTAATAATCTGATCACGTGTCGCACTGCGCCGCGTATCCTCAAACAACCGCGCCCTATCCAGCGCCGCCGCAATTTGCATTGACAAAGAATCCAACAACACGCGCTCTTCGTTTGATAAAGGATGATCCGGAGTCTCCTGCACCCCCAACATCCCCACAATTTGATCCTGAACCGCCATAGGCACAGTGTGTATGTGTGCCGCAGATTCAGGCAATGCTTCTAAGGGTCGCACCTGTCCCCCGTCAAACTCATACCCATGCCCAGTAAACTGCTGCGCGCGCAATGTCTCCCATCCTTCACGGGTCATCGCGTGCTGCAATGTATTCAACATCTGCAACTGATCTTCCATCTCCTGTCGCAAATTCGTACTCTCAGTATAAGCGCGCTCTAATTCAGTTTGAGTCCGCTGATACTCCTCAAAAAGTAAGACTGCCCGCAATGAGTTACTAATTTGAGCACGAAGTACATCGTAAATCTCACTTTCTCTAGGTCCCATCTCAAGAAGCATAAAACCCAAATGCTGATCTCGAAAGTAAAGAGCTTGCAAGATCATAGCATAGTTCCGATCTTCGAATACCAGGCCCTTGGGAAACAAGTGTTCAGAGGGAAAGACAGAGGCATCGGATGATACCGCAACACGTTGTCCGTTATGGTAAACTAATAGTGTCCTTGCCTGCTTAATGGAAACATCGGGATCTTCATATTTTGCTATATAACATCCCGGAATAGGCAGCCAGGACAAGTATTGCACCAAAACATCCGTCAAGTCGCCAATTGTTGATACTGTGACCAAGGCCTGCTCGATCGTACGCAAAGTCTCAGCTCGACTTTCAAAGCGTGCAATACTACGAGACTGGAGGCGTTCTGCCATATCGGAGATCATAATGCGGGCTTGCTGCCAAAGATTTTCGGCATGGGTCCTGGTCTTATTTTCATCCAGGTAAGGCAATGTGTTTTTTCGTAAGATCGAAATAACCTCATGCCAGGCTGCCACATTTCCATTCTGTTCTGCCCATTGATGTAGACTCTTATTAAGTGTCGATAAGAAAGTGGCAGACGATGCCTCACTCAATTCCATAACCAATGCATCAAAACATCGCTCGATCCCTGTCCCCTCCGCCCCAGTTCCAGAAGCCGCTAAAGCGCGAGTTATTTCAGAAAGCACACGATCTCGAGCCGTAGACATCCCTTGTTCAAATGTCTCCGCCTGAACCAACCCAGGTGTGATAACTACCCGTAAAACCCGTGAATCCAGACAGCCACATGACTCACGCACAATCATCTGGGTGGTTATTTTTGTTAAATCAGGCACAGACTTACCCATAAGCAGTGCCGCCAATATCTCAACTGCCTTGCGCCCTTGCTCATACGCAGGCCAGATTACGGTTGTCAGAGATGGGATACTATACCTACCCGCATCAAAATTATCAAATCCTACTATAGCCACATTCTCCGGCACATACACACCCCGTTCGTGTAACAGTTCCAATGCAGCTAACGCCATATTATCATTTGCGGCTACGATGGCATCAAAATCTTCGCCTGGTTGTAAACCACGTTCATCGAGTAATAGACGCATGGCCTCGCGCCCACTTACTCTCTGATTATTACCGGGTAAGACAAGATCGGCATTAAAGGGCATATTATATTCAGCCAGTACATCCCGATAAGCGCGATACCGGTCTTCCGCTTCAGAGTTCCCCTCAGGACCACGTATAAAGGCAAGACTGCGATAACCGTGAACGGCTATAAGATGTTCAATTACGTCACGCATACCTTGATAATTATCCACCACAACACTAGGAATGCCGGGCAGGGGCAACCCAATACTGACCACAGGTAGAGAACCATAACGATCATAAAAAGCTTTTACTTCTTCAGAACTCATATAATGTGTCAATGCATCCCAAATGACCAAACCATCTACACATGCTGAACTTACTAAATCATAAATACGATTGGCCTGAGATCCAAACTCAGTTATAGGATCATTCAATATCCAACCTGAAAAACAAATAACATCCAGGTTTTGTTCCCGGGCGGCATCTACCACACCATACCAAAGGGATTGACTAATCGTGTCAACCACACCATAGGTCAGTAAACCTATCGTTAGCTTATTTTTTCGCTCTTCATAGAGCTTGGCATCTTCTCTAATTGTCTTCACTTTGATGTACCATCCATCTCTTGTTCATCCGACAGGTAAACAAAAACCGGGCGATCCAGTACACGACCTATCTCCTGCACTGCGGTGCGCAACACAGAATCCACATCCACCGCATTCCGCACACGTTCTGATATCTCACGTAAGAGTTGTTCACGGGTTGCCGCGCGCTGCGTATCCTCATAAAATCGCGCGCTTTCTAACGCTTGTCCCAGACGGTCTGACAATGTCTCCAACAATGCAACCTGCCGCGGCGTCCATTCGCCAGCCCCATCGGGTTTACGAAACTTGACAACTCCCAGCGCCTGTTCACCACGGACCTTCACCGGCACCACTACCGTCGAAGCATCCACTTGTACAATCTCCCCCTGTTGCTTGGCTTGTATTAACTCTGACTGCCATTGACCCGATGCTGATACAAGCAATCCTGTATCCCGAGCCAAATACCCAAGATCCTGCGACCGCGACAACTCTTCCCAGGCCGCGCGACTCAATTCACCATAGGCTCGGCGCTGAGACTCTGCCACCTCCTGCACCTCCATAATCAAACGAGCATTATCTATTGCGACGGCAACTTGACTGACCAATCCCAGCAACATATTGACATTTACATCTGTGAATACTGCTTCTTCAGTACTCTGAATATCCAACACACCTAACAAACGCTCCCCGGTTACCAATGGCAAGGCTAGTTCTGAGCGGATATCAGATGAATCAGGATGATCGAAGGCCACTGCATCCTCCTCTCTGTCTGCAACAACACGGGGCACGCGAGATTGCGCAACATCCCCCACAATATTACTGGCTCCAACCCGCACTTTATACCCGCGCTCCAACATCCGCTGCCCTTCTTCACTATTCGCCGCGCGCAACGCGACATATTCTCCACTCACATCTAAAAGGAAAATGCGCACCTGCTCATAACCAAACCGCCCGCTAATAAGGTGTGTGATCCGTGAAAGTAATGATTCCAGATCGCGAATAGAAACAATCGCGTTCGCCACCTCAGCCACCGCCTCAAGTCTTGATGAACGTTGTGCGAAAGCCTGATCACGTTCAAGCTTCATTTGTTCCAGAGTCGTAATAACTTCCCCTAATCGCGAAATGATCACATTCGCGCCCATTTGCAACACACCCATTTCATCAGAAGAAAAAGGGCCGGTTAACCTAGCCGTTAAGTCTCCCTGTTGAACCTGATTAAATAATTTTATTAAACCCCTAATTCGATTTAAAATTATGATGTTCAACAAATAGACAATTACTCCTGAAGCTACAATTACCACTGAAACAAAACCCACAATAATTTGACGTGAAAACTGTACGCCATATCCCAGGCCAGCTAACGTCAGAACACTTAGCTCCACCAAAACTACGGCAAGACTGATTTTGAAGAGCAGGCTATTTAAACCTTTTTTCATCAAGTTTCCTCGCAATCATACCGGACGCGCTACGGAAAACGCGGCTACGTAAGGCTAACATCTCCCATCCGCACTTCAACCTCGGCCAGTTGTAATGCCCCCCGCAACTCGGTTACTGCCACTCGCAACACATCATCCACTTCCAATGATTCGCGGATACGCGCAGTTACATCGCCCACCAATCGCTCCTCAGTAACCAAACGTTGACTCTCACGATATAAACGCGCGCTCTCTAACGCAACACTCATCTGTTGCGTTAACACCTCCATCAATTCAATCTCTTCATCTGTCCACGCGCGCGCGCCCTCCGGTTTACTTAATCGAAAAACCCCCAACGGACCTTCACGCCCTATGATCGGGATCGCTATAGTGGCACCATAATCCGGCGCAGAAATCAGCGTTTGACCCGTTTGATACGCCTTCACCATTTCTGTCCCCCAAGGATGGGTAACGGTACGTACACCCGTCACATCACTCACATAACCCAGTCCTAATTGGGTGTGCAATATATCACGGGATTCAGAAGAAATACTCCCCCAAGGCTCACGCCCTGAGGCGCCGTATACTCTGCGCTCCAAATCCAGATGTGTTTGCAGATCTCCTAAGAGTTGCGCATTATGAATAGCTATCGCCACTTGATCTGCCAACATCTGTAATACTGCAACTTCCTCATCGCCATAGGCTTCCGGCACCTTACTTTGTACATCTAAAGCTCCTACAATCCGGCCATGTACACGCAGCGGTAATGTCATAGCAGAACGCGTTTCCGGCAAGTCTGGACTATCCGCAAGTGCAGATGTACTCTCAAGGTTAGACTCAATTCGCGCCACGCCCCGATGTATAACATCTCCCACCCGGCCTGTCTGTCCCACGCGCAAACGATACGCGCGGGCCAACATCTGCGCGCCCAATTCACTGGAGGCTGCACGCAACACTGCCCACTGGCCACTTTCGTCAAGCATAAAGACGGCAGTATGATAAAAACCGAAATGCTCACTAATCAATACCACAATACGGGGCAACAAACCTGTCAAATCCTCAACTTCAACAATCATACGCCCTACTTGTACAGTGGTCTGTAATAATTGTGTCCTGCGCTCAATATTGTGGGTACGTGCCTCTAGCTTAACACGTTCCTGGTGTAAATCACGATTATTTTCTATAAGTATCATTTCATTTGTTTGAGCCTGCACCAGTGCGCGTGAAATGCTATGTGCAGATAAACTCGCCAATAGCGTCGTCAAACCAAGTGTAAACGATAGCGTAAGCCAATCATCCCATCCTACCGGGACACTCACAGATATAACCCGACCTGTAATCTCAGCAAATACGAGAACACCAAGACTCAAAGCACTCAACACGCCAAATATAACTGCCTGATATACTCCTAAAATAAAACTTACCACCACCACGACCAGAAAATAGCCCGTTATAGATGTACTACGTATGCCACCAGATGTAAAGACTAACACAGTAATAACTATCCATAAGAGTACGCTAAAAATCCAACTCACTACTTGCACGTGACCATGCCTGAGCAGATTCCGCAAAAAGAGAAAGCCACCACATAAAACAATCGCCAGCAAGATATCAAATACCCAGCTATCAGATCCGACTATTAACAACCCAAGTGTAGACACAATAGTCATCAACAATGTGACTAGCAAAATCGTATTGAGTAAAGCAACGACTCGCGTTTTATGTTCATCACCCGTAAAAACCGGAGAAGCAAAATTCTGTCTTATCCAGTCCATCATGATCTCTTTCCTCGCTTAACCACTTTATTCTGCAATTACCGCTCCCACACGTACTTCAGCCTCGGCCAAATCTAAGATTTGGCGCATTTCCTGAACTGTCGTCTGCAATACCAGTTCCACATCCAATGTCTCGCGAATGCGCCCCGACACCTGGCTCACCAACCGTTCCCGCGCCGCGCGGCGTGTTGTTTCATCTAATAGACGCAAGTTATCCGCCGCCTGCGCGAACTGTTGCACAATCGTCTCAATCAGTGCTATATCCGCCTCGCGCCATTCCTGCTGTTCCCGCTTCAACCCCAACACCCCGATAGGTTGTTCCCGCAACTTAATCGGCACAACCAGCGTTGAAGAATGTACATCAGATTCAGATTCTACCTCTCCATCAGGCAAAATGACAAGTTTCTGGCCCGCAATGGCACGTCGGGCTTCCGGCAACCAGACTTCTCCTAAATGCGTCATGCCGGACTTAGTCTTTTCATAACCATACAGTTCATTCAGTTGCATAAACTTCGCCCACGCCTGTCCCTGGTAACGCTGTTGAAGCGCTGACATCTCCGCTAACGCAGTCTGCGCCTGAGTATAAAGTTGCGCATTATCTATCGATGCCGCGACCTGGTCCGCCATCGTCTGCATAACAGAAATATTAGCTTCGCTGAAAGCTGATGCATCTACACTCTGCACCGTCATCGCGCCAATCACCCGGCCTCGAGAACGCAAAGGCAAGGCCATTTCCGACTGGGTATCGGGTAACAGGGGATTGTTATAACGCAACGCCTCTTCCCCCACATAGAGGGCAATACGCGGTTCCCCACGCGCCACACAACGACCAATCATTGAAGTGCCACCTACCCGGAGTTGATGATGGTGCGCTAACATTTGTGCGCCGGCTTCACCTGTACCAGCACGCAGCACAGCATACTCCCCAATCTCATCCACCAGGAATAATCCAACATAATAGAGAGCAAACCGCTCGCAAATCAAATCTACCGTCCGACTAATCAATTCGTCAGGATCCAGTATCGTCGCTGTCGCCTCAGAAATCTCTTTCGCTGCCCTCAAAATACGAGTATTATCCGCAACTTGCCGCTCCAGGTCCGTAATCGTTCGCTGAACTTGTGCAGCCATATCATTGAGGGCTAACGCCGTCACACGCAATTCGTCATCGCTTTCAGTAGAAATTTGCAGTAAGTTAATCCGATGATATAAACGCTCGGTCCGCAATGCCACTGCGCCATCCCGCACAAGGCTCAACGGCATAGAAATGCGACGCCGAACGAAACGTATCGTGTGACGCAAAGCTCCCCCCGAAACCACAATCAATAACGCTACTATTCCCGCGCGTTGCCACAAAGGACGCACTGCTTCACCCAACGGCCATTCGGCCAAGGCATAACCCATTTGGTTCTGCAAAGGGGCGCCGGCAGCCAGCACATATTTTCCGGCTTCTCCCGATGACGCGAAACCCTGATAAAGATTAAAGTTTGTTTCGGCAACCTCGCGAGGCGAACGGGTAATCAGGTCAGATAAAGCTCTGCCTTCAGGATATTGAGTACTGGGGCGCAATAGCGTTACATCGGGATGTAGGAGCAACTTACCCTGTCGATCCACGATATATGTATATCCCATTTTCCCTACACGCACCGCAGACCATTGTTCCAACAGGGGGAGTATATCTACCTTGACCAACAAAGTCGCTTTGAAGGTACTGTTTTCAGACTCATTTACAGCTAATGCCATATCCAGCAAAAGCCTATCGGCCGCTTCATCTACCGCCGTCCCCACATAAAGCCCACCGGCTTTCACCACATCCAACCACGGTTGGTTCGCGATTTCCACACTCATTTCAGGTAAGTCGGCCTGCGAAGTATGTTGTCCAGCATCACTCCGGTGCAAATCCGCTAAAATCCGATTATCCGGAGCTATCAAAAGTAATTCAGTCCACATAGGTTGGCGATCCAAAGCCCACAAAAAGAATACTGGCGCTATTTCCATTAACGCATCATTTGAAATTTCACTGTCGGCCACGACGAGGGCATCTCGGGTAGCGCGCAAATCACTCTGCATACTCCCCAAAATTTCATCCCATACCTGCGCCGACTGGATCGATGCTCCATCGAGGGACTTTAATCTTTCATTCCATGTCCCCCTCACAGCCAAGATAAGCAAGACAAAAATTACCCCAATGGCAATTCCGCCTAAGATTACAATTCTGAGAGCTAACTTAGGACCTATCCCTGTTTGTCCGGTAAATGCGTTCTGACTCATAACTTATCCCCTATTCTGAAACAGTACGCCATTCGGAAATATCGCCTGATGGTTGTTGCCAATCTGATGCAGGACGTAGTTGTAAGAATGTACTAGAAGTACCCAGAACCTCCATAAGTTCTTCAATGGTCGTCTTGATTAAAACATCCATTGTCGTCGCACGACGCATCATATCTGTAATTTCGCGCGTCAACTGCTCCCGTGCAGCGCGGATCCGACTATCCTGGTATAATTGGGCATTTTCCAACGATAATTGGAGTTGTTCAACTAGCGTCTGCAACAACTCAATCTGTTGTGGGGACCATTCCCCTGCATCCTCTGGTTTACACGCATCTATCACACCAATCACATTTCCCCGCACCTTAATGGGAATCGCTAGGGCATTCTTATCAGCGAGTGTAAGTTTTCCGCTCTGCACGGCCTCTGCCATTCTTGGACGCCATACCTGGCCCGTGCGGGAAGTTCCATACGTATTCCGCACAAACCCCTCTACATCTAGCGAGGTCATCAATTCTTGCCACCCCACACGCCCCAACTGACTAAAAGCCCGTCGCTCCGCCTCCATACTTTCTTGCACCTGTTGGATAAGTTGGGCATTGCTGATCACCAAAGCTATTTGGTCAGAAAGAGTTTGCAATACAATGATATCTTGTTCTGAAAATACACCTGACTCCGTAGATTGTACATCTATCACACCCATAATACGCTCGTATGAACGTAAAGGCAACGCTATCTCAGAACGCGTAGCAGACAATTCAGGAACATCAAAAAAGGCAGCATCCTCTCCTACATCCAAAGCCAGACGGGATTCACCTGTTCGCGCTACATGTCCCACAATTCCTTCTTCTCCTACCCGCAATCGATGCCCCTGCCGCAACAATGACGTTCCTCCTTCTGAGGAAGCCGCGCGCAAAATAGCATAATCCCCTGCATCATTAAGCAAATAAATAGCTGCATGATAATAACCAAACCTTTCGGAAATCAAATTCACTGTCCGATCCAACAACAGATCAATGTCGCGGATTGTTGCCGCTTCCCGGGCCACCTGTGCTGCTGACTCTAATTGCGCAGATCTCCGAGCCAGTTCAGTGTTACGCTCCGTGATACTAACTTCTAATACCTCACCCCGTATTTCCAGACGTTGCGCCAAACGACGTATCTCGGCCAATATAGTCTCAAAGCGCGGCAAGATATAATTCAGCGAAAGCACCGACAAAACACTTAATACCGTAAATACCACGGTACCACTTAACCAAGCCGTGGGGTCTGCAGTATTCGCTTGAAGTTCGACTGGGATAGTAAGAGTTCCATAAGCGAACAAAATCCCAAACACGAGCAACGTCGCAAGGGAAACCCCTAAAGCTATATATCCCTCTGTGCTTCCGAAAAGTAAGCCGACCAGGAAGGGGACCATCAGCAAAAAGACACGTCCATCTCCACTCAATCCCCCTTCCCAAAAACCGAACACAGCCAGACCATAAATTAAAAATACTAATGTTCCTGCCCGCACTGTGTAAGGGACACGTTTCCACAATGAGATTAACAACAGTAATCCATAGACACCGATATAGAACGGAATAAAACCAACTATCTTGTTCGCAATAGCATTTAGAGAACTTGCAGCCACAGCTAACAATCCGACAACATCCAACACGCGCAATATATTACGCACCAAGTTTTCTCGCCAAACTGACAGCGATCCACCCTGCACATCATCTCTAAATGACGCTTCGCGTTCGTTGCTATTTCGTCTCTGCCTGGTACTCAATGACATTCACGCTCACTCCTTGCGAGTTTCATCCATTGTCAACCGGACTACAACTTCTTCAAGCTGCAATGCCTTGTATATCTCATCCGCTGCATTTCTCAACATCGTCTCAATATCCAGGGTTTCACGCATCCGGACGGTAGCTTCGCCAACCAATCGCTCGCGCGCCGCGCGATTCTGTGTTTCCTCATACAAAAGCGCATTCTCCAGAGCTATACCCAACTGCTCTGTAAACTGTGTTAACTGTGCGATTTCATCCTCTGTCCAAGCGGTGTCCCTATCATCCGTTTCTTGTTTACACACATCTATTACACCAATAATCCCCTGGCGCGAGCGCACAGGCAATGCGAGTTTATGCACAGGCACTTGTCGCACCGATTCAACCGGGTCGGCGTCACTTCGTACACTCTGTGTCCCGTTATACGATGCAAGCACTGCACGATTCTCCCCCCACGACTGGCGGGCCTCGTCTGGCCATGCAGCAGGAATTACAGGAGGTAACGACTCCACGCCTGTTACGTTAGCCTGCACTCCAATCCCAACACCTGCCGCATATATGTTTAACCATTCCTCCCACGCATGACGGCTGACCTCACCATACGCGCGACGCAAACGCTCCATAGCCTCTTGCCGTTCAGCAAACAAACGAATCCCATCAATTGCCACCGCAATCTGATCGGCTATAGTCTGCAAGATAGTCACCGTTTCCTCATCGAAGTCATCGGCATGATAAGCATGTAGATCAATCACACCGAGGATTTGTCCACGCGAACGCAAAGGTAACGCGACTTCAGCACGCGTGTAAGGTAACTCCGGATTCGTGATGGGTGCTTCTGATTCTTCCGGGCCCTCCCTCACTACTGCATAATCTACAAACCAACGCGCTACATTTTCCACACACAATCCCACTGCACCTATTCCAATCTCTACCCTGTAATCGCGCGCCAATAATGCCATACCGGGGTCGCCAGTTCCCGCGTGCAAAACCGCCCACTTTTTCGACTGGGCATCCATTTGTTCATCCACTAAAAATAATCCAACAAAATACAACCGAAACCGCTCACGAATGACCTCAACAACCTCACGCGCCAACATTGCCATATCTGACGCTGCGGCCACTAACGCCCCCACGGCTGCCGTCGCCTCCAAATCCCGCTCGTGTTTCGCCTGTTCCAACTCGCGCAGTTCTATTCTCCGATTTAAAGTTTCCCGCAATTCTTTTTTCTCTTCAAGAAGCGTATTAAAGGCGGTCGCTACCTGACCGATCTCATCAGGCGCATATACCCAGGCCAAAACATTGGCACTACCGGCAGCCATTTTTTGCGCCTCATCGGCTAACTGTATAACAGGACGTGTTATCATCCCAGCGACAAAAATCGTCCCCATTCCCGCAAATAGAACTGCCCCGAATGCCAATAGGTATCCCCCAAACAGATCCGATCGCACCTCAGCATAAGCATCTCGATAAGGTAAATATACAAATACTCCCCAACCTAAAGATTGAAGCGTCTGTTCTATTGCTGCATCTGTCAAAGATGATACATTCACTTTCGAGAACAGTAGCGCATCTATATCTATATCCTCTAGGAAATGATGCCCGAGCAACACGCGCGTTCCATCATTAGACATAGCCTCGTGCCAGTGCGACACTCGATTTCGATACAATATCGTAAGCCAAGAAGAATCTAATGATGTGCCAATAAGCTGCTCATCACGGCCAGCAAAAACACGCCCCGTTCCATCCACTACCACAAGACCCTCATTCGGGTTAAGTTGTATGGCTTGAAGACTATCCATCATCGGGGTCAAATTCACAACCGCATGCACAAACCCTATTAAATTTCCATCTGCTGACGAAACCACAGATGTATGTTCATCGGCAATCCCGGTTATTAACAAGTTGTCATATACAGGAACGACCATTTCCACAACTTCTGATTCAAAACGTTCCGTAATTCCAATGTACAACGCCCCTTGCCCATTATTGTATATAGTTTCCCACCAATTCGTGGTTGCGGCTGAATCTTGAATCGCCCAGTAATAATGTTGAGTATGTCCAGTTGAAGCTAATAAGATTCCATAACGATCAATCACTGATAATTCAACACAACCCGGCAGATTCATGGCGTAACGGAAAAGTTGAGCCGTAATAACATTTTGTTGAGGATCGACGATAGACTTTACTAAACCGTTCTCGTCGGTCGCTGTCTGCCATTGCTGCTCAATATCACGCCACTCAGAGATAGAAGACTCACTATCCACTGAATTTTCTTCACTCGACAGCTTAACCGCATCTCGCAATGTTTCATCATCTGCTATATAACGTACAACAATAACCTGATTTAACAACAGATTGATCAGTCGTTCCATCGTGGTCACAGCCAAATTACCAACACGCGCCTGTATTACAGACTCCTGGGCCTTCCGCAAAGCATTTAAATTCAAATAAGTTGTTATGCCCACAGCCAGCAGCAACACAATCATAACGCCCACCACAATCTTGTAGAAGATAGGCCAAGTATCATAATGCCGCCAGGTTTTTAGTTTCGGTTTTTCCATATATCGTCCCACTGCCTCAATTTGAAATTCCCCAGGCTATGATCGGTCCCCAGATATGCCACCTACAACTCATTCCTCGGTACGTGGCGCCAGACGAATTGTGACATTCGACAAATCCATCGCACGACGGATTTCAAAGGCCGCATTCTTTAATACCTCATCTACATCCAAACTGGCTCGCATACGGCCAGATACCTGACTTGCCAATCGCTCGCGTGCCGCATTACGGCGCGTTTGCTCCAACAAGCGCGCATTCTCTAATGAAACTCCTAATCGCTCTGTAAGTTGCTCCACCATATCAATGGTTTCCTGGGGAACTGTTCCAGACTCAAAGCGTAAATTTAACACCCCCACAACCTGATCACGAAAACGGATCGGAACACCCAAAGCCGTATTTGGCCCCGTCGATGATTCAGCCTCCGCAGGTAATGCCACCAACACCAAACTATTTTGTTGTAGAGCCGACTGCGCCTCAGGGGACAGATCCACCGCAGGTTGAATGTCGGCTAATTCTGACGCATACTGTGCACGATACCCCACTTGTCTTCGCCCTTGCGCAAAACTACGCCATGCTTCCTGTGTATATTGCCCCGAAGCCACTTCCAATTCCCGACGGTTCAACGCCATCTCCTGAATCAACCGCGCATTCTCAATTGCATTCCCCAACTGATCGACCATTGCCTGCAACGCGGTAATATCCTCATGAGAAAAGGCTCCCGGAACCACTGATTGAATCGTCATCGCGCCAATCACTTGACCACGACTACGCAAAGGCAACGCCATCTCCGAGCGGGTGTCGGGCAAGAATGGATTCTGGCGACGCACTTCTTCCTGTGCCGCATCAAATGTGATACGCGCTTCTCCCAAGAGCACGCAAGCTCCAATCATTGAGGTCTCGGCAACCTCCAACTTATGTCCCTGTGCCAACAGCGCGCGCCCGGCCTCTCCACTACCTGCCCGCAAAATCGCCCAGCGCCGGGCAGAATCCACCAAGAAAATGCCCGCGTAATACAGGGAAAAACGCTCCGCAATCAAGGCGACCACACGCTCCAACAATTCATCTAGCTCAGTGATAGATGAGGCTACTTGTGATACTACCGCCGCGTCCTCCAACAAAGCAGCACGCCGTTGAACCTCATACCGGACCCGTTCAAGTTCCTGGCGCGCCCGCACTTGTTGTTGCAACAAGTGTATTCGGAAAATAGTTCCACTGATTTGTTCGCGGAGGTATGTATACACAGCGCCATCCTTAAATGGCGCGCTATCCTTAAATGGCGCGCCATTCCCAGAGGTGGGTACAAAAATCACAAAACCTAATGGGGTATCACGCAAAAAGAGTGGCATCACAACAGCAGTATAACGTTTCGCATCTAACGGCACCACCTGGGGAAAAATCTGTTGAGATGGAAAAACCGCACCCTCATCCCATACTTCAACCTGTCCCTTATCATAGGCCAATAACAACCGCGCTTCCTGTATAGGAGCTGTCTCCTGTTCGTAAAGCGCAATGTAACACTGTGATATACCTAACTCTGGAAAATGATGAACAGTGGAAAGTCTTAATTCATCCAGGGTGTTCACACCGAGCAAATCCCTGGCAAACAACTCCAACACGGTCTCCTGTTGCAGTAATAATGAACGTTGATACCCTTCAAGGCGTCGCATCGTCTCACTCACCAAAAACCATGCTTGCTGCAACAGATTTTCAGCGCGCAACAGAGATTGGCGATCGGTGAGATAAGGAACAACCTGACGACGCAGCCGGGCAAGAATACCGTACCATCGCGTCACGTGTTCTAAATGAAAAACGGATAAATCCGTTGTAATCACATGTGCCTGCTGCAACTCACTATCACAGGCTAACAGGAAATGGCTATCGGTGACTCCTTCAATATCTGAAAGAAACGCCCGCCATACGTCCGCAGGAATAGATTCAGGTATGGCTAAAAGGGTAAGATCCGTCATATTCCCGGTTATCTCAGTTACATCAACCTGTATCTGCTCAACGGATTCGGGAAAACACCCACACGAGCGGCGTATCACTAACTCAGTAGGCACTCTAAGTTGCGGCGGAAGGTCACTCCCAGAAATTAAATCCAACAAAGCACCTATTGCGCGTCGGCCTACTCGATCCAATGGCTGCTGCACAGTTGTTAAGGGAGTAGGTACATATTGTGTCACCTCAATATTATCAAATCCAGTTATTGCTATGTCCTCAGGCACACGGATATCTTGCGCTTGTAGTACCTCCTGTGCGCCCAAAGCCATCTCATCATTAGCGGCGACCACAGCTCGCACAGTCATACCATTGGCGAGCAAAGTGCGCATAGCAACACGTCCACTTTCCCTGGTATAATCACCCACAGCTACAAAAGCTTCATTCACAGTAATATTATGCATGGTCAGGGCATCGACATAAGCTTTATAACGCTCCTCAGCCTCAAGCTGGCCCATTGGCCCGCGGATAAAGGCTATCTGGCGATACCCGTGGACTTCAATTAAGTGTAAAACTATCTCCCGCATTCCAACATAACTATCGGGCAATACGGTTGACACATTAGGAATATCCAGTGCCACACCCACTATAGGCAAGGGCGCATACTGCTGGCAGAAACGCTCTACCAATTCCGGGGACACACCATGTCCTAAAGTGCCACAAATCAGAAGACCATCCAGCTTATGTACACTTGCCAACTTATAAATAACCGAAGCAGAAGTTTGGGAATGAATTTCTCCCCCCACAAAGCACAACAAATTCACTCCTAATGCCTCAGCCGCCCGCGCCACCCCATGCATGAGTTCATTTTCATAACTAGCGTGAATCCAACTTAGGAAAAGTCCAATAGTCGGACGGCGAATTTCTGAATCTGGCAGACCATTGCCCGCTGCGCCTTTGAGTTTAACATTCATAACTTTATATATCCTCTCCCGATTTCAGCGCATCAGAATATGACATAGTGGACTCAGGTGCAGGAACATCAATGTGGACAGCAACTTCAGCCACTCCTGGTAATTTACTTAACTCCTGTACCGCCTGCCGTAACAGCATATCCATATCCACCGAACGATAGAAAAGATCGGCCATCGCACTAATTTGACGCTCATGTTCCACGTGCCGGTTAGCCTCCTCCAACAAGCGAATATTTTGGATCGCTAAGGCTGCCTGCGCGGCCAATCCTCGATATAGACGTACTTCCCGCTCACTAAAAAGATAAGGATCACTTAACGATTCCACCAGCAACCATCCCAATAACCGCTCCCTGGCCATTAGAGGCACAACCAACATCGCTTGAATATGCAAAACATTTAAAAAGGTATGACGCGACACATTATCTATCTGATCTGATTGCGCCACATTAGGTAAAACGAGAACTTTATCTAATAGTGTCGCGAAAATGGGAATTTGTTCCGCATCCCAATGAGTTCCCAACACAGAAGGATATTCATCATCTGATTCCCAGGCAGCATCAATAGATATCAGACGCCGTCCAATCACATTCTCATCTATAAAAGCTAATACACAACAATCAATTCCTGGATCCACCAGATATTCCACAAATACATCTAACACAGCCTGTAATGTGCGCGCACCACTGATTTTTTGGCTGGCGTTATATAAAACACTCACTTCTTGCAAGGTGATCTGGGCCTCGTTAAACATCTGAGCGTTCTCCAATGCTCGACCAGCCTGTTCAATAATCGCGCGGGCCAGGTCGACATCGGGATTCGATACTGTTGTATCAGGTAACGCCGCGCTAAACTGTCCAATCGGTTGTTCGCGCACATGTACCGGTAACACTAAATCCGGATTAGGAATCGACTGCACGCGCTCAGGAAGGGATCGCACTTCCAACCCATCGTAGAAGTAACCCCAATTGGGATGTTGGCGCACAAGCTGTTCCCACCCTTCACGCGCCTGGGACTGCAACAAGCGGGTTACCTCCCGCAATCTCTGCTCCGCGCTTGCAAACAACCGGGCATTATCAATAGCCAAGGCCACTTGATCGGCCATCGTTTGCAAAATAGCCACATCAGCGGAAGAGAAAGCATTAGGTTCAGTAGATTGTACATCCAACACGCCTATCACTTCTTCACCACGTACAGCTAATGGCAATCCCATTTCTGAACGGGTCTCTGGTAAATAAGGATTATCAAAGAAATGTGAGTCTATACCCACATCTAACGCAATACGCGCCTCGTTCGTCTCTGCCACATATCCGACAATACCCGCCCCTATCTTGAGTTTATGCCCAACGGACAACATCTGCTGTCCACCCTCAGAAGAAGCCGCGCGCAATACAGCATACTGGCGGTTGTCATCAACGAGGAACAACCCCGCGTGATAGAAACCAAACTCTTCCGAAATGCGATGCACAGTCACCGTCAACAACTGCTCAATATTACGCACTGAAGCTACCTGACGTGATACCTGAGCAGCAGAGGTAAGTTGCTCGGTGCGGTGTTCCAGGTCACTCGTGCGCTCTACAATACGGTGTTCCAATGTGCCAATCACATCCCGCAAACGCTCGGTCATCTGGGCAAAGGCCTGAGATAACACCCCCACCTCATCTATTCGCTCGACTTCAAAGTGTACATGTGTATCCAAGTTACCAGATGTTATGCGCTTTGCAGTATCGGCTAAGCGCGACAAAGGATCCGCAATATCACGAGTCACCCACAATGCAGCACCCACAGCCAACAGCGCAGACAACAGGGCAAGTCCTCCACTCAAAGCCACCGTAGCATAAATTGTCCTGAACGCATCCCGTTGTTCCTGTTCCGCTACCAAGACCGCATGTAATGACGGCAACCACGTATAGACCCCCACAACATTCACATCATGATAATTAGCATACACATCCGAGCCTTTGCTCTTAGTATTGATCGCCATTATCACCCCTTCGGTGATTACTTCTACTCCTAACTGAGCTGAACGTGGTTTAGTCAACGCCCGGTAATCGGCACCAACCAGATATGTCTCCCCTGTATTCCCCAACCCTGTACGATCCAACAATAATTCATTCAAAATCGTCGTATCTGCATAACCGATTAACACGCCCAAAACAGTAGATTGGGCCGTCCCTGTCTCTCTCAACGCAGTTCCAGTATCCCCAATAGGTATAGCAACCACCGCCTGGGCTTGTTGGTTTAATTCAGGAGTTAGCTGGATACACAGATCAGTCATCCCCTGCAGAAAACAGGAGACATCTGCATAAGAACGTCCCCGTAGTGTAATATCGGTAGCAGCAACCACCCGTCCATCCAGGTCTAACACCAATAAATCCGAAAATTGATGTCTCTCTGACGTATGAAGGGCTAAACGGCGTTCAGCATCGCTCATGTAAGAGTCAGCAAGATTAGAAGTGATATCCCCTCCAGATGCCAGATACAATAAAAGCCTCCGCGCATACCCAACAGCATCATTTGCAGTAAGGGCCGTATTCAAGTCAGTTTCTAAACTGTCAACCCATATTCCAATCTCAGATTCTCTATATTTAGCCGCCAACTCAAGCCGCTCTGTAACCTGTTGTTGGCCATTTTTCCATCCCAACACAGCAGAGGTTACACTAATGACGCCCGCCGGCACAAGTACCAGGCAAATAAAATAAACAAGCAAGCGTGTGCGAATACTTACCCCACGCAATAAAAAACCATAATGATATAACTTGCTGGTCCACTTCCTGGCTCTCGACCAGCGTTCCGCGAAAGACACTTTTTTATCAGTCATTCGCACCTCCACGGCCATGCTCTGCATCGCGGCTATGCTCTGCATCGCGGCTATGCTCTGCATCGCGGCTATGCTCTACATACGTTACTTCAATTGCAGCTTTCTCTGCACCCAAGACCCGTCCCAATTCGCGTACTGTGATTTGCATAATCATATCTGGATCTAGTGAAGCACGCAACTGCTCGGTCACACCACGCACCAGGCGGTCTTGAGCTGCCCGTTCACGAGCTTCTGATAAGAGGCGCGCATTCTCCAATGCTTGCGCAATATCCTTAGTCATTTGAGAAATAAATTCAATTTCTCGCCGTGTCCATGGCCGCGCAGGCGGGCGTTGCATCCGCAGCACCCCTAATGTCACGCCAGCAAAACGCAATGGCACCAATAAAACATTTTCAACATCATTACGTTGGATTAAAGAACCTGTTCCCATTTGTGACCTATGGGTTTCCGAAGTATTCAATAAACGATGCATCATTTCCGAACGTAATACATCTACTTCATCCGTTGAAATGGGTTTGCTAATAGCCCCATCATAGCGATACCCGGCAACGTTCTGTTCGCGAGATGCCCAACTGTGCTCCAATTCTACTCCATACAGTCGTTGTAATTCCTCGATCGCTCGCTGATTGTCGCGGAAAAGACGCGCATTGACGATAGCTACAGCTATCTGATCGGCTAAAATACGCAGTGTTGAAATATCTTCATTGGAAAAAGCCTCCGGCTCAACACTTTGCACATCCAGCACACCTATCACCTGCCCACCACGAACAATAAGCGGCAGGCCCATCTCAGATCGGGTGTCCGGTAAATTAGGATTTGCAACCCACCGTGTATCTCCGCCTACATTGAGCGCGATACGCGCATGCCCGCTGCCAGATACATAGCCCACAATTCCTTCTTCACCTACTTTTAAGCGATGCCCACGCGCCAACATTTCACGGCCACCTTTGGAGGACGCTGCACGCAGCACCGCCCATTCTCCTACATCATCCAATAAAAAGATGGCAGTGTGGTAAAAATTGAACCGGGTGGATATCAAATTCACCACTTGTTCCAACAACACATCGACGTCCAAAATAGAAGCCACAGCACGGCTCACCTCACCGGTAGCAGAAAGATAATCCGCGCGGTGTGCTAACTCACGAGTACGTTCGGTCACACGATCTTCTAATGTGTCAATTAAATCTCTGAGTTGCCGGGTCATGCTATTAAAGGTTTGCGCCAGAATCCCGATTTCATCTTCCCGCTCTACAGGCGCCTCGCGCATCATATCCCCGGCTACAATTGCCGTCGCTGTCTCAGTCAAGGCTAATACAGGTTGGAGAGCACGATGAGTCCACCACGAGGCTATTCCAAACACAATGATTATGCTAATTCCAAAAATACCCATAGAAACATATTGATATTGGCGCATCTGCCCCATCAAATCCGCTTCCGCAACCTGTATCACAATACCCCATTCCTGATACAATCCACGGCCCTCGATCCCTTCCACATAGGCCCACCATCGCTGCCCCTGACTCGTGAACTTAACCAATCCTGTTTGTCCTTGCCGGAACAATAAAACCGGAGATGCGTCTGCATAATTCTGCAAATCGGCAGTTATTTGGGGATCAGAATGGAATACTAGACGGTCTTGCTCATCCACGATATAGGCAAAACCAAAATTTCCTGTGTAGCTAGTTTGTAATTGCACTATCAAATCAGTAAGGTCAGCCGCAAACATACCTACACCTACAACCTCTCCCGATGATGCAAAAATAGGCATTGACCCCACTATCGCCGGTCGACTTGAAGTTCGTTCCAACAAAACCTGATAAGTCATAGGGATACCCCCACGAGCTTTGGTAAACCACGAACGATCTTGATAATCAAATGATGCTTGATCGTCGCTACGCGCTACATTCATACCCGCCAGATCAACTGTACTTACCAAATACATATAGGGATAGGCTTTATCCATGGCGACCACAAGAGGCGTCTGTTGCTCTGCATCCATACTTATCATCTCAGGCTGCGTAACTAAGGATTCCAATGCGGTCGAATTCAAATCTAACCAAGCCCCAACAACCGTCTGCAGAGCGGCACTCAGAGAACGCAAATAAAGCAACTCGTGTTGTTCAAGTTGCATTCGCACCCAGGTCAACGTGAAACCTATCCCAATGATCATAGCAGAGGCCACAATTCCCAAGATCAGGGTTGTGAGTCGCGTTTTTAAACTTCCTCGCCGTAACCAGTTCACGAGGCCACCTCCGTCCTGGAAGGCAAAGCCAATGTAACATCACTGGCCCCCAAAAGACGCCCTAATTCTTGCACACTACATTCCATAATGGAATCAACTTTCAAATTCCCCCAAATAAGCTCCGAAAAACGTCCTAATTCCTCCTCATACAGGGCTTGTTGACGGCTCTCGGTCAACAGACGAGTATTTTCAAACGCTAAGGCTAAACGCTCACCGGCCTGTTTGAGCAACAAAAGCGTTGGAGCATCCCAGTTTCCCTTTTCCCGTGCCCGGCTAAAGGCAATATAACCCAAAGGTATAGAGGTTTCTGAATAGGGCGCAATCAATGGCAGCACAAGTACATAATGTTCCCCTACCAGGGCCATTTGCGATTCCTGTGTCAGCAATGCAGCTTCTGCTAAACTCTGTATCTTCTCTTTAACAATATGCCCTACCGTAGCATCTACAACTTCGCCAGATGCTAATATATCACGCCAAGAAGCCATAGATTGTTCCATATACATTGCCCGCATCTTCTGCAATTGTAATTCCTCAGCTTCTAATGACTGTAAAACGCCCAGCGCAGTAGCCGTATATTGCGCGATGATCCGTAATAATTGTAAATCTGTCTCCAAAAACAATGCGACATTTTTCAACGGAGCAGAAGTCACCCGGCGCGCACTGTGAACGTCAAATACGCCCAACAATTCATCCTGGAAGATAAGGGGAAAACACACCTCGGCGCGCGTTTCGGGAAATTGAAATTGTTCTCCCAAATAAGTATCCGTTGCAGGTGCAGCTATGGCTTTCTCACTTCTAGTACGGGCCACCAAACCAGGTAACAAATCACTTACTATGGGGATTTGCCATCTCATACGAACTAACTGTTCCCCCTTACCGGGCAATGCCGCCACCAACCTGAGTTGCTCACCACGATCATCAACAATAAACAAATTCACCTGGTAGAACTCGAACATTTCCGCCACATTATGGACTAAAGACTGTGCCACGGCATCCCGATCCTGCAATTCTATCAAATGAGTTCCCAGAGCGACGGCCTGACTGACGCGATCACCCCGCTGACGTTCTAATTCCAATCTTTGTGCAATTTCCTCGCGTTGTAATTCCAGGGACTGTGCCAGATTACGATTTTTTAACAGAGATGCGTTCAATCTAGGAAGTAAATAATGCTGGGATTGCAGAAAAATTAGACTGGCCAATAAAAATGCAACCATATTCCCTACCCAAGCCGCAGGGGTATTTACCAAAACAGCAACCTGGACCACAAATATCCCGGTCCAATAGAGTACGCCTACCACGATCAAAGACAAGCATGAGAGTATTAACGTAGAAATAGCGGCAGAAAGGTCCAAAAATGAGTAGGCAATAAATGGCACCAAAAGCAATAAAATATATCCTAGCCCCCCCAACCCTGTACGAAACAAGACGACCACAGATGCTCCATAAAGTAAACCTAACACCCCCATCACCTGGATATGGTAGGCCATACGTGGCCAAAATCTAAGCACAGCAAGCGTGGCAAAAGCAATCACCAATACAAAGATACCCCAGCCCGCGCTATGTTCGTAGGCCAAATAAAGGCTCAACAAAAAAGCAGGTACACAGAGAATTAACAACGCAGACAATAACTTTGTTATCCATTCCTGCCGCCAGGCTTGAAATTCTGTAGTATTTTCGTCTGTCAAGGACTTAGCAGACATCATTGTCTATTCCTCATTTACTTTACCCGTTACATAAATTTGGGATTATTCCCCCGGTAATAATGTGATCAACACGCCATCGGCATTTACCAACGTCTGTAGTGACTTCGTCGCCTGCTCTACAACGGCGGGCAATGTCGGAACACGCATCATTTGCTCCGTAAATTCTCGCATCCAGCGTTCCTCATTCAAACGTCGTTGTGCACTACGGACTAACTGCACACGCTCCAACGCGACCTCCGCAAGGTCAGCCAATACCTGGTAAAGTTGTTCCTCCATCCCTGAGAATTTATGTGGTGAATCATAGGAGACAACTAATAATGTTTGAATTCCGGCCACAACAGGAATTGGCACCAGCGCGATACTCCGTGACTCTGACTGTTCAATTAAATGAACGATTGCTTCCTTGTGCGTGTCCAGTACATCATTGGGTAATGATGCATCATTCGCCAATAATAAATCCTCGTTGAATAGGATTTCCGGGTCATCCAGCAACAAGGGAGCAGATAGGGTACGGCTAAAAGCGATCAAGGCTGTCGCATACTCAAACACAGATTCCCTTTGTGCCGGCGACTGAAATTCTGGATCGATAAAATTCACCGTTCCTCGCAACATTTCAGCAACAATATCCACAGATAAGGAAAACGTATCCGTTGCGTAAATATCGGTATGTTCACCACCAGAGCGCAAAATAAACGCACGTGTGGGATTAAAATTACGCACAGTCTCCAATATCGCCGCGTAAATCTCACGGGCGGTCCGCGTAGCCGCTAACTGGCGAGCCAATCTGTAAAAGGGACTGGTTGCCTCCAACAGTGCAGCCTCCTCGCTCAACCGCTGGGCATTGTTAATCGCCACCGCCAATTGTCCTGTTAATCCCATTAATGAGCGCACATCATCTTCATCAAAGGCATTTTCTTCTGTACTCTGTACGTCTAACACACCAATCAACTTACCAAAGACGATAAGGGGCAAAGAAACTTCGGAACGAGTCGCAGGTAAGTCAGGATTGACAAAATGCACTGCATCCTCCCCCACATTTTCCGCAATCCGGGGTTCACGATGTTGCATAACCCAGCCCACCATACTATCCTCGCCCCGGTGCAGTTTATGCTCTCGCGCTAACATCTTCCGCCCTCCGGCAGATGAAGCCGCCCTTAACACAGCCCACTCGCCAGCCTCATCCAGCAAGAAAATGCCGGTGTGATAGAAACCGAAATTGTCGGTAATTAGGTTCACCGCCTGTTCTAATAGTGACTGGACTTCAAACACCGTGGAAAAAGCATGGGATACTTGGATGCTGGCCTCGAGATACATTGCGCGGCGCTGAAAACTAAGGTTGGCTATCTGAAGTGTATGCATGCGTTCATCTATAGCCTCCCGCTCTTGCGCCAGCATCGCGACGCGCTGCACGGCGCGCTGCATCTGCGAGAAAGCCTGCGGCAGTAAATAGCCTAAAGCGGTAACTATCCCTCCACCACACAGCACAAAAAGTACCCAACCGCTTAACAAAAGATCAAATTCAAAATAAACCCCGGCGGTAGCAAAATATCCCATCTGCTTACCCATTACAAAGGTTCCCAGAAACACACTCGCCAAGGCTAACGTCACCAAACTGGCGCGGCGGTTTATGAAGATCGCGGCAAACACAACACAGGCCAACAGCAACAAGCGCGAGTTCCATTCCCAACCATAAGTGAAAAGTTCTCCCACCGCCCCCACAAATACTACACCCACGAACAGTGCGGCATATACCATAGAAGCTTCCTGTAGCCTCGCTTCCTTGCGCTTGGCAAACCCCATCAGCCCCACCCCGATCAGTAGTCCTATGTAGGATAACGAAATCAACAGCGATCCTAATACTTGTCCGCGCTGATACATCCTATACAGGCCCCATCCCACCAGTGGCAACAAAACGATGGCAGAGATCCACTGGAACTGATAAAGCAACTTCTGCCGCCCTCTCCGAAATTCTGCTCCAGGATCATCTATAGAGCGCGCACTTTCGTGTTCATTTATCCCGTGCAATTCAGAAATGGTGTTGTAATTATCATTCACAACATCCTCCATTAATATTCCATTCATTCCACAAGCGCACAGGCTCCATCTGCTAGAGTTACATAACAGGGTAACGAAAACGTAAACGTACTCCCTAACCCCACTTCACTCACCACCCAGATTTGTCCCCCATGTAACTCTACAAACTCTTTACACAAAGCCAACCCCAACCCTGCACCCTGCGCACGCCGGTTCTCAGGAGAAGAACTTCTCTCAAAAGGTGAAAAGATGCGATCACGATCTTCCGGTGGGATTCCCATACCTGTGTCCCGCACACTGATGTAGATTTGCGCTTCACTCACCCAGGCCCGCAGGGTAATGCTCCCCTTTTGTGTAAACTTAGCCGCATTTGTGAAAAGCTGAACCAGGATTTGACGCAGCCGCGCCGGGTCGGCCCGAACCATCGGTATATCCTCCGGGATTTCTTGCACCAATTCTATTGCTTTGCCCCGTACCAGGGCACTGGCAGTCGGCATCACTTCTGACACGAGTTTACGCAGGTCAACAGGTTGAAATTTCAGTTCCATCAGACCAGCCTGGAGCTGCGAGCTAGTCAACATATCATTGATGAGGAACAACAAACGTTGACCGTTATTGTAGACAAGATCAAGATCCTGTTGTTGTTGATCATTCAAAGGGCCATCAATCCCTTTAAGCATCAAACGCGAAAAACCAATAATTGTATTTAAGGGTTCTCGTAATTCATGAGACATATTGGATAAAAACCGTATCTTAAAAGCCTCGGCTTCTTCCATTTGTTTAGCAGCTAACCGTTCACGCTCATAAGCCCGCGCATTTTCCAGGGCGATCACTATCTGCCTAGCGAGAATTTCCAGCACTTCTACCTCATCAAACTGGACGCCCTCATATTCAGTACTTAGCACCGCCAACGCTCCGGACACGCGCTCTTCCATTTGTAAGGGGACTACTACCCGGGATAAGGTACGACGATACCAAGCAGCAGCAAACATTTGCGTCTCATCTTCGTCACCTTCTTCCTGACTTTCTACTAGAGCAACTTGCTTACGGATGGCTCGTTCCACTATCGAACCATCACCCGTATAAACTAAGGTCGGCCAGGAAAATGCACCTTGTGGACTTACAGTCCGCAACCGTATCAGCCCACCACCAGGCTCAACTAAGTACACACCCACAGAGGCATAACGAAAACGATCCTGGATTGCATCTACCACGCGGCTTAACAAAACATCTGGGTCACTAATTGACGTGATCGCCCGGCTTACCTCCTGACTGGCCTGAAAATGCAACACACGTCGCTGAATTTGATAATTTGCTTTCTGCAACATAGCGGTACGCTCTGCTACTTTAGCTTCAAGATCATCATAAAGTGATTTCAGCTCACTAGACATCTCATTGAAAACATAAGTCAGAATTCCAATCTCATCACGAGACGTTACTGTCAAGTGCTGGTCAAGATCGCCTTCCGCCATCGCCAAAGCAGATTCGGTCAATAAAATCACAGGACGCGTGATCTGCCGGATAACAACCGCAGAGATTGCAGTCGTCGTGAGAGCGACCGCTAACACTATTGCAATAAAGGTTGCCGCCATCCGGTCATTAGATTCCAAAGTCTCTGACTGTGCCTGTTCTACCAAAATACCCAGCGCGTAATCATCCATACCATTCATACTCAAGTCGGTTAAGGGATAGTACACACCGATGACAGGAACATCAAGATGATTAGTATACAATCCCGTCCACATTTTCCCATTGCTGACAATAGCTGTGGATGGACTTGAACAGTTCTCATTTTGAGCATACATTTCAGTTGCACCCGACCAAATACAGGCATTGTGTACCAAGTAAACGTTTCCTGTTTTGCCAACCACCATTTCTTCTGAATGAATGACCTGTTCCAGAGCTGAAGCAGATAAACAAAAGACAAAAGTATGCTCCTGCTCAGTAATCAATAATGTTATAAAATTATCAGGATATGAAATGGAAAATTTATTCTCCAGGAGATGCAGAGATGGTACACAGGTACCGGTCGACCAGATGGTGCGCGCTTCTACATCAAAAATAACCACACCCACCAAATTTGAAACCTGTTGGGTAAGACTTGACCACCATCTCTCGTGAGATAAGCCAATCTCCTCATGCTCCAACAGGGCAGATACAGATAATATGGTTTGGATTTCTTCAAACCACCGGCGTAATGTCTCACCTTTCAGAACAGCGATCGCCCGTAACTTGGCCTCTGCCTCCCGTTGGAGGTTTTCTCGGTTTTGTTGGACAGCATAACCTCCTACCAAAGCTAAAGGTAAAATCGTAAGGATCAAGAACGCGGTTAATAGGGTTCGCCCCAGTCCCCCTCGCATTCCTGTCGTGGGAATCGATCGGGAGGGACCGGTAGCCCCCCCAACTATGTTTATTCGCGTTCCCATACCTCCTCGCCTTGTAACAGACGTCGCACTTGTTCTGGAAAACGATCGGGATCCAACGGCTTACCAATAAAGCCATTAAACCCAGCCGCGCGCGCCTGCTCCATATTATCTAACGAAACATCAGCCGTTACTGCCACTATCGGGACATCTTGAAAACGCGGATGGGTGCGCAATGACGCAAGTGCTTGATACCCATCCGCATCTGGCAGAAAAATATCCATCAACACCAGGTCAATAGGGCCTAATGTTTCAGCAAATTCCAATACCTTCCATCCTGAGGCCTTCCATTCACACTTTTTTACTCCTAAAAAAGCTAAAAGGCGCGTCATAAGAAGGAAGTTATTAAGATTATCCTCTACAATAAGGATGGTGACCTCTGATGGAGGTTTAGATTGCCATACCATAATGTATTATCTTTTTATAGGATACTGTTCAGAAATAGTACGCTACTCAGAAAAAGCACATCTTTTAGAAATGATACAGTCATCAGAATGATACAGTCATCAGAATGATACAGTCATCAGAATGATGCGCCATTCAGAGTGACGAATTATTTCTGTGTCTTTTCTAAAAAGTTTTGAATTTGCTCTGAGAGTTTATCCACATCAATGGGCTTCGGAATATATCCGTCGCAACCAGCCTCTAATGTCTTTTCACGATCACCGTGCATGACATTGGCCGTCATTGCAATAATGGGAATGCCCTGTAATTCAGGAATGGCCCGAATACGCCGCGTCATTTCATATCCATCTATATCTGGAAGATTCATATCCATCAATATCAAATCAGGGTGCTCACGCAAGGCAATATCAATACCAGTAGGGCCATCCTCAGCTTCGAAAATCGTGTATCCTTCAAACATAAGAATACGACTAACCAACATACGATTTTCAAAAGTATCTTCAATATACAGAATTTTTGGGCTCATACCTACCTCTTTACACTGTTCACTGGAAAAATTATACCACGAAAGGGTCTTATTCTTACAAAACTATAGTAAACGTTTGGTTACCGTTTGAGAAAGTTGACCTTTTAACCTCTTGATTACCAAGCAACCTATTACCACTATCCAATTGTATCTTTAGCTATAGCTAACTTTATTATAACCTCGTTTAAATAAGGGTGCAACCAATTGCATCATTTGTGCATACGTTCTTCAAACCCCTGCAATTTGCCGGATTGCCACATGCCGTATACCCCAAACATGACCCAACCTACGCCACTCAACACTCCCCCAATATACACCCAAATGGAATGATAGGCTAATGTCACACGCCACTTTCCTGCCGGCACAGGAATCGAACGAAATAACAGATCTGCACGCAAGATAGGAATTTGCGTAATGGGAACTTCCTCTGTTAACGGCGTCATCTCTGCCTGCCAACCCGGATACCAGGCATCCGTCAAAACCAAAAAACCGGGAGCAGGAGTGATCACTTCTAACTCAAGCCGCGTCGGTGTGTAGGTAATAATCGTCGCCTCTGCTTCCACCGCTGCCATATTCTGTTCTTGTACACCAGCAGCCGCACACCCCATTAAACTGACTTCGCTCGCCGGATTAAAACCGACATCTTGCATCCATGCGAGTGCTGTTGATGATTCTTCAAAACAACGTGCCCGGTAGACCAGGAAGGCACGCGGTAAAACTTTCAAATTTTCATAAACTTTTACGTCACCAGAATGGACCAGGCGGAAATGATCGGAAAGCACAAGTGAATAAAAAGCCTCAGTACGAGTATCTATCAAACTCGCTCCGGTAAGAGTTATCCCCATTTTAGCTGCCCGCACCGTCACCGAGAGCGGCGTCGAGGGCGTGGACCAACTCAATCGAACCGGAGTCTCCGAGACAGAGGTCATTGGCAAGAAACGGGTGATCTCTCGCCCATCCTCTAATGTAATGTGAACCTCTCCCGTTCCCTGATATAACAGGCCCAACGCATTTGCAGTAAAATCCGAAGGCAACCAGGCCACCGATAGCGTTTCACCGGGAGATAAGGCCGGTTGAAATTGACGGTCATAAAAAATACCGTCAACCCAGGCATCCCCGGTTTTATCGGTGATAAGAAAACGCCCCCCTATCAATGAAAGCCAACGCACTTCAGGGATCGCGCGCAAATTCTCACGCAGACGACCATCCAGGGTACCTTCCGGCAGCAATAACTTGGAGAATTCCACATAATGACGCAGGGGTAACAGGCCACCATCATACCCATCCACAGCAGATACTTCAAAAGTCAATGGCAAATTAGGCGCCAATACTTCCCGTTGTTTTGTCGCTACCAGGTAAGACCACAAGGCATCTGGTGATAATACGCCCTCATACAACGCCTCAATTTCGGCCTTATCTCCCGGGTCAAAGAGCGTTTGGGAGATACTCAAAAAACGTCCTGACGGTTGTCCGGCGACCTTATCCGCTTGTGCTGCTGCCATCAGATAAGCAGTCACAGGGCGCAGATCCGTATACGCGCGTGGATCGGTCGCCTGCGCGTGCGGCAGGTATTCGGCAGAACAGGTGAGTTCTACAGCGATAAGTCCAAGTAGGAAAATACGAGCTATGAGATACGGGATACGGGATATGGGATACAGGAAATGCGAAAATGGTCGTTGGGGGCTGAGTACTAAGCCCTGGATTTTCAATTCTGGATTACTGATACCCTTCCCGGCCAGCAACGCAACAGACAGGGTATAAAGAGCTAGATAGCGTGCCGGGGCACGAAATTGTGCCACACCTGGCAAGCCGAGCCGGGCCGCGAGAAGATAAAGCGGGTTGTACCCCCCCAAGGCCAGGAATATTCCCACTCCACTCAAAATCAGGAAAGACAAACCGGAGACATCTCGCTCGCGCCAGGCACGCCGCCCCCCTATCCCTGCCAATATCAACCCCAACACTCCTATGTATCCCACCCCTTCCGGTAACAAAAGGGAAAACAGATAAGGGGGTAATAATACGTGGTGCAGGTCCCAGGGTCGGACCGAAAAAGATACGGCTTCTCGCCAGGGGAGGCCTCCACTACGCACTGAAAAACGCGCCAATTCCAACGTTGGGAAAAGCTGTACGGCGGCTAAGAGGCCGGCTATAGCAAAAGGAAGAAGGGAAAAAATGAGACGTGAAACATGAGACGTGAAACGTGAAACATGAAATGTGAAACGTGATTGGGTTTTGGGGGTTAGCGAATTGGGGCAATCCGGCGGATGGAGACAATCCGGCGGATGGAGACAATCCGGCGGATGAAGACAATCCGGCGGATGAAGACAATCCGGTGGATGGGGACAATCCGGCGAATTGTCCCCATCGGGGAGGAGTACCTTATCGCTAAATACGAATACACACCACCACACAACGATGCCTACTACGGCAATCAACGCCGTCTGTGTATGGCCGGCCAGTAGGATCATGCCCAATGCCAAAATACTCACCGGTGACGGATAGATTTTGGCTTTTGGATTCTCAAATCTCGACTTCCGGCGCTCTATACTGCTTGCTATCTTCTCTCTTCTGGACGGCAAAAGCAGCAATGGCAACCAGGCCATACCCTGGAGCTGATTGAGATGCTCGATATGTACACCAAGATAGCCACTTCCGGCGTAAAGTAAACCGCCAACCGCAGCCGCCCACGGGTCAAGCCTCAAACGTCGCGCTAAAATGTAAGTATTGACCGCCGCCAATCCCACATGTAATAACACGCTTCCATGTAATGTGCGCACCATATCCGCTAAGGATGGTCCAGAAATCCACCACAATATCCAATTTAGAGGATAAAACACACCCATCTGTGAATTCGCCAGTAAGGGGGCCCCAGCAAAAAGATAAGGATTCCATAAAGCTAACTGTCCAGCCTGGAACGCGCGCGCGGCGGCTGTCCAATAAGGGAAAAAGTATGTCTGCAGATCGCCACCCGCCACTGCCCACCCTGCCAACAAACGACGATACATATAACTCAAACTCAGTAACATAAGAAGGGAGGGCCAGATATGCTTAGTATTAAGATCCGTTCTGCGTGCAACCTCTCCCACAACAGACAACACCTTCACACCCCACAACTTTACGGGAGAAATCGGTCGCTGTTCATCAAAAGGTGGCAAATATACTTTCCGTCTCATTACTGGCATAACCTCTGAGTTTGAAGCGCGTTCGCATCATTGGGGTCTATGCGCAACGCAATTTCAATATAAGGTTGCGCCTGTGTACACTCGTCCAACAAATAATAACATAACGCTAACGAGTAGTAATTTTCAATGGGCAGACCTTTCACGGATCCTGTGTCCCCAAGCACATCAACGCTTCCATCAGGTAAGGGGAGAATATGCGAGGTATGTACCAGAGTACGCTCAGGCGACAGAAGTCTGAAAAACCACCCCACGTATACTTTACCCGGAGACGCGGGGGGTAAATTTGTCAAGCTGATCGCATACCGCCCACTCATCACATCCAGACGCACATATCCCTGGATCGTTGCTGCTTCTCCCTGCCCCTGCACGATACCCCTCAGGGGCAGATCAAATTGGTCAGGATGGATAAACGCAGCCCGCGCCACCTCGCGCCCACCGGGGGTGTTCCCAATTTCGGACGACGTTTCCTCGGTTAATACAAAAAAAACCGTGAGCCGCCGAGATCGGGCTTCTCCATAGCGCAGAGCCGGTTTGAACATCTCTATTGCATCTTCATAATTATGATTTTGAAAATAAAGTGTCGCCAAATGCCCTAATGCCTCTGGCAAGGTAGGCTCACTTTCTATGGCTTTCTCTAATACCACCTGGGCTTTGTCATATTCACCCAACAATATATAAATCCATCCCAAGCGATCCAGGGCTGCCGCATTATCAGGTTCTATAGCAACTGCATCTTCATAGATCTCCTGCGCCAATCCAAGATTATTCAATGCACTGGCATTCCGCCCAATGGACAAATAAAGATGCACTAACCTGTCATTGACATCCAATGCTTCCCGATAAGCGGCAATCGCACCTGTATAATTCCCCTGATTTTCCAACACATAAGCGCGATTGCGCAACACATCTACATTAGTAGCATCCAGTTCTAGCGCAGTGGCAATAATATTATTAGCATTGAACCAGTCCCCGGCATCAATATAGGCTTCGGCTAAATACGCATACGTTTCAGGTAGGGTAGGATCCAAAGTAACGGCTTTCTCCAATGCCTCTATTGCCTCGGACGACAGACCAAGCCAATCATACGCCATCCCTAACAACGCCCAAGCGCGCGCGTTTTCTGGCTGGCGGCGCAGGGCCTCACGCACCATCTCCAACCCACGCTCTGGATACCCTTGAAAAATCAACAAGCGGGCCAGGTCCAAATATAACTCAGCTTGATTCGGCTCCAGGTCCAGGGCATGTTTATAGGCAACAATGGCTCCCCCCATATCCCCTGCCCAATACGCATCCTCAGCCTCTGCCACATAAGAAAGTGCAGCGCGTGTGGGCGTAGGCAACGGTGTAGGAGTACTCATCGTGACCATAGGGTTACGCGTTGCAATCAGGAAATTGTACACTATATAGCCGCCCACGGTGAACAATAACACGGGTAATAGTATGCGCCAAAACGGCGCGCGACGGCGGCGACTATATAATTCCTTGTCAGATTTTAGATACATCGCGAAAATGCACCATTACAGTAGACGGTGGGCAGTAGACGGTAAAAGATAGGCAGTAGACGGGGCAAGAGGTTCTCCGAGGAATGGTTGCTATGTCTCATATTAGTCCATAAGTCCGATACCATGACCATGCCTCTTCTACCGCGGCGCGCGCAGAAGTTTGCTCCATACTCTGGGGAAAACCCAGCACACGGGCAGCTTTTTCCCCATTAAAGTACATAAAGCGCGTACTCAGGTCCACCTGAGCAGCATCAAGCGAGATAGAAACAGGCGACCAACGATTCCAAAAACGCACCAGGGGGACGGCAGCCCGCAGCACTTGTGATGGCATCACCCATAATGGGGGAGTCGCGCCCGTCACCTCGGCCACAATGGCCATCAATGCACGATGGGATATATTCTCTCCATTCAAAATATATCGTTCGCCGCTTTTTCCCCTTTCCGCGGCCAACACGTGACCTATCCCCACCGCCTTAGCCGACACCACCCCCATCCCTCCAGGCGGCGCGAACAATAATTGCCCTTTCTGAATCAAGCGCAAAATTTCACCACCCACAAAATTGATATCACGTTGCCCAATCACCGAAGCCGGATTGACCACCACCACATCCAAACCTGCAGCTACGAAACGCGCAACTTCAGCTTCGACCAATACTTTACTGTGCCCATAGTGGAACTGATCTGGGTGCAGATTAAAGCTATCGGTTTCACTTAATAGCTGTCCCATGTGGGTGGGAATCCCCAATGCTGCTACCGAACTGGTAACAACAACGCGCCGTACACCTGATTCCTGCGCAGCCCGCAACACGTTGCGCGTGCCAGTCACATTAATGTGATAGATCAAATCGGGACAGCTACGCCAGTACTGGGAGATCGCCGCCGCGTGTATAACCCACGTACAACCGCCCATTGCCTCCTGCAACGAAGGATAATCCGTCACATCTCCCACGACCAAGTCGCCGGCGCTTCCAAGCTCCGGTAACAACCCATCTAATGCATCCAGATGCGAAGTCGCGCGCTGCAACACGCGCACTTCATATCCACGTGCCAGGAGCGCCTCCACCACATTCGCGCCCACACACCCCGTAGCTCCAGTAACTAAAACGCGCATAAATAGTGAGGGGTGAAAAGTTAGGAGTTAAGAATGACGATACATCTCACGATTTGCGCCTAACTCCTAATTCCCTACTCCTAATTCATGACTTCCTTCTGGTACCACTCCCAGAATATCGCCATGCCTTCTTCGACGGAAACCTGGGGGGCATAATCTAATAAACGGCGCGCCTTGGTGATGTCTGCATACGTGATGTGCGGTTCACTGGCGGGGGCGGGGGGAGTCTCCATAAGTGCCCGCTTACCGACTAATTGTTCCACCAGGGTAACAAAATCCGCCATCCGTACTGGCTGCCCACGCCCCAGGTTGATACGCTCATAGCCAAGCGGACGTTCCAACGCAGCCGTAATCCCTTTCACAATATCACCGATAAAGGTCCAGTCGCGGTACATTTCGCCCGCATCGTACAACTTGAACATTTTATCCTGTACAATGCTATCGGTAATCATAAAAGGCATCATATCAGGACGTCCCCGTGGGCCATAAACGCTGAAGAACCGTACCGCCGTAAAAGAAATATCAAATAGGTTATGATAAGTATATCCCATCAATTCCCCGGCAATTTTTGACGCGGGATAAGGAGCCAGGGGTTTGCCTAATGGATCATTTTCCTGAAATGGTAATTGTTCTGTCTTACCATATACCGAGGATGTCGAAGCGAAAACTATGTGCGGAACGCCAGCAAGCCGCGCGCCCTCTAACACATTCACCGTGCCCCGGATATTCACATCCGTATAGAGAGGGGCACGCTCAATAGAGTAACGCACATTTGCCATCGCGCCCAGGTGCGCGATGGCATCGAATGATCCCTCGGTAATCACGCGGGTTACCGTGGTCTCATCTCGCAAATCAGCTTCATGCATCACAAAATCAGAATACGCTCCCAAAGCCGCTACATTTTTGCGTTTGCGCGCTGGGCTGTAATAATCATTAAAATTGTCTAACCCTACTACTTGAGTACCCTGCTTAAGCAACGATTCAGCCAAATTGCTGCCGATAAACCCTGCTGCACCGGTTATCAATACACGCATCGTTTTCACCTCTTTTTGCTTGATCGCTCAATCGCTATCTGTAAAATGAATGTCTTTGATTCGCAATTGCAATGTCGTGCGCCCATTCCACTCGTTAGCCTGCAACTCATACGCAATATCAATCCAATCTGGCAACGCCTTAATCCATTCTCCTTGACGGAACGCTATCGCGTCCCAGCTTTTACCACACTCGTCCACCAAATAAAGTTTAAGATGTTGTCCTTCGGCGCCCACCGCCCGCGCGTGAGATACTCGCACCCGACGGCTCACAAAAGTTGGCGTGGGATTGCCATACCCAAACGGTTCCAAACTACATAGTTTGTAATACAGATCCCATGAAAGCCCCCCTAACGCAACTTCGGCATCTACCTGGAAGGTGGGGGCTAATGAAATCCCTCCCAATTCTTCTCGCGCAATCGCCGTCAAACGCGCCCGGAATTCAGGCAACAATTCCGTATAGATTGTAAATCCAGCAGCGGCGGCGTGTCCCCCATGCCGCACCAACAAATCCGATAATCTATCCAGGGCTTCGGTAATGTGAAATTCAGGGATTGAACGCGCTGAACCTTTGCTCAATTCACCCTCAATTGCAACCACCACTGCAGGCCGGTAGAACTCATCCAACAACCGGCTAGCTCCCAACCCCACAATACCGCTGATGCTGCCAAGTCCGGCAGCAAATCCATCCAGCGCAGCAAAAAGCAAAGGGGGAATTTCATCGTTAATACTTCCAAGCTTACTATCCTGAAACGCGACGTTTCGCGCCGCATCTTGCAAGGCCAACGTCATCGCTCGCCGCTCCTGGTTTAACGTATTCAACTCTTGCGCCAGCGGAAGCGCTGATAACATATCGGGGGCTAATAACAAATCCAAAGCCCTTTGCGCCTCACTGATACGCCCGGCAGCATTGAGACGAGGCGCAAGACTGAATCCAATTGTATCCGTAGTCACTTTCCCCGGCGATATACTCGCCACATCCATCAATGCACTAATTCCAGGACGGCGCGCGCTGTTAATACTTGCTAATCCTCTTCTTACTAATACATGATTCTCGCCTAGCAATGGAACCATATCTGCAACCGTCCCTAAAGCAACCAAATCCAACAATTCATCCTCATCCATTGTGGATTGCGTTGCAGGTAAAGGCACACGCAGGTTGGTGCGCAAGAGAGCTTGTGCCAACTTAAAAGCCACCCCTACACCGGCCAAATCTTTAAATGGATAATTACAGTCCTCACGTTTGGGATTGATCACAGCGTTTGCAGCCGGCAATGCCGCGCCCAAATGATGATGATCGGTAACAATTACCTTTAACCCCACTTGTCGCGCATACGCAATCTCCTCCAACGAGCGGATGCCACAATCTACAGTCAGCATCAACGCTGTCCCAGATTCGGCAAGTTTGGCGATAGCATCCATGTTTAATCCATATCCTTCGTCTTCCCGATTAGGAATATAGGCTTCTACATGAGCACCCAACACTCGCAATGTCTGGATCAGGACCGCCGATGCCGTTACACCATCTACATCATAATCCCCATAAACCACAATGGAGGCTCCGCGCAGAATTGTCTGCCGCAGCAAAGTCACCGCTAAATCCATATCTTTTAAGGCAAACGGGTTGTTGAACACGCAGGCGCCGTTTAGAAATGCCTCAATGGCTGCCGGTTCGACAATGCCACGGTTGTACAATAATTGAGCCACCTGCGGTTCAATATGCGGTAGACGCTCCAAAAACGGTTGCGGGGCCGGTGGCGCGATCTGCCAACGCTTGCGCCCCAATATCCCCATAACTACCCCCTAACAAGAATTTATTTAATCAAGTCAGTATACCATAGGGGAAAACCGGCGTCAAAAACGGCTTCCCGCTATATGTAGGAAGCCGTTTTTAGGCAAAGTTCAGATGGATGTATTTCATTTGCGTTAGCGAGTATGCCAGACGTCAAACATCAAAATGCACTCACATTTGACATTTGACGCAAGCACATTCTCCAACTAACAATAAAACACATCCATTTCTTAATTAAGATAACCCAAGTTGCTACCCAGAGATTGGGCCAGTCTCCACAGACTGGCCCAATCTAGGTAAGGTGGCAACTTGGGTTAAGATAAAACGCCTCTATAAGCCTAAATCCACCCTTGATTCTTGACAAAGTCAGTGAGGACAGGGACGACCACCCATTCTCCAGAATTAGCCTTAATTGCCAGGTAGATCTGGTATCCAAACACAGCCAACCCGGTCAAACATCCCAGACCAATCACAGGAATTAACACCGACGAAAGAATATAACCCACCACTCCCAAGATCAGGGCCTGGATTGCATTGTACTTGATAAAGGGACGGCCCTTCTTATCATCGAGCAACAATACAATCACCGGCACAATGGGGGTTAAAATCCAGCTCAACAACGCCCATAGCCTATCATCGTCGGTCACATTATCCACTTGCGGGGAAACCACTTCAGGTTGATCCATTGCTATAAACTCCTTTCGGTAAGATAAGTTTGATTGAAAACTTCTTACATTGTAGAAGGGCAGGCTAAAAAGTCAAGTAAGAGGGGAGTTAAGAGTCAGATATTGAAGGTTATGAAGTGTACCCAATGAATGGTCAATGATAATTCGTGATTCATCATTCGCCGACTCGCTACCTCGTGTATAATATGGGTTATGAATGACGGCGAAAAGTGCGTAGTTTTGGGGATGAGTGGCGGAGTAGATAGCACGGTTGCGGGCGCGCTGCTGTTAGAACAAGGCTATGATGTAATCGGAGTGGTACTCAAGACCTGGAAAGCTTTCCAATCAACGGATACCTCCGAAAAGATGATCAATGAAGCGGAAACTGCCGCTCATGGACTGGGAATTCCTTTACGCGTGTTGGAAATACAAGCTCGCTTCTACCAGCACGTCGTTGTGCCCTTCCTGGATGCCTACAGCAAAGGGTACACGCCCAATCCATGCATTCTGTGCAATCCTCAACTTAAATTTGCCGCATTGCTTGAAACGGCGGATCAGGTAGGCGCACAGTGGATCGCCACCGGCCACTATGCGCGCACTGTACCCACAGCAGCAGGGACACGCCTGCTCTGTGCCAGGAGCCAGCACCAGGATCAAGCCTACATGCTCTACCGGCTAACCCAGGCACACCTCACACGCCTTAAACTCCCTTTGGGTGAAGTGGCAAGCAAAACTGACGTTCGTGTTATCGCTCGCCAGCTCCGCCTGCCCGGCGCGGAACAACACGACAGTCAGGACCTTTGCTTTATGCAAGGGAGAGATTATCGCAGTTTATTACACGCTTTACGGCCGGAAGCGATCGCGCCTGGCCCTATTGTGGACGAAATTGGCACGGTTCTTGGTCAACATCAGGGACTTCCCTTCTATACCGTCGGGCAACGCGGTGGACTGGGTATCTCTGCGCCGCACCCCCTCTATGTCCTGCACCTCGTGCCAGAGACAAATACACTTGTGGTCGGGCCACGCCACCGGTTAGAGCGCGCCAATTGTACTCTTGAGGACCTCTCCTTCATCGCAAATACTCCCCCTGCCCTTATCTTCTCTGCGGAAACCCGCATCCGTTACCGCGCTCCCCGCGCGCCTGCCACCATCCACATCCAAGACAAGAATCGCGCCCACGTCACCTTTGCCTCATCCCAACATGGCGTCGCGCCTGGGCAATCGGTAGTTTTCTATCAGGGAGATGAAGTGCTTGGAGGAGGGGTGATTGCGTGAATGGTAAATAGTGAATGAAGAATCCAGGAATGAATATCCAGAATCCAGCACCCAGTAACGTTTTTTACATTTCAGGCATAAGGTAGTCCCCCTGGTAAGTGTTGTTAAGTGCTCAGGTTGGATTTTGCCACAAATCTTCACGAATTGGCACTAATTTCGGCTTATTTTTCGTGAAAATTCGTGTCATTCGTGGCGAAAATAATATTCCGCCGTGTAAAAAAGCCCAACAACACTCAAGAGGGAGACTATCAGGCATCACGTTTCACATTGCTTTTTATAAAAAAAGGTTTAAAATAATACTCGAAAAGCAACAAAATAAAATCATCATTCATCCTTCGTAATGAAGAGGCAAATTCTATCATGCAAGGTAATCCACCAGGCCCTCACATTTTAGTTGTCGATGACAGCGCCCATATCCGCGAATTCTTAACACAGTCCGTTCTAATTCCAGAAGGATATCGTGTGACTCAAGCCGAAGACGGAGAGCAAGGGCTGACACTGGCACTACGTGAACGGCCAGATCTGATATTGTTGGATTACGAAATGCCAAAAATGAAAGGTATTGAGGTCCTTCAAGCCCTCAATGAATGCAAAGTTTCTATTCCTACCATTCTGATCACCTCTTATGGTTCCGAATCCGTCGCGGTGGATGTATTCCGTCTAGGAGTGCGGGATTATATTCCCAAGCCCTTTGCCGTGACAGAAATCTTGGACGGCATTAAAAATGTGCTGCGCGCTGTCCACTTAGAGCAAGAACGGGATGCCTTACTGGTACGCCTTCAAAAAACTAATACACAACTGGCGCAACGGATCAAAGAACTGGATATTCTGTATCACGTGAGCAAATCCGTGACTACCTTGCGCGAGCGAGAGAAACTCCTGGAACGCATAGTGGAGGCCGCCCTCTATTTGACCGACGCGCTAGATGGGCAACTCGCGCTTTTTGACCCCAAGACCGGCAACGCGCAAGTTCAGGCCCGGCGCGAGCGCAGAGGCGGAGAATACCACAGAGTCTCCCCGGACGTCAATCTGCAAACTGTCTCCCCCAATCTGATGATGTCCGTGCCCATCCAGATCGGTCCCAACGTTCTCGGTATGCTGACGGTCAGCAATAAACGCAATCGCCAACCTCTTAACCAGCAGGATTACCGGTTACTCAAAATGTTGGGTGACTACGCTGCCATTGCTATCGAGAATTTCCGGCTTCTGTCCGAGATCGAAGCGCAGCGTGACCAGGAGAAGCGCGAGATGCGCAGCCTGTTCGAGCATTACGTCGCGCCCCAGGTAGTTGAACGTATTCTCAAACAGCCACAGAGTATCCGGCCCGGAGGGCAGCGACAGCCCATCGCCATACTCTTTGCCGACCTGCGTGGCTTCACGACCTTCAGCGCAGAAACTTCGCCCGAAGCGCTTATCGCCGTCCTTAACCGGCATATGGCAGGTGCAGCCAACGCCGTACTCCAAGAAGAGGGCACGCTAGATAAGTTTATGGGTGACGAGGTGATGGCTTTCTTCAATGCCCCACTGCCCCAGGCAGATTACGCGCAGCGCGCCGTCCGCGCCGGGTGGCGCATCTTGCAGATGACGCAGCGCACGCACCAACAACTCCCCATCAACCACCGGTTAGCCTTTGGAATAGGCATTGCTACCGGGGATGCTATTGTAGGTAACGTCGGCACGCCGAATGTCGTCAACTACACTGTCGTCGGGCACACCGTCAACAAGGCTCATACCCTCCAGGAACTCGCGCCGCCCAACAAAATCATTATTTGCTTTCAAACATACGAAATGGTGCGCGGCACCGTGCGCGTCCGCGAACTCCCGCCGGTCAGAATCAAGGGCCAACAACACCCAGAAGCGATTTATGAAGTGGTGGATGTGAAGACGTGAAACGTGATGTGTGATTTGGCCGTTAACTCAAGTCGCCACTTTACGCGAAATTAGATGGGTGTGTTTCATTTGAGTTAGTGGATACGTCAAACGTCAGACGTCAAACGTCAAAATGCAATCCCATTTAACGTTTGATGTAAGTACACTATTTATGAAGGAGGTTGGAATGCCTGTTTTTTTCGATGTTGAGACGCAGAATTCTTTCCAGGAGGTCGGAGGACATTACCCGGAGCGGCTGCGAATTTCGGCGGTGGTGACGTATAATAGCGCAGATCAAGCGTTTCACCGATATACCGAGGCACAGACCGCGGACCTGGTCACAGAATTACAGAAGGCAGACCTGGTTGTTGGTTTTAATCTTTATGGTTTTGACTATCCCGTGGTGATGCGCTACACCGACGTAGATCTTACGAAATTGCCCACGGTGGATATGCTGGACATACTTTACAAGCGACTGGGCCACCGTGTCAGTCTGGACTCCGTTGCTTCCGCCACTTTGGGTGTGGGCAAGAGTGCGGATGGCCTCCAAGCCGTACAGTGGTGGAAAGAGGGCAAGATTGAAGAAATTTTTAAGTACTGTGAAAAAGATGTAGAAGTCACGCGCGACGTGTACCATTTTGGTAAGCAGCATCGCTATGTGCAGTATTATGACCGGCGTTACCAGGTGCAGAAAGTGATGGTAGCGTGGTAAGGGAAAACCAGGGCTATAGTAAGGCTTGACATTGAAGGGGTCTTCAATACAATAACTCTCCGCGTGAGAACTGGCACGGGCGGAGACCAACCGGAACAAGTGAAAGGCCGACCAGAGCCAGATATGTATAAAAGCAGGTGCATCGCACTTCAGAGAGTGCAACGCACCTATTTATGGAGGAAAATGTATGACAGATGAACAAAAATCCGCAGGTCCACGGTATCATGGGATGCGGAAATATCTTGCCCCAGAAGCGGGGTATGCGATCTGGATGCCTTCGGATTGGTATCCCCGCGAGATGACCCAGGGACATCAAGGGACGCTCTATGCTCCCAACAAGGATGATTACACCACTTGTTTTTCCATAGAAAAGCGGCTATTGGAATATGGGGTAAGGCAAAAAGATGCACCGATTTTACGGAAGGGCTTTGTAGACGGGTTGGAATCGCTGCCGGGCTGTGAGATTGAGTCACAGGATGAAAGCATCACCCCCACCCTAATTATGTTTGAGGCACGTTTTACCTTCCTGGAAGGGGAGACGCGGCGCAAGCGATGGGTACGCAATGTTTATTGGGGCAAAGGCCAGTTGATTATGATCGCCCAGGGTGCGACCCCAGAAGCGTTCGAGTACTGGCTGCCGATGTTCTTCAATACAATGACGACGGTGCAGATTTCGTGATGCGTGAAAATTTGTTTAGCTTGCAAGTTACGAATCACGTTGGACTATAAACGAATCAAGGAACTCAATGATAGCAATTTTATGTCCTTATTGCGAAACAGAAGTGGATATATCTGCGGAAGATACAGACACGCAGATTTGCAAGGCATGCGGACGCGAGTTCAGTGTGGAAGCGCAGTTTGCTTATGAACGGGGTCAGGCTCACTATGACGCCGCGATGGATATAGAGCGCGCGGCTCGGTGGCGAGTAAGGGAGGATTCCCCCACGATGACGGATATGTTGCGCAATTATGAACACGCGTACTCCAGCCTGCGCGTTGCCCTACAACACACGCTGCCACATAGTTATCACGCCGATGCACTCACGATGTTGGCGGAAATTATGCGGCGTTTTCTCAAACGCGAGATGGTCTCATCCATGGAAAGTAGCTACTGGACCCAACGCATCACACAGTTAACGGTAACAGAAGAGTATGCGGAGCTTCAACGGAAACTCGAAGCAAGGGAAGGTAACTTCTTGCAGCGCTGGCACTGGCGTCTGCGCAGCGGGCAACTAGGACGCACAATTCCTGAATTAGAAGAGAAAATTGCCGTAATGGAGCGGGAGATCGCGTTTACGGAATAGCGAGTTATCAAAAAGAAACCGGGTTTTTCAAAAAAACCCGGTTTCTATATTACAACAGAGCCGATAGCCCCGATCCTACAATGACGACTGCAATTTCAGGGATAGTAATACGTTTGATGCGTGTCCACAACAGCCCCTTCGCAATGCCCTTACGGTAGTAGTATTCGATAGCAATGTTCGCCGTAGCGGCGATACAAGCCACGAATAGCCAGGCTAATTGGCTAATAAATTCCTCCCACCACCCAATAGTAGCACCGGTTTCCCATGTATATTCCAGTGGAAGCAGATCAATGCCCCACCTTAACAGGGCCATCAGGAGGTTGCGAACCAACACCAGCCCCACACACAGCAGGACGGTAGAAAACAACCACGCTACAACATAGAGCAGTTTTTGCTTCCAGGTTCCAAGATCGTCAGGCATGGCTTCCTAAAACTCCTCTCAAGTGCAGTTCCTCGGCGAAATGACAACTGACCCAATGGTCATTACCGACATCCTTGAGCTGCGGTTCTTCCTGTGAGCAGATATCCTTGGCATAGCGGCAGCGAGGATGAAAGTAACACCCAGAAGGTGGGTTTGCCGGATTGGCAACTTCACCAGGCAGCCGGATGGGCCGGTCACGCAGACGTGGGTCAGGCTTCGGGACGGCAGCCATCAGTGCTTCGGTGTAGGGATGTTTCGGCGCGTAATACAGTTCCTCGGTCGCCGCCAATTCCACCAGCTTCCCCACGTACATCACGGCCACCCGATCTGAAATGTGTTCAACCACACTCAAATCGTGGGCCACAAAGAGATACGTCAGATCGAAATCGGATTGCAAATCCTCCAACAGGTTAAGCACCTGGGCCTGGATGGAAACATCCAGCGCGGAGACCGGCTCATCGCAGATAACAAGACGCGGGTTCAGGGCCAGCGCGCGCGCGATGCCGATGCGCTGCCGCTGCCCGCCACTGAAGGCGTGCGGGTAACGGCTCATATATTCCGGGCGTAACCCCACCACGCGCAGCAATTCAGCAACCCGATCGTTTAGTTCCGATCCGCTAGCAACATTGTTGATCTCCAACGGCTCCCCAACAATGCTTCCCACCGTCAGGCGGGGATTCAAAGACGAGAACGGGTCCTGGAAGATCATCTGTATATAGGGGCGCACAGGGTGCAGTTCCTGCCGGGTCAAATTTGCCAGGTTGAGCCATCCCTTTTCAGGGTGGTTGAAGCGTATCTCACCCTCCACCGGCGTCAACAACCGGATGATGGTACGGCCGGTCGTCGTTTTACCACAGCCACTTTCGCCCACCAACCCTAACGTATCTCCCTTGTAAATGTGTAGATTGACGCCATCCACGGCTTTCACATACCCGACAACCTTGCGGAATAATCCTTTTCTAATAGGGAAGTGAGTTTTAAGTCCCCTGACGTCCAGGAGCAGGTTGTCTTCGTTCAACTTTGATGTTTGCTTTTGTTCACTCATCGGCTTCCACCTCTTCAGTGTGCAGGAAACAGCGCACCGTGTGTTCATCACCTAGCGATGTCAGCGCGGGCACACGCTTGTCACACACACCCGGCATAAAGGACGTACAGCGCGGATAGAACGGGCACCCTGTAATCTGTGAGTAGGGATCGGGGACAACCCCCTTGATAGGTTCCAGGCGTTTCTTGGTGCGGGTTCCAATGCGGGGGATAGAATTTAACAACGCCTTGGTATAAGGATGATACGGGTTATAGAAAATATCGTCTATGGTTGCCTGTTCGACCACGCGCCCCAGGTACATTACGGCGACGTTATCGCACATCTGCGCGACCACACCCAGATTGTGGGTAATGAAAATAATCGTCATCCCCAACTCGGCCTGCAATTCCCGCATCAAATCCAAAATCTCGGCCTCGGTGGTCACATCCAACGCGGTCGTCGGTTCATCGGCTACCAGGATCGAGGGCGTACACGATAACCCCATTGCGATCATCGCGCGCTGCCGCATCCCACCGCTCAACTCGTGGGGGTACCGGTCCACCACCGCGTCGGGATTGTACATCTCCACCCGGCGGAGGATATTGATAGCACGCTGACGCGCCTCAGCCTCGTCCACCTCTTGATGTAGCAAAATAGCTTCCATAATCTGGTTCCCAACCGTATACGAGGGATTGAGCGACGTCATCGGTTCCTGGAAGATCATGGCAATCTCGCCCCCGCGAATCCTACGCATCTCCGGACCTTGCGGATGTAGATTCGTGATATTGATCTCCTCACGCACGATAAAGGAATCACCCTCTTTTTGCAAACGGTTCAAGATAATTTCACCCTTGACGATCTTGCCCGGCGGCAAGACAAGGCGCATCGCCGAAAGCGCGGTCACACTCTTGCCACAGCCACTTTCGCCCACCACGCCCATCACTTTGCCGGCGGGAATGTCGAGACTGACGCCATTTAGCGCGCGTGCTACGCCCATTATGGTATAAAAGTAAGTATGCAGGTTACGGATACTTAAAATTGTATCCAAACCAGCCGTATCTGTTGTCGAAGCTGTATTTTGATTCATATCATAGTCTCCTGACTGGCTAGATGGAGTAGGGATCCACTGCGTCGCGCAACCCATCGCCCAACACACTGTAAGCCAACACCGAGATGACGACCGCCAAAGCCGGAATCAACAACCAGGGATGTTGTACAATGACGGCGACCTGCTGCGCCTCCCCGATCAACACGCCCCAACTCACCATTGGCTTAGCCAACCCCAATCCCAGGAAGCTCAACGCCGTCTCCCCCATAATCATCCCCGGCACCGCCATCGCGGCGACCACCACAATGTGACTGACTGCGTTGGGCAACATGTGCCTAACGATAATGCGCATATCCGACGCCCCTGCAATCAAAGCCGCCTGCGTAAAATCCGCCCGCCGGTAGGCCATGACCTTGCCCCGTAACTGCCGCGCTAACCCGGTCCAGTTAATGAGCGATAGGATGAGCGTGATGAGAAAGTAACGATGCAACATCGTGAAATTTTGCGATGTTTTCGGCAATGCCGCCGCCAAAGCCGCATAGAGGGGAATGGTGGGAAAAGACTGGATGACTTCAATGACACGCTGCATAATGTCATCAATAATCCCCCCCCAGTAACCCGACGCGGCGCCAAAAACAGAACCCAGGACGATGGAGAGGAGCACACCTAGAAGCCCAACCGTCAGAGAGACCTGCCCACCCACGAGAATGCGCGTGAACATATCACGTCCTAACGAATCCGCGCCGAGAAGATAAATGCGATCAGGCTCATCCACGCCAAATAGGTGAATATCTGTAGGGAATAACCCTAACAACTTATAGGGATCGCCACGCACAAAGAATTTTATAGGTATTTTCTCTCCCTGTGTAAAGACAAACTTAAACGTCTCCTCATCCAATTCTGTCGAGGTCGCGTATGTATACAACCCCACCTCCCCATTCGGCCCCGTCAACGAAAGCCCACTCGGTGGTCCATAAAGATAGTCTTCGTTTTGTTTCATTGGGTCACTTGGTCCGATGAAATTGGCAAACGCAATCACGATATACATAATCACCAACAAAATCAACCCAAACATTGAAAGCTTGTTACGGCGAAAGCGTAGCACCATCAATTGCCACTGCGACATCTCCGCAGCTTCGCCACGGATAATCTCCTCATCAGTGACTTCCTCAACCTCCGGGGGCGTCACCATCTTTTCTTCTTCTATCATCACGGACCTCCCTTTACTCGTATTGGATGCGGGGGTCTACCCAGGCCAGCAGAATATCTGCCAGCAGGTTGCCCACCAGCAACAGCAGAGCGAGGAACATCATAAAGGTTCCGGCCAGATACATGTCCTGTTGCTGCAGGGCATTAAACAACATCGGGCCGGTCGTCGGCAGATTGAGTACCCGCTCGATCACCGTCTGTCCGGAGATAAAGCCGGGGAGGCTCATCCCCAACACCATCACCAGGGGGTGCATCGCATTGCGAACGGCGTGTTTCCAGATAACCCGCTTCTCCAACAACCCCTTCGCGCGCGCGGTCTGCACGTACTGCATATTCAGCACATCCAACAGATTACTGCGCATCACGCGGCTCAACCAGGCTGTGCTAGACGCGCCCACCACAATAATGGGAATCCATAGGTGCTCCAGCAGATTGACAAACTTAGCCCAATTCCACGGAGCATCGCGATATTCCAGCGAGAATAGACCACCGACGTCCATGCCTAACATTTGCTGTGCAAAGACCAACAGCACCAGGGCCAGCAAAAAGCCCGGCACCGATAGTCCGATAAATTGTAATACCGTGATAGCGTAATCGGGGATGGTGAAACGATGCGTGGCCGAGTACACGCCGATCAAGATGGACACGATCCAGCTAAAGAGGAAGGAACTCATCGCAATCAACAATGTAAATCCCAGGCGCGCCCAGATCAACTCGGCTACCGGCATTTCGTAGTTAAAGGACCAGCCGAAGTCACCTTTTGGAAAGCCGGAGACCCATTTCCAAAACTTCACATAGACCGGATCATTCACCCCATACCGCTCTTCCAGTCCCCTAATCTGGTCTTGCGATAAGTTACTGCCCTGATTGCGCAATGCTTGAATTCTGTATTCCAAATAGGAACCAGGTGGCAATTCAATAATAACAAACGCGATAATCGTCACCATCACAAGTGTGACAAACATATAACCGGCCCGGCGGATAATATAGTTAATCATAATTATTACACCTCCTGCATCAATTAAGTAGGATAGTTTTCTAACCTGTCAAATCTGACAGACGGGAATGTCTGTCCTACATTTCTAAACAAAGCCAGGGGATGCATAAGGCATCTTTCGCCCCTCATCCCCTGGCCTGCATAGTCATCTTGGAAAAGTGCCTGCCACACTTTAGCGATGCCAGGCACTTTCACAACTCTCGATTTACTTGAAGGAGAAGGTCTCCGTGTTCAGGATAGCCGGATAGGGGGTAATCCAGGGGTTCACAAAGCCACCCAGGGCCAACTCTTCTTTCAGAGGAATGTTGACCATATTTTTGCCCACATAGACAATACGCGGGTAATTGGCAACGGTACCCAGATAGAAGGGGCCTTCTTCCTTATGAATGCGCACCATGTCCCACACAATGTGGTGGCGTTTGATCTCGTCGGTCTCGAAGAACGTAGTCTTGAACAGCTCTTGCAGTTTCCAGACCGGATCGCCAATCAGGTCAAGTTCCGTAGAGGCAAAGCGCGGCGGAGTGCGTTCCCAGGGATCAACATCCAACTCGGTATCTTCCTTCTCGGTGCCGATCAACTCAAAGCGACGGCCAGAAAGCGGAGACCAGCGCGAGGTCTCATTGGGGACAACCCAGCTTGGGTAGACCAAATGGTTAGGGCCATCGCCCACCTCCCAGTTACCACGCAGCGAACCCTGGCCCGCCTGCCACATCGTATCAAATTCGGCTCCAGGCATCGTGTTCGCAATCACATTTAAGCCAATCGCCTGCCAACCTTCCAGGGCGATTTCAAACGTCGTTGTATGTTCCGCGCTTGGCGTGCCACCGATGTCAAAGAGTATTTCGAACTTCGAACCATCAGGAAGTTCCCGCCAGCCGTCGCCATCGGCATCCACCACACCAATTTCGTCCAATAACGCCTTGGACTTCTCCAAATCGTAATCCATATAAGCAGTGCGCATTTCCTCAAAGAACGCGCGCGCCTCTTCGTTGAAGTTGAACTCAATGGCCTTCGGACTCATTGTGCCGGTTGTCAACATGCCCGTGTTGTAATAAACCACTTTTTGAATCCGTGGGCGATCAATGGCATGAGACATAGCCTGCTTGAACTTGGGATTGCGGTAAACCGCGCGGATCTTCTCATCAGGGTGGTCGTTATTCCAGAAGAACATAGAACCGGTGCCGGAACCACTGTCCCAGAAGCGGGTCTCGTAGCCGCCCTTTTCCTCATTCTCTTTGAACGTACTGACGTCCTTCAGGTCACCAGGGCCAAAATGCACAAAGTCAATATCGCCGTTCATAATTGTAAGCTTCTGAACTTCGGTATCAGCAATGTGCGTGTTGTCGAGGTAATCAATGTAAGGCAGTTGATTGCCCTCGGTGTCTACCGCGTAGTAATAGGGATTGCGCACCCAGGTGCTGCTGACATCAGCCTCAAACTTCTCGCACACCCATGCTGCCAATGCCGGACATTCCGGATTCTGACGCCACTGAATCTTGAGATCAAATTCCTCGAAGTCCTTGTATTCGGTGTTGTATTTGGGGTGGAATTGCTTCATATAGTGCGCAGGCGCAATCCAGCGCGGACCGATCAAGCCATTAACCCACATCGCCAGGCGGTAGGCGGTCAAGGGGGCCGGCACGACATACTTCATCTTGAGCGTATAATCGTCCACCTTAATCATTTCGACCAGTTCGTCACCGGCCGACCCAAAGTCAGGTGGATTATCACTCTGGTCGGGATCTATGACCATATCATTCCACCAGAACAACACATCATCCACCGTGCAGGGCGCGCCATCGGACCATTTCAGGCCCTTGCGGAAGTAGATAGTCCATTCCGTGTTATCAGTGTTAGCCTCCCATGCCTCACACATGCCAGGGGCAATACCCAGACCATCGTCAATCCAACGCAGTGGGGAGTGGCCATACTGGCACTCATCCCAGTGCCCGATCCAGCTTGAGAACGTGCGCAACCGCCCACCGTAGTTGCCAATCTGATGGATTGGGGCAAGTACCAGCGGGTTCATAGGCAGACGTTCCTCTACCGGGGGAAGCTCTCCAGCGGCGACCATATCGGCCAGCATGGGAGCCTCATTATATTTGGACTCCGGCGCCATCGTGGGAACAGGGGTCGCGGTCGCGGCCTGCGTCGGGATAGCGGTGGCTTCTGCTTTTGGCTTCGGGGTTGCGGTTGGCTCTGCAGCTTTCGGTTCCTCAGTTGCCGGGGGGGCCTCAGTTGCTCCACCGCCGCCACAGGCAGACAGCGCAACCGTCGCAGCGCCGAGCGCGCTCATGTACAAAAACTGCCGACGATTCATTTCTACAGACATGTTTTTCCTCCTAAACTGTGATTTAAAATTGGATTCATACGACTACCATATAAAGTTAAAGTAACCTTATATCAAAACACACCATAGTATTTTTGAGACTTGCCGCCAATATGGGGAAACCCTCGTAAAATTAAAAATTTGGTTAGTCATATTGTTATACATTATAGCACAAAGAGCAAGGTTGAAAAGTGCTATCTATCATTCAACTTCTTACAAAGGTATACACTTTACTGGACCTTCCAGGAAGCTGTGAGTCCCTTACACCAGCTA